>JAXSNY010000001.1:0-63699 GCA_037925365.1 Aquificaceae bacterium
TAGTGCTCTCAAGGCTTGTGGAAAGGGTAAAAGCTAAGGTAAAAAAGCCAGTGCTTGTAAAACTCTCACCCAATACGGGAGATATAAAGGGCTTTGCCAAGGTTTGCACAGATGCGGGTGCGGATGGGCTCGTTCTCATAAACACCCTTCTTGGTATGAAAATAGACACAAAAAGCCAAAGACCTGAGCTCTCTACACTTATGGGAGGTCTCTCTGGTCCTGCCATACTTCCCATAGCGGTAAGAATGGTCTGGGAGGTTTTTTCAGAGCTTGGACACTCTGTCCCTATAATAGGTGTTGGTGGCATATACGACACGGATTCCGCTTTGCAACATATCCTTGCAGGTGCGGTATGCATTCAAGTGGGAACCGCTAACTTCTTTGACCCCTATGCACCCCTTAAGGTCATAGAAGGCATAGAAGACTACATGAGAGAGAGGTCTATAGAAAGGTTTACCGACCTTGTGGGTAGGGCTCACCGCCTTGTGGTGCGTGCCTGATGTCTTTTGCTATAACTTTCCACTATGGGTTTTGAGGTTTATAGGGGGTTGAATTTCAAAGACACAGAGCTGGGTCTTTTGCCAGTTTAGTTGAGGTAGAAACGAGAAAAGGTAAAAAGCCAAAATTTATAACAGAGGATTATGCTATAATCTCCTCGTGTCTTCAAAAGACATAGTTTTGAAAGATATTTTTGAAGAAGACCCTTATAGGTTCAGTAAACTTCTCTCGCCAGCACCTATAAAGGAACTACTGCCTACCAACCTGCCATCCACAGAGCTAAGGGTAGACTTCTTGGCAAAACTTGAAGATGAAAGCATACTGCATATGGAATCCCAATCCTTTAACGACCCTACTATGCCTTGGAGAATGCTACGCTATTATACATTAATCGCAGAAAAATACCAAACCCACAACATAAGACAATTTCTCGTTTATGTGGGAAACAAAAAACTAAGGATGAAGTCAAAACTAAAGCTCAAAAACCTAACCTTTAGCTATGAAGTCCTTGACATAAGACAGATAGACTGCAAAGTGAGGACTGTTTCAAAATTTGTGTAAATTCTGCCATACTTTATAACATACCCTCAAAAAGAATTATTAGCTGAGACTATATCCTCTTGCCTATTCAACTCCTAACACCTTACTGTAGCTTGAGGCATAAGGTCTTTGAGTAGCTAACTGAACTCCTTGCGGTATTGTTCTACCTTCTCCTTATAATAACTTGCAACTTGGGTTATGATATGTTAGAGGAGGTGGGAAAATGAAAAAGCTGTTTTTCCTCATCCTTTCTCTAATGGCAGGCTTTATTGCAAGTTGTGGAGGAGGCTCTGACTGAGCCTACTCAGCCCTTTTCGGAGACGGACCAAAAGCCCTAAAGCCAGCACAGGCACAATGCACCATAACGGTGTCCGACTCTAATGGCAACGGCTCTATTGACAATGCGGATATCCAAACAGCTCTTAACACTGCACGCGCAAACGGGCAAGATGATGTGGTGTGTATACCTGCTGGCACTTACAGCATAACAAGAACACTTACTTATAGTTTCACCTCAAACTCTGCAGAATGTGGTAGAAAACTCACCATAAGAGCGGTTGGTGGAAGTGTAATCCTTGATGGAGGGAATTCTGTTCGGATACTCAAGATAGATACATCCAATTGCTCTAATGACACAGGTGGAGATATAACCGTAGATGGTATAACTTTCAAGAATGGTAAAGTTTTCTTCTATTCTGGTGGTGGACTTTTCATTGTTACAAATAATGCTAAAATAACTATTAAAAACAGTGCATTTAATAGCAATAGTTCTGATGGTTATGGTGGTGGTGCTTATGTGCAGACTTCCTCTGGTTCAATAGATCTTACAAACAATACATTCAATAATAATATTTCTAAGTTTGATGGCGGTGGTGCTTATGTTTCTTCTTCGAATGGTTTAATAAATCTTATAGACAACACGTTTAACAGTAACCAGTCTAATTATGGGCATATGGCGAGGGGAGGTGGTGCTTACGTGAGCTCTCTCTCCAGTAAAATAAACCTTACAAACAATAAGTTTGGTGGTAATACCGCTAGGGATGGTTATGGTGGTGGTGCTTATGTGTGGACTTCCTCTGGTTCAATAGATCTTACAAACAATACATTTAGTAATAATACTGCTGACTATAGAAGTGGTGGCGCTTACGTGGAGACTTCCTTTGGTTCAATAATTCTTATAAACAACATATTTAGTAATAATACCTCTAGTGAGTATGGTGGTGTTTATGTGAAGACTAGTCCTGGTTCAATAACTCTTACAAACAACACATTCAGTAATAATAACGCTAATAATTATGGCGGTGGTGCTTATGCGGAGACTTTCTCTGGTTCAATATTTTTTACAAACAACGCTTTTATTAATAATACTGCTAACTATGGTGGTGGTACTTACGTGGGTACAGTTTCTGGTTCAATAACTCTTACAAACAACACACTCAGTAATAATAACGCTAATAATTATGGCGGTGGTGCTTATGTATATTTAGAAAATAACACAGCAACTTTAAACTTTTACAACAACATTCTCTGGAGCAATACAGCAAATGCAACTGATTATGGCGGAGATGATTTGTATGTGTATAACGACGGTAATAAGGATAAAATAGCTTCTTCTGTTAACCTTGTCCATAACCTGTTTAGCGTTACGACAACTCCAATAAACTTTTCTACCGCACCAGAGACCGAAAAGGTTTATATCTATGCACCTGCACCCGAAAAATACAATAGGGGTATACCAATTGGATGCACCAATACCGGGAATTATGGCAACATCCAAGCAGACCCTAAATTTGTAGACCCACAAAATGGAAACCTGCGTCTTCAGGCAGGCTCCCCTGCTATAGATGCAGGATGTAATAACGCTCCTTCACTTCCAAGCACAGACAGGGATGGAAACCAAAGAGTATGGAACGGCACTGTAGATATTGGAGCTTATGAGTATGGTTCTCAGCCACCACAATCTGGTAACAATGGCGGACAAACTGGTGGTGGTCAAAACGGTGGAAATGGTGGACAACCACAACCACAACCACAACCACAACCACAACCACAACCACAACCACAACTCGGCATTGGTCAAATCGGTGGTGTCGCTGGAGGATGTTCAATGGGTGGCACTGCGGATGCTTCTATGCTTTGGTGGCTTGTGCCTCCAGTCCTTGCACTTGTAAGAAGACTAAGACGCTCAGCATAAAACTCATGCCCCCGCATGGGGGCTTTTTTTATATCTCAACTACCCCATTAACCTCTGCACGCTTTCCACACCTTCCAAACCACTTAGTGCTTCCTTGACCTTTAGAAAGCTCTGGTAGTTTTCCACTTGCAATGTAAAGTCCATTAAGGCCTGACCAGAGGGCAGGCTTTTTGTTCTTGCCTCTGTGATGTTTGCACCCAACCTTCCTATGGCGGTGGTTACCTCTCCCAGTATGCCCAGCCTATCTTTTACAAGAAGTCTTATCCTTACTGGGTGAAGCCCCTGAGACCTGTCCCATAGGACCTTTACCACCTTCTCTGGAGATATCTTAAGAAGATAGTTCAGGTTTGGGCAGTCCTTTGAGTGTATCACAAGCCCCTTACCCTTTGATATAACACCGTAGACCTCTTCGCCCGGCAAGGGATTACAGCACTCCGCAAGGGCATGAAGCACCTTCCCAAGCCCGTCTATATGCAGGGCATCTTCTACCTTCCCCTGAGGCTTTTCCTTCTGAGTTTTTCTAAATAGGGAATAAACCCTTTCCTTTGAAAGCTTACCGCTTCCCAAAAGCAGGTATACCTCTTCCTCGCCTTTGGCTCCTGTCTCCTCAATAAGCCTCTTTAAAAGCATCTCCCTGCCTAGCCCCAGTTTTTGGGAATACAGCTCAAGCCTTTCCCTCCCAAGTTGAACATACCTTTCCCTTTCAAGTTCCTTAAGCACGGACTTTATCTTGCTTTTTGCCTTTGAGGTCACCACAAAGCTCAGCCATTCTTGGTTAGGCTTTTTGTTGGGGTTCGTGATAATCTCCACCATGTCTCCATTTTGAAGCCTATAGTTAAGTGGCACAATCCTGCCGTTTACCTTTGCTCCAGCACAGTGGTTACCCACCTCCGTATGTATGTAGTAGGCAAAGTCTACCGGCGTTGCCCCCTTTGGAAGCACCAGCAGGTCTCCCTTTGGAGTGAAAACGAAAACCTCCTCGGAAAATAACTCCAGCTTGAGATTTTCCAAAAGCTCCTGAGGGTTCTTGCTACCCTGCACGCTCTCCACAAGGCTTTTCAGCCATGAATACACTCCACCGTCCTTTACGCTTTTGCCTTCTTTATAAGCCCAGTGCGCAGCGATACCCTTCTCTGCCCTTTCGTGCATCTCCCATGTGCGTATCTGCACCTCCACCATCCTACCTTTCGGACCTATAACCGCAGTATGCAAGGACTGGTAGAGGTTTGGCTTAGGCAGAGATATATAGTCATCAAACTTTCCTGGGACTGGTTTGAATACACTATGGACTATGCCCAGCACAAGGTAACACTCTTGAACCGTGTTGACTATAACCCTAACGCCCAGTATGTCATGCACGTCCTCAAGTTTTATACCCTTTCTTAGGGTCTTTTGCCATATACCGAATAAATGCTTTGGTCTATAGGACACCTGGGCTTGAACGCCTGCCTTCTTTAACTCTTCCTTTAGCCTTGGTATGAATACTCTCTTCAGATAGTCTTCAAGCTCTCTTTTGCTCCTGCCTACAAAGTTTTTGACTTCTTCGTATTCCTTTGGATAAAGATACATAAAGCATAGGTCTTCAAGCTCTGTTTTTATCCTCCAAAGACCGAGCCGGTTTGCTATGGGGACATATATCTCAAGTGTCTCCTTAGCAATCCTGACCTGCTTTTCCCTAGAGAAAAACTGCAGTGTTTTCATGTTATGAAGCCTGTCTGCAAGCTTCACAAAGATAACCCTTAGGTCCTTTGAAAAGGCAAGGATGAGTTTTCTGTAGTTTTCCGCTTTTTGGGTTTCCACATCCTTAAAGTGTATCTTTCCCAACTTTGTCACGCCCTCCACTATATCCGCCACATCCTTGCCAAAGTTCTCCTTTAGCTCTTCGTAGGTGGTTTCTGTATCCTCAAGCACATCGTGCAAAAGCCCAGCTACCACCGTATCTCTATCCATGCCCAGCTCTGCGAGTATTATGGCAACCTCCACAGGGTGGACCACATAAGGGTCTCCGGATTTTCTAAACTGTCCTGCATGCTTCTCTTCCACGAACTCAAGAGCCTTCTTCACTTTGCTATTTTCGTTTCCCAGAGCTTTGAAGAGCCTTTCCTCGTGCTTTCTGTGTAAAGTAGTCTCCATAGTTTATAATATTATGGATGTTAGGCAAATTAGCAAATCTTCTCGGTTTTATCGCCAGTAACATAGGCATAGACCTCGGCACTGCCAACACGGTGGTTTACGCTCAAGGAAAAGGTATAGTGCTGTATGAACCTTCCATCGTTGCGATTGATGTGCGTTCTGGTAGAGTTTTGGCGGTAGGTAAAGAGGCAAAGGAAATGCTTGGAAAAACTCCCGAGAACATACAAACTGTTAGACCCCTCAGAGACGGTGTGATAACGGACTTTGAAGCCACTAAGGTTATGCTTTCTCATTTTATAAACAAAGCAATAGGGGGAAGTATATTCAAGGCAAAGCCAAGGGTTGTCATAGGCGTGCCCTCTGGGGTTACACAGGTGGAGAAAAGGGCAGTCATTGACGCAGCAAAAAGTGCAGGAGCGAGAGAGGTCTATCTCATAGCGGAGCCTATGGCCGCTGCCATAGGTGCTGGGCTTCCAATAGAAGACCCTATAGGTAATATGGTAGTAGACGTAGGTGGTGGCACTACAGAGATAGCGGTCATTTCTCTTGCGGGCATAGTAGTTTCAAATTCCATAAGGGTAGCAGGCGATGAGATGACGGAGGCTATAATACAGCATGTTAAGAAAAAACATCATCTCCTTATAGGTGAGCAAACTGCAGAAAAGGCAAAGATAGAGCTTGGCAGTGCCATATACGAAGAAGAGGAAAGGTTTATGGAAATAAAGGGAAGAGACATAACGGGACTTCCAAAGGTGGTGAAAATAAGCAATAGAGATGTTACAGAAGCCCTTGAGGATGTGCTGTCTTCTATTATAAACGCAGTCAAGTCTACCTTGGAAAGGACACCACCAGAACTCGCCTCTGATATAGCGGAAAGAGGTATAACCTTGGCTGGAGGAGGGTCTCTTCTGAGGAACCTCAATGTGAGAATAGAGCGCGAAACAGGCATAAAGACCAACTACTGCGAAGATCCTATAACTGCAGTAGCCAGAGGGGTGGGAAAGGTTCTTGATAACATAGAGCTGATAAGGAAAGTTTCCATGATATGAAAGGATTTGTTGCACCATCCATAGCTTTATTATTTAGCATTGTAATTTATTTTATCAACCTTTCCGCATTGCCATACCTGAGCCGGGTTTATAACCTCCTTAGGTTAGCGGTTTACCCCCTTTTTGAGCTAAAGGGAAACGTTCAAGAAAACACAAAAAGGATAGTGGAAACTTACCTGTTTCTAAGAAATGTAAGCGAAGAAAACTATAGATTAAGGCAAGAGCTTGAAGAATATAAATTATACAAGGCTCAACTTCTTGCCTGCGAGAGCAACCTGAAAAGCCTAAGCCAAGCTATAGACCTTCCCTTTCGTCCAGGCAAATATTCAGTAGTTTACGCAAATGTGGTTGCCTACGACCCATCAGGCAGGGATACCTTTGTGCTTATAAACAAGGGACAGGATAAGGATATATCTGAGGGTATGTTAGTATTTTCTGGAGAGAACTTGGTGGGCATTGTAGATAGTGTGTATGGAAGCTCTTCAAGGATAAGAACAGTCTTCTCTGAGGAATTCACGCTTAGCGTTGGGGTGGGAGATAAGGCGTACATATACAAAGGTGGGTTCCCCATGGGATCTTTACTTCACGTCAAGGTTGATGACAAGATTAATGTGGGCGATGTGGTTTATGTAAGGGTGCCAGGCAAAGTCTTCCCTCAGCTGAAGATCGGCACTGTTCAGCGAGTGTCTCATGATGGAAAGGGCTTTTTTAAGAAGGTGGGTGTTAAACCCTCTGCAGATGTAAGAGGGGCTTACCTTATTCTTGTCATAAGAGAAAAGTTATGAAGTTCTACATCGTTGCCTTTTTGCTTGCCTATTTTCAAGGTGCGGTGTTGATCGCTGTCTTTCATAATATGCTTATAGCTCCTAATCTTCTCCTTGTTTATCTTTTCCTTAATATCTTTAAGGAGGACAATGGATGGCTTAGGAAGGCCATAATAACAGGTTTTTTCCTTGACCTGTTTCAGGACTCTCTTGGATTGAACCTGTCAGGACATATTTTCTTTGCTATTCTTTTTAACATAATGAAACTGAGGATTGAACTCCCAAGCAAACTCTCTTTACTACTTGCCTACCTTCTGCTTTCTTTATTTGAAAAGCTCTGGGTAGTTCTTCTGTTCAGGGTAAAGTACTATGCGAACCTTAACCTATGGCTTTTGCCCTTGAGCCTTGCCTTTGAAGCTCTTTTCCTCTACCTTATCTCAGGAAGATATCTTCGTAAGGAAACATGAATAGGAGGAGATTTTTATTCCTTATGCTTGTAGGTATCTTTGTCTATGCTCTTATTTTCCTTAGATTGCTCTACCTTCAACTTTTTAGAGGTGAATACTACAGAGAGCTTGCTCAAAGAAATTACGTGAGGAAGAGGGTTATATATCCTCAGAGGGGGGATATACTTGACAGAAGAGGGGAAAAGTTAGCTTATGACACTCCGAGGTATATACTTCTTCTTGACCATCAAAAATTGCAAGAAGAAGGGAATCTTAGGGAGGTTTTGATGAATGTTGAAGAAATATTTGGAGTTAAACTGGATTATGAAAGTATAAAAAAGAGAAAGGCAATAGAACCGGTTGTCCTGACAGAGCTAAAGACACAAGAAGAGATAGATAAATTCTATAACTACAGCTACAAGCTACCGGGGGTCTTTATAAACACGGTGCCAACAAGAAACTACCCTCTGGGTGAGGTATGTGCCCATGTGGTGGGCTATGTTTCCTACCCTACGGAAAGACACTATCAGAAGTATGGGGACAGGATAGGAAGTCAGAGCTTGGTGGGTGTATATGGGCTTGAGGGGGTTTTTGATACAGACCTTCTGGGCAGGGTGGGGGCTGAGGAAGTTATGGTGAACGCGATTGGAAGGGTTATAGGAAATCTTGGCTACGAAGAGCCAAAGAAGGGCATAACCCTTTTAACCACCATAGACTCAAGAATACAGAAAATAGCCTATGAGGTCTTTAGAGACTCTGGACAAAAGGCTGGTGCGGTTCTTATTATGGATACGAGGACGGGCGAGGTGCTAACGCTTCTGAGCTACCCATCCTTTGACCCCAACAGAATAGCAGACTTATGGAGTCAATATAACAGTGATAAATTCAGACCTCTTTTCAATAGGGCAACACAGGCAAAGTATCCCCCTGCATCGGTTATAAAGCCTGCATTGGGAGTAGCCTTGCTTGAAAAGGGTGTGTCTCCAAGAGAAGGTGTTGTATGCAGGGGACACTTTGAGCTTGGAAACAGAAAATTTTTCTGCTGGAATAGGGCAGGACACGGCTGGGAGAACCTACACGGAGCAATAAAAGACTCTTGCGACGTCTACTTTTATCATTTTGGCTACTACAAACTTGGTCCGAGGGAGATAGAAAGAACTCTCAGGAGCTTTTCTTACGGAGAAAACATACCCTTTGACCTTCCTATTGCAAAGGGTTTGATACCTACGCCTGAATGGAAAAGAAGTAAGACGAAAGAGCCTTGGTATGGTGGAGACACGGTTAACATGTCTATAGGGCAAGGATACATGAGGGCTACCCTCTTTGAGCAAACTCTTATGATGATGGCGATAGCCAATAATGGGGTTATATACAAGCCTCTGCTGGTAAAGGAAAAAAGAGACGCAAGCGGAAGGGTAATATGGAAAGCCAGCAAGAGCGTTTATAAGTTGGTAAAAGCTAAGCCAGAGCATTTTGCCATTGTTAGGGAAGCACTCAGAAGTGTAGTAAGGTCAGGAACTGCTACCTCTGCCTTTTCAAGGATAGTAGAAATAGCAGGCAAAACGGGAACTGCTCAAGTATCTATTCATAGTGCAAGAAAAAAGAACTTGCCTTATCATCTTAGAGACCATGCTTGGTTTGTGGGTTTTGCACCTTACAGAGACCCTATATTTGTAATAGGAGTGCTTGTAGAACATGGAGGTTCTGGTGGTGCGATCGCTGCACCTATTGCAAGAAAGATTCTTGAAAGGATATACATGGAAGGCATACATAAGGAGCTTACCTAAAGGCTACAAGCGTGGAAATGTTAAACTCTTCTTTGTAAAAAACTACTCTAAAGTCCTGAAAAAGTCTGAAAAGCTCTCCCTCCTTAAGAAGGTAATCGGGATTAAAGTCCCTTTTTATAAGGGTATGCCTTTCATTGTAGGTTTCAAAGATAATCAAACCATTAGGCTTTAGAGCCTTCTTTATTTGGGGTATAAGTCGTCTATTTAGATAATAGAAGTTCACAATAAGGGTATATGTGTTTTCTCTCAATGTAAAGTAATCAAGGTCAGCACATATGAAATTCACTTTAAGATTCCTTTCATTGGCTTGTCTTCTTGCCTTTTTGAGTGCAATGATAGATATATCAATTGCATCTACAGTAAAACCTTGCTCTGCAAGAAAAATCGCATTCTCTCCAGTTCCACAGGCTATCTCAAGTGCCCTTCCAACAGGTGCATAGGTGTAAAATTCAACCAAAGTTTTGTGAAGAGTGCCTTGCCAACCCTGTAGATATTTAAAGTCCCACCTTTCCTTGTCCTGAAGTGCCATGATAGAATTTTAAACTCAATGAAGAGAGTTCTTGTCTGGGGTCTTGGCATTAGTGGAAGGTCTGCGGTTAACCTTTTGAAGGCTAAAGGTTTTGAGGTATACGCAGGGGACGATGCGAAGGGTGATAGCTTTGAAGAATTCCTGAACATAGTGGATACAGTGGTTCTCTCTCCAGGCATACCACCGCACCACGCACTTTGGAAAAAAGCACAAGAGAAAGGAATAGAGGTTATAGGAGAGCTTGAGCTTGCTTGGAGGTTTTTTGAAGGCACAGCCTTGGCTATCACCGGCACAGACGGGAAGTCCACCACCACAAGGCTTACATACCTTATGTTGAGAGAGGTCTACGCCAACGTGGAAGAGGGTGCAAACGCGGGAAAGCCTCTCTCTGAGATAGTCTTAAGCAATCCCTCTTGCCTTGCGGTGCTTGAGGTCTCCTCCTTTCAGGGTAAAACTTTAAAAACCTTTAGACCAATAGGAGGTGCTTTTCTAAACTTTTCTGAGGACCACCTTGATTGGCATCCGAGTCTCCAAGACTACCTTGAGAGCAAAAGAAACATCTTCTCAAGACAAGGAGAAGAGGATTTTCTATTATTGAACGCAAGGGACCCAAGGGTTAGTGAGACGCCAAGCAAGGCAAGGAAGTTTTTACTTCTTGAAGAAGGCTCACAGGGTTATATAAAGGGAGGCAAAGCCTACTTTCTTGGTGAAGAGCTCTTTGAAGTGGAGAGGCTCAAAATAAGAGGAAAACACAACTGGCACAATGCCCTTTTTGCAGGTGCTATGGCAAGGCTTATGGGTGTGGAAAGGGAAATAATACAAGAAGTTCTCTACAGCTTTTCTGGACTGCCATATAGGATGGAGTATATGGGAAGTTTTGGTGGTGTAGAGGTATACAATGATTCTAAGTCTACCACCGTTAACGCCTTAAGGTCCGCCCTTGAAAGTCTTGAAGATGGCAAGGTTATCTTAATAGCAGGTGGGAAGGACAAGGGTGGAGATTTTGAAAGTATAAAGGAGCTTGTTAAGAAAAAGACAAGGCTCAGCATCCTCATAGGTGAGGCACGGGAGAAAATCGCAAAGGCTTGGCAAGGCTGTGAGGTCTATTTAGCAAAAGACCTTGAGTCTGCGGTATCAAAAGCCTTTGAGTTTGCCAAGCAGAAAGACATTATTCTCTTTTCTCCAGCTTGTGCTTCCTTTGATATGTTTAGAGACTACAAGGAAAGGGGAGAGAGGTTTAAGCGGTTAGTTTTTGAGCTTGGTGGCAAAAGTCTATGAGCTTTGTTATAATCTTTTAACTCACAAACCTTTACGGAGGCAGGCATGAAACTGCACGAGCATCAGGCAAAGGAGCTTTTGAAAAGATATGGTCTTCCTGTGCCAGAGGGAAGAGTAGCCTTTAGCCTTCAAGAAGCCCTGCAGGTGTGTGAAGAGCTTGGAGAGTTTCCTCTTGTGGTAAAGGCTCAGGTGCATTGCGGTGGGCGTGGAAAGGCTGGCGGTGTAAAGCTGGTCAAAAACGCAGAAGAGCTCCAGCAAGCGGTGGAGAGTATGCTTGGGAAAGTGCTTAAGACCTTCCAGTGCCCTGATGGAAAACCTGTAAGCAGGGTATGGATAGAAAAGGCTACATACATAGAAAAGGAATACTACCTCTCTATAACCCTTGACAGGGCGGTTTCTAAACCCGTTTTGATGGCTTCTGCGGAGGGTGGAATGGAAATAGAGGAGGTAGCCAAAGAAAAACCAGAAGCCATACACATGCTCCATATAGACCCAGCGTTAGGTCTTATGCCCTCTCAGGCAAGAAGGATAGCCTTTAAGCTTGGACTCCCTGTAAACGAGTTTGTAAAGATAGCTTTGGCTCTCTACAAGGCGTATATTGATCTTGATGCAAGCCTTGTGGAGATAAACCCACTTGTCCTTACAAAAGAAGGAAGCCTTGTGCTTCTTGACGCAAAGGTGGAGCTTGACGACAATGCCCTAATAAGGCATAAGGACCTTGAAGAGCTTGAAGACCTCACTCAGCTTGACCCTCTTGAGGTGGAAGCAAAGAGGTATAGCCTTAACTACATAAAGCTGGATGGAAACATAGGGTGTATGGTAAACGGTGCAGGGCTTGCTATGACCACAATGGACATAATAAAGCTCGCAGGAGGAGAGCCTGCTAACTTCCTTGATGTGGGCGGTGGTGCCAATGTGGAGCAAATAGCCAACGCCTTTAGGATACTTATGGCGGACCAGAATGTAAAAGCGGTCTTTATAAACATCTTTGGTGGTATCCTTAGATGCGACAGGCTTGCCAATGGTCTCATAGAGGCGGCAAAAATGGTAGAAATAAAAGTCCCCGTTGTGGTCCGTATGGAGGGGACGAACGTAGAGGAGGGAAGAAGACTTTTGGCTGAGTCTGGACTAAACTTTATAAACGCAGTGGATATGTGGGACGGTGCAAAGAAGGCGGTGGAGTTAGCATCCAAAGGAGGTTAAGTCATGTCAATCCTTGTAGACAAAAACACAAAAGTAGTAGTCCAAGGTATAACAGGAAAAGAAGGCTCTTTCCATGCTACCCAATGCAAAGCCTATGGCACTCAAGTTGTGGCTGGTGTAACGCCCGGCAAAGGGGGTCAGTCTGTAGAGGGTATACCCGTTTTCAACACCGTAGAAGAGGCTGTAAGAGAAACATCCGCTAACTGCTCTCTCATCTTTGTCCCACCAGCCTTTGCAGGAGATGCCATAGTGGAAGCTCTGGATGCAGGCATAGAGCTCGTGGTCTGTATCACGGAGGGTATACCGGTAAGAGATATGATGATGGTAAAGGACTACATGAAGAAAAACTACCCCAACGCCAAGCTCATAGGTCCAAACTGCCCAGGAGTGATAACACCAGGCGAGGCAAAGGTGGGTATAATGCCAGGGCATATCTTCAAAAGAGGTTCTATAGGCATAGTTTCAAGAAGTGGGACGCTTACCTACGAGGCATCCTATCAGCTCACCCAGTTTGGACTTGGACAGTCTACCGCAGTGGGAATAGGTGGAGACCCAGTTCATGGACTTTCTCACAAAGAAGTTATAGCCATGTTTAACCAAGACCCAGAAACAGAGGCTATACTTATGATAGGAGAAATAGGGGGAACCGCGGAAGAGGAGGCGGCGGAGTATATAAAAGAGCACGTGAAAAAGCCAGTCTTTGCCTATATTGCGGGTATAACCGCACCACCGGGAAGGCGTATGGGACATGCAGGTGCTATAATAAGTGGAGGCAAAGGCACAGCTCAAGCAAAAATGCAAGCACTTAGAGATGCAGGCGTGACGGTGATAGAGAACCCTGCCTTTATAGGGAAAACTGTAGCGGAGGCTATCGAAAAGATATGATTAAATATATGTTGATAAACTAAACCTGTGATATATTTTATAAACCCAAACTTTTAAGGAGGTGTTAATATGGCTCTGAAGACCAAAGTTGACCCAGATACCTGTACCTCATGCGAGCTCTGCTATGACAGAGTGCCAGAGGTTTACAAAAACAGAGGCGATGGAATAGCAGAGGTAGTAAGCCCTGGAGCTGACGGATGGATGACAGTTCCAGCAGAGCTTGAAAGCGAGGTCAAAGAGGTTACCGACGAATGTCCCAGTGGGTCTATCATAACAGAAGAAGTGTAAGCATAAGGGTTGACATAGATACGTGCACCGCTTGCGAGCTTTGCTACGACAGGCTCCCAGAGGTTTTTGTGGACAGGGGGGATGGCATCCCCCTTGTTATCATAAGGGTGCCTATAGAGAATGCATATGAGGACATCCTTCAGGTGGCAGAGGATTGTCCCAGCGGGTCTATAATTCTATACTGAGTTGGATAAGATACTTTTTCTTGGAACCGCAGGCGGTAGGGCAAGCGTTTTTAGATTTTTGCGGAGGTCTGGGGGCTTTTTGCTTTTTTTATCTGGTTCGCTGGTGCATGTAGACCCTGGTCCTGGTGCCTTTGTTTATCTTCATCAGCTTGGGGTGGACCCAAGAAGCATAGACTTGGTAGTCTTATCCCACATACATCTTGACCACTCTTCGGATGTAAATGCGGTCATAGAATCTGCCACGGACGGAGGAAAGATAAGACATGTAGCTCTCTTTGCTCCAAAGTCCGCCTTTGAGGGGCATCACAGAGTGGTTCTGCCCTTTATAAGAGAAAGGCTTGTGATGGAAGGTTTTCTTAGAGAAGGTGAACTGCTCTCATACAAATCAGTAAGTGTAAAGGCTGTGATGAAACATACACATCATGGTGCAGAGACCTATGCACTACTCTTCAACGGCAGAATTCTTTATGTTTCCTGTGCTCTTTATGAAGAGAGGATGCTACAGATGTATCCACATAATGTGGATGTGATGATAATAAACACCACACTCTACAGGAAGACAAAACCTATAGACCATCTTACCGTTGAAGATGCGGAAAGGTTGATATGTGGTTTAAGACCTAAAAAGGTCATACTAACACACTTTGGGTATGAGTTTCTTTTACAACATGACCCTGAAAGGGTTGCAAAAGAGCTATCTCAAAAATACGGAATACCAGTGATACCTGCGAAGGACTTTATGGAGGTAGTCCTTTAGTGTTGGAACACTTTTTCCCTGAGTTAAAAAGATGGGCGGAAGAGTTTGTGCAGGAGCATGGCTACACTGCACTCTTTATACTTTCTTTCACAGAATCCATAATGCAGCCAGTGCCACCATATCCCTTTATAGTGAGTGCCCCCATATTCAAGCTAAGTCCATACACTGCAGGCTTTGTAGCCTTTGCGGGAAATATATTAGGTGCTCTGGTTGCCTACTATCTTGCTAAAATTCTTGGGGAAACCTTTGTAAGAAAGGTTTTTGGTCAGAGACTTTACCTGAAGGGGGAAGCCCTCTTTAACAGATACGGCTTTTGGGCGGTGCTCATAGGCGAACCCTATAAGCTGGTTTGCTGGCTTGCGGGGCTCTTTCACATGCCCCTGTGGAGTTTTATCTTAGCAAGCCTTATTGCAAGGGCTATTAGGATAGGCATATTTGTATTCTTTGGTGATGTGCTTGGGAAATTTATAAACTAATGGGTGCGGGAGGACTCGAACCCCCAACCGGGCGGTTATGAGCCGCCCGCTCTGCCATTGAGCTACGCACCCTACAGGAAAAATATTATAAAACCTCTTGACAATCTTTGCAACTCTATGGTAGAGTTTTGGAAACTCCTTTAGGGAGGTAGTGCCATGAAGAAGTTTGTCCTTGCCTTTGCTCTGGTGGGAGCTCTCTGCAAGCCCATAATGGATGCGTCTCCCTTAGGCATGGGTGGGCCTTCAGAGGTCTCATACCAGAACAATGAGCCAAATGAGGAAATTTTTGACGTAGACACGGTCAGTAAGGTCTTAGCGATAGAGATATCCGTGGAAGAAGCCATGAAAGAGCTTCTCAATGTTAAAACTATAGAAACAGTCAAGCCAGACATATGGCCAGTGGTGGGTGTTATAACCTCAGACTACGGTTGGAGAACCATGGGAAGAAGAAGAGAATTTCACACTGGCATAGACATATCCGCACCTTACGGAACACCTGTGGTTTCCTCTTCTGACGGCAGGGTTATATACGCAGGGTGGATAAGGGGCTATGGCAAGACAGTTATTATCTATCACGGTTATGGTTTTGCAACCCTATACTCACACCTATCGGACATAAAGGTTTCCTACTCAGACAGGGTTGTAAAGGGTCAGATAATAGGAAACGTGGGGACCACCGGCAGGGCGTTTGGACCACACCTCCATTATGAGGTTCTAAAATACGGGGTTAGACAAAACCCTATAGCCTACCTGCCTTAAAGTAGACCTCTTCTCTTTAGGGCATCTTCGTATATTCTTTTGTAGAGATGGTTCCACTCGGGAGTGCCTTCCACTATCCTTTTTGAATAGGACCTTATCCTTTCTCTTACTTCTTTGTCTATATCTTCCTCTTCTCTAACCGCCTCCATGAGAATCTCCCTTATCCTGTTTCTTATTACGCTTGGCTCTTCGTATATCTCCACCTGAGGGTCTTCCATTATCATGTCCTTTATTCTATGGGCTATCTGGTTCATCCTTTCCCTTCTTGAGGTGTGTATGTTCATTTCCTCTGCGAGCTTGCTCCTAACAGTTTTGTAGGCTGTCCTATAATCAAGGCTGGTTTCCTCAAGAAGCTCCAGCTTTTCCTTGAGTATTTCCTTAGTTTTTTCGTCAAGCATTCTCTCCTGTTCTTCCGCCTCCTTAAATATGGCTATTATCTTTTTCTTAAAGGTATAGGTGTCTTCTGGTTCTATTATTTTCTCGTTCTCATAGAGTTCCTTTATAATCCTATCCGCTATCCTCTCCACAAGTTTCTCAGGTAGCCTCATACATCGCCTCCTAAATCTTATCAATTATATCATAGAAAACTCTCAAGAAGGTTTTTGACTTCTTGCGTGTATTCACCACTATCTTCGTTGATTATTAGAGGTTTTTCAACAAAGGGCAAAGGTCTTAAATTTTTTAATGCATGTATACGCACTATTTTTGCGTTTTTTTGTAGCTTTGGGTAAAAAAACCTCAAGGATTCTACCTCCAATCTATGATTTTTCATATACACTATAGCTTCTACAAGACGATGTGAAGCTATTAAAAGGTTAAAGTGTCCACCATCTCTAAGCAAAAAGCTCGCTGTTTTCACAAAATCTTCAAGGCTCGTATCTGTTTCATGATGATAGGCATTGGCTGGATTATAACCCATATAAAAGGGTGGATTGGCCACCACCACATCAAAACTCTGAGCCTTTAGGAAATTCTCTGCGGTTCTAAGGTCAAGGTCAAGAACACGGATTTTATCCTCAAGTTTGTTGAGCCTTATATTCTCTCTGAGAAGCTGAAGCATAAGAGGGTCCCTTTCCATAGCCCAAACTTGGCAAGAGTTTCTGAGGGAAATAAGTATGGAGAGGATGCCAAAGCCTGCACCAAGGTCAAGGACTTTTGAGCTTTTTTTTATGCCTTTAAGATTTGCCACAAAAAGTATCTCTACTACGGACAGTCTGTGTGTTTTTGGCTGTCTGAACCTTACCTTTCCTCTAAAAAACTCAAACTCCTTATACTCTTCCAAACCTCTCTACAAGTTCAAGCAGAGTTCTTGCTCTTTCCTTGGCTTTTTCCAGCTCTTCTATCTCCTCCATGGTCTGGGCGGTCGCTAACTTTTTCATTGCTTGGTCAAAGAGTTCCTTCTCCTTGCCAGGGTCAATGTCTCCTATGTTGTAGGCTTCTTCTGTGAGGATGATAACCTTTTCAGGCGTCACATCCACAAAGCCGTAGGTTACCGCAATGCCATTTTCTTGCCTTCCGTCAAAGTAAACAAGCCCGGGCTTTAACATGGTCATCAGATACATGTGTTTTTCAAGCACGCCTATTTCACCCTCTGCGGTGGGTATGTTTACAGAGTTTACCTCCCTTGAAAAATGAAGCCCTTGAGGTGTGACTATTTCTACCTTTATCATGGCGTTAAAATTATACCATGAAGGCTTATGTGCTTGGAAAACTTCCCCGCATGCTCTCCACCACCCTCTTTCACGCCATGGCGGAGCTGGGCTATGAGGGTCTCATACTCTGTGAGCCAGAGGATACCTACGTAAGCCTTGGATACTTTGACAGGGCTCAGGAGCTTATAGACCTCAAAAGGTGCAAGGAGCTGGGACTTGGTGTTATAAGGAGGCAGGTGGGAGGTGGTGCGGTGCTCTTGGCACCAGAGCAGGTTTTTTATCAGCTTGTGCTTCCCAAAAGCCTTGTGCCCTTTAAGGTAGAGGATGCCTACAGAAGGCTCTCTCAGCCAGTTATAAAGGCTTACGCAAGGCTTGGGCTTGATGTGGAATACAAACCCATAAACGACCTTGTGGTCAAGTCATCTCAGAGAAAGATAAGCGGTCAGGGTGCTGGAGATATAGGAAAGTTTTTTGTCTTCGTGGGAAACGTTCTCCTAAGGTTTGACCCAGAGCTTATGGCAGAGCTTTTTAATCTTCCAAACAAGTATATGAGGGAGAAAGTGAGGCAAAGTCTCTGGGAAAACATATCGTGGTTAGAAAGAGAGTTGTGCAGGACTTTTAGCCCAAAGGAGGTTATGGAAGCTCTCCTTGAGGAGTTCTCCAAGGACTTTAACCTTGAGGTTTGTGAGGAAGCTCCACAGGATGCCATTGAGCTTGCGGAAAAGTTAAGAGAGGAGATGACCTCTGAAGAAACTCTCCTTGAAGACACAGGAAGAAGGCACGACCTTATAAAGATAAGGGAAGGGGTATATGTGCTAAAACATTAGGTTGCTAAATTTTAGCCCTTAGTTTACGATACTATTAAGAGGGAGGTGTAAATGTTTGGTGCTACCTTTGGTATAGTGGCTCAGGGGCTTGAACTTTTTAGAAAGTCTGCGGATATAAGAAATAGGAACATACTCAATGCCAACAATCCAGATTATGCCCAAGAAGACCCAGCGGTAGAGAGCTTTGCACCGGTGGGTATAAGGCTGGAAGACATAATAAGAAGTCAGAATTTCTACTACATGTCTTTGAGAAATCAAAAGCTCTCTACAATTTCTGCCCTTGATACCACCATAAAGGGAAACTCTCAAGTGGAGAACCTCTTTCAGGAGTTTACGCATGGGCTCGGTGGCAGCGAATACATAAACCGATTCTTTACCGCATACCAAAACTTAATGAAAGAACCCACCAACGAAGGGGCAAGAAGTGAATTATTAAATTCCGCACAAAGTCTTATTTTTTACCTCAAGGATAGAAAAAAAGATATGGAAAGGTATCTCAACAGCACAGACTACGATATGAGGCAATACACAAGCAGGATAAACACCCTAACAAAGAAGATAGCCAGTATAAACCAAGAAATACTCACAGGCTATGCCCAGACCTATGCACGGGGTAAGGATTACAAAAACCTGCTGGACGAAAGGGATAGCTACCTGAGGGAGCTTTCGGAGCTTATAAATGTGCAGGTGCAGGAGGATGATATTGGAAGGGTGAGGGTAGAAACCAGTCAGGGCTTTGTGCTTGTAGAAGACCGATACAGCTGGGAGCTAAAGTATGATGCGGGCAACAGAAGGGTCTTGTGGAAGTCAAAGGACGGCTCAGAGGTGGACATAAGTAATCTTATAAGCGGTGGAAGGCTTAGGGGGCTTTTGGAATTCCAGCAAGACCTTCAGGACTACATAAACCAGCTTGAGGGAATTGCCAAAAGGCTCATAAGCCAAGTAAAAGTGCCACTGAATGCACAAGCCACCACAAACTGGTTTTGGTTCAAAAATGTAAGCGACCCAAACGCACCCTTGGGCTTTTCTGGAAGCATTACCTTTAACTTTCCTGGTGGTCCTGTGGTGCTAAGCTATTCCAACACAGACAGTTTAAACGCTATAATAAGCACCATAAACACAAACCTAAGCTCTTATTTTACCGCAAGCCTAATTTCCAACCCAGACGGCACATACACTATGAGGATAACCTCCAACAACCCTTCATACACCATAGAAGACAGCAACAACCTTATCTACCGTTCTGAGCCTCTTTTTACTGGAACTGGTATAGGGGACATGGCTCTAAACCCAAGCATAAACAATTATATGCAGAACCTTGACTACGAAAAGGTGGATGAGTTTATGGATTTTTCAAAGGACTGGTGGGAAGATGTAAAGGCTCTATACAATGGGCTTGTGGACAATGTGGCTTCAAGGCAGAGGGACCTAAGGACAAGGTATGACATAGAAAATGCCCTTTTGAATTCCTTGAAGGCAAGGCTTCAAGAAATGCAGGGAGTTTCTGTGGATAACGAGTTTATTGAACTAATGAAACTTCAGAGGAGCTATGAAGCCCTTGCAAGAACTATAAATGCTATGGACGAGATGCTTCAGGCAACACTAAATATGGTATGAGGTGAAGAGCCATGAAAGTGCCCGATAATTTACTCTTTTCTCTATTTCAGGAGCAGGATGCCAGGATAAGGAAACAGCTTGCAGAAAAATCTTTGGAGATATCCACAGGTAGGAAGTATAGAAATATATCCGATGACCCATCGACTACATACAATATACTTGAGCTCAAAAAGGATATATCCCAGCTTTCCCAGTATTCAAAAAACAGGCTCTTTGCGGACACAACCCTTAGCTATGTGGACTTTAACCTTGGAAAGATAGCAGACACTCTGAACCTTCTCTATGCCAAAACAATACAGGCAAAGAACCAAGTGCTTCAATCCGACCAACTTATGTCAATAGGAGAGCTTTTTTCCGCAAGCCTTAGGTCTCTCCTTGATAGGGTAAACGACCAGCTGGGAGGCAACTACATTCTTGGAGGTGCAAGCCTCACCCAAAAACCCTTTGACGAGAACACACTTGACTATAAAGCTTCCACAGAAGGCTTTAAGGTATGGCTCTCGGACAATCTCAAAGTGGACGCCCTTCTAAATGGTGCAGAGACCTTTGGTCTTAATGTAGCCATATCAAGGGCTAGCTTCTCAAGCCCCGCCACCAACTTCAACACCTCAGGCACTTTGAACATAAGCGTGGGGAATACTCTCATAAATGTAAACTACACCACAACCCAAAGCCTCAATGACCTTGTAGAGGTTATAAACACCAACTATTCAAGCCTTCTTCAGGCAAAGGTGAGCCAAAACCCCGATGGCACATATTCCCTTATACTCATGCCAGTGGACATAAGCAAGGAAATTTCTGTCTCCGATACAAGTGGTGGAGACTTTGATGTGGGAACTGCGGACTTTTACTCTCCGAATGTGCTTCAGGCGGTAAAAAGGATAGGAGAAAAGCTCTCCTCCGCCCTGTATCCTGATGATGCGGACCTCATGCTCTTGCAGAGAGCCTTTGACAGGGTTTCTTTCAGAAGGTCTCAAGTGGGTAGCGTGTTATCTCAAGTCAAAAATCTCCAGCCTTTGCAGGAAAATCTTAGTGATAACCTAAACAAACAGAAATCCGACCTTGAGGATGCGGACCTTTCTCAAAGCATAATGGACTACACCCGCTATAGGTTGGCTTACGAAGCCCTCATGCGCATAATCGCGGACCAGAGGGATATGAGTATACTTAGGTATCTAAGATAGGGACAATCTCAGGCTCTCTGTAGTTCTTGGGAAAGTTTATTAGGAAACCTCCAATGCATGTCCTTAGCTCTAAGTCTGAAGAATGCTTTATGGAGATAAGGTAGGCCCTCAACTGCGCTCGGTGGTTGTCATTTAGCCTGTCTACCGCCTTTAACTCCACTATTATGGGTTTTTCAATATGCAAGGCTCCGACAGTGCAGGGTCTTATTATGAAATCTGGTCTACCAAGTCCAAGTGGTATACCCTTGTAGAATATCTCAATGTTTACCTCTCTTTGAAAATGGAAGCCTCTTTGCCTCAGCTCGTAGGCGAAGGCACTTTGGTATATGCTCTCGTCAAAGCCTGAACCTAAGTGTGTATAGACTTCCCTTGCCATATCTTGTAGCACATTCTGAAGCTCCTTCATCTCTGCTCCCACCATATATTTTAAACTACTCCTCATTACCCACAACCTCTAAAAACCTTACATAAAAAACTTGACAAAACTCTACTAAAGTTTTATATTAGATGACATAAAGCTAAGCGAAGGAGGTATCCTATGGCGGAGAAGATAATAGGTATAGACCTTGGAACGACCAACTCGGTGGTGGCTGTTATCATCGGTGATGAGCCTGTGGTTATTGCCAACCAAGAGGGTTCAAGGTTGACACCCTCTGTAGTATCTTGGACAAAGGAAAAGGAGGTGCTTGTAGGAGAACCTGCAAAGAGACGCGCCATCCTTGACCCTGAAAACACGGTCTACGAGTCCAAAAGGTTCATAGGTAGAAAGTATGAAGAGGTAATTGAGGAAACTAAGAGAGTCTCCTATAAGGTGGTGGCAGACGACAAGGGAGATGCCAGCTTTGAGATACCCAACATAGGTAGGAAGGTGCGTCCCGAGGAAGTAGGAGCTCAGGTGCTAAAAAAGCTCAAGGAGGCTGCAGAAGCCTATCTTGGAGAGAAGATAACGAAAGCGGTTATAACGGTGCCTGCTTACTTTAACGAGAGACAAAGGCAAGCAACAAAGGATGCGGGCAAGATTGCAGGGCTTGAGGTGCTAAGAATCCTCAACGAGCCAACCGCAGCGGCCCTTGCATACGGTCTTGACAAGAAGAGCGATGTGAAGATTCTGGTTTATGACTTTGGTGGTGGCACCTTTGATGTGTCCATCCTTGAGGGTGGGGAAGGCGTTATTGAAGTAAAGGCCACGGCTGGAGATACCCATCTGGGAGGTGCCAACATAGACGAGCGGATAATGGAGTGGCTCATAGAGGAGTTCAAGAAGGAGATAGGTGTTGACCTAAAGAAGGATAGAACCGCCCTGCAAAGGCTAAAGGAAGCAAGCGAACAGGCAAAGAAGGAGCTTTCCTTTAAACTGGAGACAGAGATAAACCTACCCTTTATTACAATAGACCCCTCTACAAATCAGCCCCTTCACCTTCAGAAAAAGCTCACAAGAGCAAGACTTGAAGAGATGATAAAAGACCTTGTAGACAGGACTATGGATATTGTTAAAAGGGCCCTTGAGGATGCCAAACTAAGACCTCAGGATATTGACGAGGTAGTCCTTGTGGGAGGTTCCACGAGGATTCCCTTGGTTCAGCAGAGGATAAAGGACTTCTTTGGGAAAGAGCCCCACAAGGGTGTGAACCCTGACGAGGTGGTGGCGGTGGGCGCTGCCATACAGGCTGGCGTGCTGTCTGGTGAGGTAAAGGAGATACTCCTTGTGGACGTGACGCCCCTCTCCCTTGGTGTGGAGACCTACGGCGGTGTTATGACGGTTCTTATACCCAGAAACACGCCCATACCCTACAGGAAGTGTGAAACCTTCACCACCGCCAGCGACTACCAGACAGAGGTGGAGATCCATGTGCTTCAGGGTGAGCGTCCTATGGCAAGGGACAACAAGTCTCTCGGGAAATTCTACCTTACGGGCATTCCACCTGCACCCAGAGGCATTCCAAAGATTGAGGTATGCTTTGACATAGATGTGGACGGGATACTACACGTGACCGCAAAGGATCTCGGCACTGGCAAGGAGCAGTCCATAAGGGTTCAGGCATCCTCTGGTCTAACCCAAGAAGAGATAGAGCGGATGGTAAAGGAAGCCCAGCTTCATGAAGAGGAAGACAGGAAAAAGAAAGAGCTGGTGGAAGCCAAAAACCAACTTGACCAGCATGTTTACAACCTTGAGAAGGTGCTAAGAGAAAGCAAGGACAAGCTACCTGCGGATGTGGTTTCTGAGGCAGAAAAGGCTATAGAAGAAGCAAAGAGGGTCTTTGCCAGCTCTCAAGACCTGCAGGAGGTAAGAAGAACCACCGAAAAGGTCCTTGAGGTTGCCAGCAAGGTGGGAAGCCACCTCTATCAAGGACAGACTACCCAAAAGGGCGAAGGTGGAGATGTGATAGAGGGCAAGCCTATGTGATATAATATTGACCGCCTATGGCGGTCGCCTTTCCCTTTCTGATTCTACTCCTCTTAGGAACCGCTACCGCGCACGAGAAGAAGATAAGGGAAAGTTGGGATAGGCTCTCAAACCCTCAGAAGGTCTACCAGCTGTATAAACTCCTTGGTTTTAGATGCATATGGTATTGTGATGGCCTGCCCACCAAGGAAGTTTCTGATTTCCAACAAATCCTAAGGGAAGCGGTCCACCATGGACTTAACCCAGATCGCTACAAGCCTGTGGAGGGTATAGACCCAGAGTTGGCTAACACAGACAGCCTCATAAGGCTTGCCTACTCCCTTTACTATGGGAGGGTAAGACCCTCAGAGCTTTACAAGGGCTGGAATATCCCTCAAAAGCAGGATAGGATCCTCCAGACGCTGACAACTCTTATAAAAGAGGAAAGACTAAAAGACCTTTTCTCTGAGCTTACGCCCAAAAACCAAGAATACCGGTTTCTCGTGGAGCAGGCAAGGCTCTACAAGGATTTGTCCTCTTTGGAATGGAAGCCCATAAGGCTTTCAAAACCCTTGTCATATGGTGATAGAGATGCCTGCCTTGAGGAGATAAGGTTTAGGCTCTTCTTGCTTGGAGACCTTGAGGAGTATACCTTTTCTGAAACCTTTGACAATACACTTCTTGAGGCGGTCAGGAGCTTCCAAAGAAGACACGGACTACCAGATACCGGACTTATAGACACAAAGACCATAGCAAAGCTAAATGTGAGCCCTAAGGAAAGGCTTTCGCAGGTATACCTAAACCTTGAAAAACATCGCTGGCTTCCAGAAGACTTCAAGAGGGCAGTGGTGGTCAATATACCCTCCTTTGAGCTTTTTCTCATAGAAAACAACTCGGTTAGGCTCCAATCAAGGGTAATAGTGGGTAGAAGCTACAAGGAGGATTTCAGACCCACACCCATGCTACACAGCAGGATAGAGAGCATCACCATAAACCCCAAGTGGTATGTGCCTGTAAGCATATCTGTCAAGGACCTCCTTCCAAAGGTCAAAAAAGACCCGCAGTATCTCACAAAAAAGGGCTTTAGGGTCTTTCAGGGAGAAGAGGAAATAGACCCCCTGCAGACAGACTGGGGTCAATACAACGAGAGATACTTTCCCTTCAGACTGGTGCAGGAGCCAGGAGGAAAAAACTCACTGGGCTATATAAAGTTCAACTTCCCCAATCCCTTTGCGGTTTATCTTCATGACACTCCAGACAAACATCTTTTCAACAGAAGCCATAGGGCTTTTAGCTCTGGCTGTATAAGGGTGGAGAGGGCAAGGGAGTTGGCTTTGAATCTTCTTGGAGAAGGTTGGAACGCAAAAAGACTGGACAACCTTATAAAGAGCCAGCAGACCCAAACCATACGCCTTACAAACCCCGTGCCTGTATACATCCTCTACTTTACCACTTTTGAAAGGGACGGTAAGATACACTTTAGGGAAGACCTATACGAGTATGATACAATTTTGTCCCGTGCACTTTCCAATTCTGGAGGTAGAAGATGACAAGGAGAGAGCTTTTAAAGTCAATGGGATACATAGGATGCATGCTACTGACAGGTTCAATTTCTTACGCCTCCTTCCCTTCAATGGTGGGCATCACAGAAGGTGCAAGGTTTCTTAACCTTTACTCTGTAAACACGGGAGAAAACCTAAAGGTTGTCTACTGGGTGGACGGAGAGTATATAAACAGCTCTATCAAGGAGATAAACTGGCTTCTGAGGGACTACAGAAGTGGAGAGGTTGCAGATATAGACCTCAAGCTGATTGACCTTCTTTTTCTTATAAACAGGCTCTCTGAAAGGGAGAGGATAGAGGTAATATCGGGCTATAGGTCTCCTGCCACCAATGCATACCTTCGTAGAACCAAAAGAGGCGTAGCCAAAGACAGCTACCACACGCATGGAAAGGCTATAGATATAAGGATTGATGGGATGAGCTTAAACAGTCTTAGAGACTTAGCAGTGAGTCTGCGGGCTGGAGGCGTGGGGTATTACCCAAGGTCTGGCTTTGTACATTTGGATACTGGACCCTTTAGGTGCTGGTGATGATAAGGGTCTTTGTGGGTTTTTTTACCACCAAGAGGATACAGGAAGCGGTGGAGAGATTACAGTCCCAAAGCGAAAGGTTTATAAAGGGCAAGTGGGTTGAACCACAGAACTTTCACATGACCTTTCAATTCATAGGTGAGGTGCCTCAGGAAAGGCTTACAAACCTTTTGAAAAACCTTCAGGAAATAGCTCAGAATGCCAAGGCAATAAGGATAAAGTATAGGGGACTGGGTGTTTTCCCAAACCTCGATAGAGCCAGAGTCCTCTGGATAGGTGTATCCGATGGTCATAGACAGCTAATAGACCTTGCCAAGAGCATAGTGAGAGCAAACAGGCAGATAGGAATAAGGGACGAGGGTAAGCCCTTCCACCCACATGTAACCATATGCAGGATAAAGGAGTTTGATAAGAGGGCTCTCAAAGACCTTCTGCGTCAGCATGAGAATACCTTCTTCGGTGAAGACCTTGTGGACAAAATAGCATTGGTCAAGAGCTCCTTGACCGCAGTGGGACCCATATACACGGTCATAGAGGAGTTTTACTTCCATGGGTGAGTGGACTTACGAAAAGGCTGGAGTGAGTATAGAGAGGGCGGACGCCTTTGTGGAATACATAAGGGAAAGGGTTAAAGCCTTGCCAAAACAGGCTCTTCTTTTTGGCTCCTTTGCCAGCGGACTAAAACTCACAGGTTATAAAAGCCCAGTGCTAATGCTTACAACGGATGGTGTGGGGACAAAGCTCAAGATAGCACAAGCGGTGGGTGTTCACAACACGGTGGGCATAGACCTAGTTGCCATGAACGTAAATGATCTTCTTACTACTGGTGCAACTCCCCTTGCCTTTCTGGACTACATAGCCACTGGCAGGATAGACCTTGAGGTTATGAAGGCTCTTATGGATGGCATAGTGGAGGGGTGTAGGCTTGCGGAGGTTGCCCTCGTGGGTGGAGAGACCGCAGAGATGCCAGACTTCTATCCAGAGGGCGTTTACGACCTTGCAGGTTTTTGTCTTGGTGTGTGTGAAGAAGAAGACCTTATCACTGGAGAAAATATAAAAGCTGGAGATGTTATAATAGGCTTGCCTTCAAGCGGGTTTCACAGCAACGGATACAGCCTAATAAGAAAGGTGCTTCAGGACAGAGGCATAAGCTACGAGGACAGCTTTGAGGACAGAAGGGTCTGGGAAGTGCTTTTAGAGCCCACAAGAATATACCTGCAGGAGGTGCGTGCCTTGAAATCTTCTGGTATAAGGATAAAGGGAATGGCTCATATAACAGGTGGTGGTATCCCGGGGAATCTTGTTAGAATACTTCCAGAGGGTCTAAAGGCAGTTGTGGAAAAGGATAAAATTCCAAAAAACCCAGTGTTTGACTGGATAAGGGATTTAGGAAAAATACAGGAGGAAGAAATGTTTAAAACCTTTAATATGGGCGTAGGTTTTATGGTGGTTGTTGAGAAGGAAGATGTGCCTACAGTTCTTAGTGAGGTTCATTCTTCCTTTGTATGTGGTTTTATTGAGGAGGATAAAAGGAGTGTGGTTATTGTTTAGGGCTTTTTTGTTTGTATTTCTTCTCTTTGGTTTCTCTTTGGCAGGGGTTATAAAGGAAGTAAAGGTAGAAGGTGCACAGTTTGTGCCAGAGGATGTAATACTTGGACTTATAAATCTAAGGCAGGGTAGTCTATATAGCCCAGATATGGTCAGGGAAAGCATAAGACGCATGTATAGAACTGGCTTTTTTGACGAGGTGGAGGTTTATGAAGAGAAGGTGGGTGAAGATGTTGTTCTTACATACAAGGTAAAGGACTTGCCTGTTATATATAAAATAGAGTTCGTAGGCAATAAAAAGATAAGGTCTGATGAACTTGAAAGGAAGATAGGTATAGAAACAGAAATAGGCAAAATAGACACAGATGAGATTACAAGAGGATTTACATCATCGCCTGCAATAGAAGAGAGGCTGGAAATTCAAAGAAGGCTCAGGCTTGGAAGGGTGCTTACCCGTGAGGAGTTAGAGTTTATAAAAAAGAGAATAGTAGAAGCATACCTAAAGGAAGGATATCCAAATGTTGAGGTAAGCTACGAGCTTGTCCCAAAGAAGGGAGCATCAAAGGTGGTCTACAAAATAGTGGAGGGAAAGTCAGAGCATGTAAGAAGCATAAACTTCATAGGAAACCAGAGCTTCCGCAGAGGCAGGCTTCTTGAACTGATGGAAACAAAGCCAGTTAACCTTTTTGCCTTCAGGTTTAAACCACCCTTTAGCGAGGATGTGCTAAAGGAGGATGTAAAAAAGATAAGAGATTTCTATCGCTCCGAGGGCTTTCTTGAGGCACAGGTGGATTATTCAATAAAGAAGGAAGGGAATAGATACGAGATAAATATAAAAATACAGGAAGGACCAAGATACAAGCTCTCTAAGCTAAAGATAGAAGGCAACACTCTGTATGCCTACTCTGAACTGGTGGAAAACCTACTTAGGAAAAACAGAGGAGGCTACTACAGAAGGGAAGTTATAGACAAGATAAAAGAGAACATAAAAAGACGCTATTCAGAAATAGGCTTTCTTGGAGTCTTTGTGGAAGAGATGGAGATGGTAGATAGGGAAAACAAGAAGGTTAACGTGACCTTGAAGGTTCAGGAAGGTGAGCCTGTTTATGTAGATAGAATAGAAGTCCAAGGCAACTATGAGTCAAGGGATTATGTTATAAGGAGAGAACTGAGGTTTCAGGAGGGTGAGCTGGCAAATCAAAGGGAAATAGAGCGTTCAAGGACGAGGATTTTTAACCTCGGATACTATCAGGATGTTTCTATAGACCCCTTCCCCTCAGATGGTAGAAATTGGGACTTTACCGCAAGGGTAAGGGAGAGGTTTACAGGGCAGTTTTCTATAGGACTTGGCTACAATCAGGTAACAGGACTTTCTGGATTTGTATCTCTGCGTAAGGGCAACTTCCTTGGGACAGGTGACATAATAGGCATATCCTTATCCTATGGAAGTAGGTTCAAAGAAAACGCCTTCTCTTATACAAAGAAATGGTTTCTGAACCAACCCATAGACCTAACAACCTCTGTTTATGACAGAAGGGTAGAATACAGCACATACACAGTAGAAAGAACTGGTGTAGATTTTATCCTCTCAAGGGAGTTTGCAGAGTTCTGGAAAGCAAGTGCAGGCGTTAGCCTTCAAAAGGTAAAATACGGTAATATATCCCCTGATGCTTCACCTCTCGTAAAGGAAGAGGCTGGGACGAGAGAATCAAGAAAGCTAACCTTTGGTCTTAGCAGGGACACAAGGGACAATTACCTGTTTCCTTCAAGCGGTTCTCTTACAGAACTTGGTTACTCAGTTGCAATGCCTGTGTTGGGAGGAAACGAAAAGTTCAACAGAATTACATTTTCTCATCAGCAATTTTTCAAAGATGTGTGGCTTGATACTGGTTTTATACTTGCTCTTAGAGGTTCTGTGGGTATTGTTGAACCCTACGGTGGTAAAAGAGTGCCATTAGATGAGAGGTTTTTTGTAGGAGGTGACTTTACCATAAGGGGCTACAGATACGGCTATGCAGGTCCCCTTGATCCCAACACAAAAGACCCCATAGGTTCAAAAAAGCAAGTTATCGTAACTACAGAAGCAAACTACCCAATCTATAAAAACATACTATACCTTGGAGTCTTCTACGATACAGGGCTTGGATTTAACGACTGGAATGAGCTCAAAAGGGAAAACCTCAGAGGTGGCTATGGTGCAGGAATAAGGTTTGTGACACCCCTTGCTCCCATAAAGTTAGACTGGGCCTTTAAAACGAAAAAAGTGCCAGGCGATGAGTCAAGAAGCAGAATACACTTTGTGTTAGGATTTTATTTCTGATGATTCCAAAAGCTTTGACAGTAGCCGGCTCTGATAGCAGTGGCGGTGCTGGAATCCAAGCGGACCTAAAGACCTTTACCGTGCTTGGCGTGTATGGTATGAGTGCCATAACTTCCATAACCGTCCAAAACACAGTGGGAGTTCATGGAGTTGTAGACCTTCCACCAGAGGTGGTTTACGAACAGATAAAGGTTGTGGTAGAAGACATAGGTGTGGATGCCTGCAAAACTGGCATGCTATCCAATGAAGACATAATAAAGGCAGTGGCAAGGGCTATAAAGGACACAAAAATTGAAAAGCTCGTGGTTGACCCTGTAATGAGGGCAAAGTCTGGAGACCCACTTTTAAAACAATCCGCAAGAGAAACGCTTATAAGAGAAATCCTTCCCCTTGCCCTTGTGGTCACCCCAAACATCCCAGAGGCGGAGGAGCTGTGCGGTTTTGAGATAAAAAGCCTTGAGGATATGGAAAGAGCCTGCAGGAAGATACTCTCTTATGGTCCCTCTGCGGTGGTGGTAAAGGGAGGACATATGGAAGGCAAGGAGTCGGTGGATGTATTTTACGATGGGCAGAGTTTTGAATACCTAAGGGGTAGGTTTATAAAGACAAAGAATACTCATGGCACTGGGTGCACCTTCTCCTCCGCCATAACCGCCCATTTGGCAAAGGGGCATAGTCTAAAAGAAGCGGTCATGATGGCAAAGGAATACATTCAGAAAGCTATAGAAAATTCATTGCCTCTCGGTAAAGGGCATGGACCCCTCAACCACATGTGGCCCTTCTATTCCTTTAAAACATAAGCGACCGCCACAGAAAATTCTCTCTCATGGGATAGGGAAACAAGGACTTTCACATCCTCAAAGCCTCTTCTAAGTATTCTTACCCTTGCCGGCCTTCCCCTGTCACCAAGAACCTCTATCTCTGAGAACTTTAGAACAATCCCATATGTTTGGTAGAAGGCCTTCAGCACTGCCTCCTTGCAAGCCCACCTTGCGGAGAGACACTCATAAAAGGCTTGCTGACCCATACAGTATCTTAGCTCCTCTTCCGTATAGACGCGTCTTAGAAACCTCTCTCCGAACCTCTCTACCGCCTCTTTTATCCTTTTATTGCTCACTATGTCAATGCCCACCATGATAAACTATCTTACATGTCCTTGCTTACTCTTAGCATAGTATTCTACTTTCTGGCTTTTGTGTCCTCTCTGGTCTCTTATTTTCTAAATAAGGCTGAAAAACTTACCCGTCTCTTCCTCTTTGTGGCTCTTCTCTTTTATATGCTTTATGCGATAATTCTATCTGTTAAAGTGGGTAGTTTCCCCTTTGCGGACACTTATGGCTTTTATTCCCTCTTAGGAAACGTCATCTTAGGCATTCTCATAATCATATCTTTCAAATACGAGTATCTTTGGAAGTTTTCCGCCTTTTTTGCCATATTTGGGATACTTTCGACCTTACTGGCTATGCCCGCAGAACCCTCACCTTACAGAAGTCCTTTGTATTCCCTTCATATCACCTCCGCCCTCGCTTCTTACGCTTTTGCTTTTCTGGGTGGGCTCTCATCTATGTTCAAACTCTTTCTTGAGACAAGGCTAAAACACAAGAATATAACTGGCTTTTTTATGCCTCTTAGTCTTCTCAGAGGGGCGGAAAGGCTTTCCATGAACCTGAGCTTTCTATTCTTTACACTTACCCTTATCTTTGGAAGTTTCTGGAGCAGGAGCTTCTTCGGAAAACACTGGGTAAACGACCCAAAGCTAATATTTGTGCTATACCTGTGGACATACTACGCTGTGGCGGTTCACCTCAATCTCCTAAAAAGGATAAAACCTAAAACACTCTCCTATGCGGTTATACTTGGCATGGTTTTCACTGTACTTAACATACTCTTTGTCAGACATGAGCTGTAAGAGGGTGTTTCTTGTGGGATTTATGTGCAGTGGAAAAAGCACGGTAGGTAGACTTCTTGCTGATATGTTAGGCTGGCGGTTTGTGGACATAGACAAGGAAGTTGAAAAGACAGAAAAGATGAGTATACCTGAGATATTTGAAACCAAAGGAGAAGACTATTTTAGAAGGCGTGAGTTAGAGGTTCTTAAAGAGTTAGTCAAAGGAGAAGGACTTGTAATAAGCACAGGAGGTGGATTGGGTTCAAACTCTCAAGCTATGGAGCTAATGAAAAGCTCAGGGCTTGTTGTTTGGCTAAGAGTGGCTTTTGAAACTTTTTTGGAAAGATGTGGAAAAGACCCATCAAGACCACTTTTGAGAAAGAGCAGAGAAGAGCTCCTTAAACTTTTTGAAAGCAGGTCTAAAATTTATGGCAAAGCCCACCTTGAGCTTGATGGGACGATAGACCCCTCCTTACTTGCAAAGGATATAATTCATGCTTGCAGAAACTACACTTTTACTTTATAATGAACTCCAGAGGAGGTGTCATGTTGAAAAAAATAGGTTTCCTCTCAGCCTTTGTAGTTGCGGTGCTTACTCTTAATGCCTGTGGGCAGAGCTCTGCTAAGTGCCCTACAAAGGAACAGGTTAAAACTTCTGTGAAAGACTTTATACCTCAAGATTTTAGCGTTGAAGCTGTATCCCAAGTTCAAAACATAGGCGGTCTTTGTGAAGTGGTTATCAAAGTTGGAGCACAACCTCTGGTCTTCTACATGGATAGCAAAGGTGAATACTTGCTTGCTGGCAATCTAATAAGCGTAAAAGACAAAAAGAACATAACCAGAGACAGACAGCAGGAATTTATGAAGGTCTCCGCAGACCAACTTAAAGAAATAGAAAAGTATGTAAATGTGACATATGGAGAAGGAAGCAAGTATATATACTTTATAACAGACCCGGACTGTCCCTTCTGTAAGAGGAGCAACCCAATAGTAGAGGAGTGGGCAAAGAAGAACAATGTCCAAATAAGACTTATCTTCTTCCCCCTTCCAATACACCCAGAAGCCTTTGGTAAAGCGGTGGCTGTAATATGCGACAAGAAAGGCTTTAAGGAATACGCAGAAGGCTACACTTCAAAGAATCAATGTGAAGAAGGTAAGAAGGCAGTTGAGGCAAACCTTGAGCTTATGAACAAGCTGGGCATAGGAGGGACACCTACTTTTATAGGTATGAACGGGAAGCTGCACTCAGGGCTTCCCACAGAGGAAGACCTTAACAAGCTCATAAATTAATCTGAGGGTAGCAACAACCTGTACTGTAGGAATGGCTCCCAATAGGTAGCCTTGGTATTTCCGTAATTGGATGAGTGTCTAACGCCTAAGAATAGTGTATCTTTTCCTATAAGCCTGCCACCTAAACCTACAGAAAGCCCATACCCTAAACCGCTGGAGGTATTGTAAAAGACTTCAGAGTCAAGGAAAGGAGACAGGGATCTACTCAACATCTCCTTCCTATCTAATCCGAACCGCAAGCCTATGCCTACCGTAAAACTATCCGCTGGAAGAACCCTTGGATTTTCAAAACTATACAGTCTTAGCAATCTATTGCTTTTGTTATTTTTCTCTTCATAATCTGCAAAAGCAGTATAAAACCTAAAAGTGTAATTTGGATAAGCAACCCTTAACTTATAAAATGTTTCAAGATAAAGGTTAAAACCTTGACCTATCTCTTTCATGTCTTGCGATTTGAATCTATTGTATTCAAAGGTTGAGCTTAATCCCATACGAGGAGAAAGCGATTTAGAGGCGTTTATGGAAACACCATCTTTAACAGCACTTAGGCTCATTATAAAGGTTTCATTTGCAGGTTTATTGTAATATACGGAAGTAGTTATATTATCTACAGTATGTAGCCTTTTAGAAGCCTTTGCCTCTATACCCGCAAAGTCCTTAATGCCTTTACCTAAAACTGTTCCAATTTCATAATAGCCATTGTTAACATTAATCCTTAATGCAACACTGTTGTAAACAAAGGAAGACGGAAGTTTTGCAAGTGCTGGATTGCTGTTATACATAAGGAAACCACCTTCTCTGTTAAGCAGTATATACCACTTATCCGTTAGCACATACATTAAGTGTAGGTTGTATAGCAAATAACCAGTTTTATCCACATTCCTTTGAGAGACTCCGATTCGTATCTGGCTCACATAGGAATCAACTAACTGTCTTAGCTGTTCGTATACTAAAACATCCTCTGGATTTTTTTCAAGGCTCTGTTGGGCATGTTCCACAGCCTTCCCATATTGACCAAGTCTTCTATAGGATTCCACCACATCTCTATAGGGCAATGTATCAGCCATCTCCTCTAAAAGCTGGTTTATGCGCTCCCTATCGTTGTTCTTAAGTGCAAGGTTTAACTCCATCCAGGGTTCAAGCTTAGCTTTCTTTATGTTCTTTAGATATTCAATCTCTTCATAAAAGTTATTTACAAAAAGATGCGAAAGGTATATGTTTAACCAAATTTCAGGTTTTAACTCCTCCCTCGCTTTAGCTAACAAATCCTGCATATAGTATGATGGAAGTATACCCACACCGCTCATTAAGGTAATTCTAAGTTCATCAGGGTCCTCCCGCGCCTTTCCATCCTTTAAAACATCTCTAACCAAAGTATATCTTATCATGTTCGCCTCTTCAGTCCTTCCCATAAGATTGAGTGCGTAGGAGTATAAGAGAAGCTCTTCTTTGCCCTTTTCCTTGATTTGGTCTAAAAGCCTTTTAGCCTTATATCCATTTTGTTTTGACATGTATAGAAGGGCAAATTCCTTTGGAAGCATTCTTTCTTCAGATGAGAAGTTCCTAATAAGGTAATCTATAAGCTTTCTATCATGGAAACCGACTGCGATGTATATGGCGTTGGAAAGTAAACTTAAAGAAGGATTAGCCTTCAAGGAATGCAATATAATCTGCCTTGCCTCTTGCTTTCTACCTAACATATACACAGCTCTTGTATAAATGGCAGTAAGATAGGAATTAGCCAAGAACTTTTCCCTATCGTATTCTCTATATGCATCAACTATACCTTTCCAATCAGCCAAAGCACTAAGACCTTCTACCCAAAGTGTAAATAGATATTCATTCCTACTCTTTCTATAGCCTATTGATGCATACTCTATAGCTTTTGTATAATTCTTCTTTAAGGAATAATAGGTATAAAGCCTTATGTAATCATCTTTGCTTGCCTTGCCCATCTTATGAAGCATCTCAGAAGCCTTTGCGGAAGTTTCTATGTCTTGATTAATCCATGCAAGTTCAGAAAGTTTTCTTAAGTATAAGATATAAAGCTCTTCCTTATCGCTTTCAATCTTTCCAAAGTATCTCTTTAAAAGCTCATAAGCTTCTTTTTGCTTTCTTTCAAAAAGTATGATATCCGAGTAGAGTATAACTTCTTCCGACTTCAATGGTCTAATGGCTTCTAATTTTTCCATGTATTCCCTCGCCTGTTTATATTTCCCATATCTAAACTGCGCTAATGCAATATAATAAAGGTATTCATCCTTTTTCTCCTCTCTGTAAAGCTCTTCGGCGAGCTTTATAAATTCTTCTATTCTGCCTGCATTGAAGAATATAAAATAGATTTCTTCGGGTTTTAGGTCCTCTATTAGCCATGGATGTTTTCTAATAAGATTTACCGCAAAGTCGTAGCGATTTGTAGAAAGTGCTAATTTAAAGGTTTCTACTATCCTTTCTCTTACGGGTCTTAATTCTATTAGTTTTAGGTTTGCTTCCATAGCTTCCTCTGTTTTCCCGAGCCAATAAGCCAGTTTACCATACCACTCCCACCAGTATGGGTCATTCGAATAGATTTCTGCCCCTTTTTTTGCTACCTCAAAAGCATTCTGAAGGTCGCTAGCTCCTAAAAAAGTGGAAAGAAGCAATCTAAGTAATTCTTTGCTTGGAGCTCCTGCTTTTGGTCTTTCTAAGGAAAAAGTTGAACCAATAAATAGGATACTTGAAATAGTGAACATAAGCAACCTCTTAGTCACTTCAATACCTCCTTCTTTATACCTTCCGCAATTTCTTTGGCAAATGTAGGATCACCAGTAGCAAGAGCGGACTTAAGAACGAGCTTTGAAACCTCTTCATCCTTAGCAAACTCCATATAGTACATTCTTATGAACTTCTTCAAACCATTGTAATCTTCCTTCCACAAGTACATCTGAACAATCTTTGTGAATAACACTTTTCTATCGTTATAACTCCTTGCTTGCAAAAAGAGTTTCTCATACTCTTTTAATTCTATTATTTCTATATTTAAGGCTAAACCTGGTTGGGGAGTAGTTAACAAACCCATTGTTAATTCTGCATAAAAGCTCTTATCTAATTTACCGCTTAACTTTTGTATAATGCTTCTACCATCCTGATTGTTTTTTACTATATATACCGCATCATTAACGTACTTCCTTCTGTTAGACACATCCTTTCTGTATAGTTCAGAAGCATATAAAAGGGCTTTTTCCACGTCCATAAGTGCTATGGCATAGCGATAAGCTTGCTTTAACCATTCTATGTTTCCTGTAATTTGATAGAGTTTTTCTGCAGATACCATAACTACGAATGGTAGGTTCATGCTAATGGCTTCTCTATTTATTTCTATTAAGAGCTCTTTTTCATTCATAGACTTGATGGCTTCCAAAAGATAAGTCTGCATTTTTTGCACATCTCCATCCTTTTTCGCAAAGAATTTTGCCTTTTCTATTCTGTATAACGCCACATAGGCCTTATCTCTATATCTTGTGTTCAAAAGTTTTTGTGCTTCTAACTCCGCTTCTTGAAACTCTCCCGCTTGAGTAAGGCTTACTACTAAGTGTAAGCGTATTATATCATCATCCTTAATTTTCAACAAGTTCCTAATGTATATAACGTACAGTGTAATGTTGCTTTTCTCTTGAGATAGAGCGTATTCTTCCAATTTTCCTTTAGGAAACAGCATTACACTAACTACAGTGAAAATCAAGATGTATGTAATAATTTCCTTAATACTAAAAAACTTACTTTTTACAGTAAGCTTCAATTCTCGCATTTTTGTTCCCCTTATACCGAACTGTTGTAATTTGTGCTTTGACATTTACATTTTCAGGCTTGGGCTCAAAACGCAGTTGACATTGGCTTTCTATTGTAAACTCCAAGGGCACGTTAGCTTTAAGTTGTAAAATATAACTTTTTTCCCCTTTTTGGAAGCTCAACACCCTGCCATTAGCCTCTATGAGATTAAACCTTGGTTTTTCTTTGCTAAAGACAATTTTGTATTCACCTGAGGAGTCCAAATTTATGTAAGTGGAATTGTTGATATGCCTATAACCTACCACACCTTTACTGCTATCAAGATCAATATGCGTTAAGAAATCTACCCTTAGTGTTCTTAAAGTTCCACCACCACGCAGAATCAGTGAATTATCCCTTATATCTTCAAGTAATGCAATGTTTCTATACTCAAGAACTTTCTGAGCGTATTCAGAAAGATAAATAGGATTTGGACTTTGATTAAGAGCCCATTCATAGACTCTTTTTAAAGCCTCCAAAGACGCAATTTTTTGTCCAGAATACATGTGATAATAGATATTCAATGGTTTAAGCCTATAAGGTTTTTCTGTAAGCTCAAAAGTATCTATAACCCTTACAAAGCCGTAGTAGTCTGTCCATAACCTAGTATATATGTTTTCATTCATTATAGGAGCATATATCTGAAAGTATTCTCCCTTATTGACACCCATAGGACCTATATACATCCAAAAAGGTTCCTCTCTGTTTATCCACGTATAACCACCGTTTACATTATACACACCAGCTTCGTAGGTCATCCTTATGGCTCTCTCGGATGGGTTCGTATCACCAGACCAAAGAAATACCTTTACTCTCTTCCCTTCGGGTGCAAGCCTTGTATTTATGTATTCTATGGACCCGAAAATTTCTCTACGCAGGTCAAAATTATAGCCCTTTATGGGAAGATTATATTGAATATTTGGATTAATTTCTCCGCCTTTAACTTCATAAGACTCTAATTCTTGCCACTTGTAAGGGTGGGAAAAGGTATGGGATGCTATTTCCACGTTATCTAAGGAAAATATAGATCTTGCTATTGTCTTAAGCCTTTCGGATTTTTCTGGGTATAGACCATATGGAGCTATCTTGCCTTCAATTATGGAAACAGTATGAGGTATGGGATAGCGTTTGATTATCTCATCTCTTATCACTTCTCCTATGTTTCTTGAAGGATTGAAATCCGCATAGCCAAAAAAGGCATCCCCGTCTATATGCACTATCAGCAGTCTTCTACCATTTTCTGTAGTAGTGTCTGGAATAAGAGTCATAGGTTCAAAAATCCTGCTAAGGAATTTTACTGGCTCAACTACAAACAAGTTAAATTTATCGGATACACTTATAAATGAACCTATAAAGGCATAACCTCCCCAGTCAGTTATAGCAAGAGGGTAGAATATTTTATCCCCAGCCTTTACTTTTATGTAATAATTGGCTCTCTCGGGGACTATCATAGGTATGTTTTCTAAAAGAGGGTTCGCTTCAAAAAACTCAAAGGAACTTTCTACTATTTCATATCTCTGTCCAGCCCTCAAGGTACCTACATTTCTAAGTGCAAAGGCGTTTAGAAATCTACTTTCTTGAGGAAATCCAAAGGTGTTTAAAAAGAATATTTTTAGTCCCTCTTTTTGCTTATCTACTAACCACTTAAAAAGCTTCTCTCCTTCATCATATGTTGCAACATCTACAACTATTCCTGCATATATATCAGCCATATGGTAGTTTAACCTATCATCTGAGAGAGCTTGCTTTACTTCCATTATAACTGGCACGTATCCTATATATTCCAACCAAGGTTGTATAAGTCTGTTTACCACAGTAAAGGAAGGGTCATTGTAGAGTTTACTGTTGTATAGCATAAGTACTCTTCTTGGTTTCAACTTGTATGTGGATATTCCAAGAGTTCTTAAATATTTGTCAGAAACGTAGGGTATAAAACCAAGCTCATATATTTGCTTTGCCACTTCAATCTGTAGTTTTTTATTCTTTGGGTCTACGTAATCTATAACTATAACCTTGTATCCAAGTTCCTTTGCGGTTTTTAATTGAGACATAAGCCACTCCGTTTCCTCAGGTTTCATCTTTTTGTACATTTTTTTCTTGTCATAACTAATTCCATAAAAAAGAGATTCTGCCACTATAGCATCCGCTTGTCCTTTAACATCTTTCATTATCTCAAAGCCTCTATTGAGTAGTATTAATTTATCAGGATACTTATTCCTAATACTCTTTACTAACTTTGTTAGGTTTTCTCGAGCTTTTTGAAGGTCTTGGGGATTTTTTAGGAAAAGTTGATGACTATCAAGAGTATCTAAAAAAAATCCGTCAAATGCCTCTAAGCGTGGAAAAACTCTATCCAAAAGAAACTTTATATATTCCTCTTTCCCTATATCCATCACGTAGGAATTCCATACTTCATTCTTTCCAAGAATCCATTCCTTGGGTATTTCCTTGTAGTAGTCCCTGTATGGTTCAGCCTCTCCAACGCTTACGTAAGCTATGAGCTTTGCTTTTCTGTTTTTAAGATAGAAGGTCGTCATAACTTTTTTTGTATGTTCACTGTCTGGGTCCACTACGAGCCAATCAAAGACATAAAGAGCTTCCTCTGGAATAGGGTTTCCATAAATCATGAAGCCAACAGACATATCTTTTGCAATTGCCCTAAAACTAAATATGCATAAAAGTATAATAATGAATATCATGGATAAACCTCCTCATTAGTATTATTCCAATAATTATACTCAAAATAGTTGCTACTGCAAAGCCGTATCCATAAAAATAAGGTCCTAAGTATATACTGAGCAAGCTTAGACCTAAATTACTAACCGCATAGACAAATGTTGTTATTAGTGCATAAGTTAATCTATCAAAATAAAACATGATAGCAATAAGACTAAGTAAAACCACTTGTAAGGATGTGCCAAAAAGAAGGATGTCAAAGAGAGGTATGTATACCTTCGGCAGTCTAAACAAAGTAAAAAGTGGTTCCTGCAGTATGATAATAAATACGCTAAACATAGCCTGTATTCTAAAGGTATCTAATAACACACCTCTTGCAGAGCTAATAAGTTCATCTCCATACAAATATATCTTATCTAACAAAGCTCCACCTCTCACTGCCTCATAATATTTATCGTAATATTCTGCAAACTCCCACTCAATCTTGAGAAACATAGCGGATATACCCGGAGCTATAGAAAGATAAGCTAAAAATATAGGAATATCATAGACAATGGAGTAGCTCAAAGGACCAAGAGCTTTCGTGCTGGTGTAGGGATGAAACCAAAAAACCAGTTTGTCTGCCCATATACCTAAATTGTAGAAAAAGCCTGTTAATATAAGGCTCCTATATTTGTCCTCTTTTATGAATTCAAGGGACAGTAGCCTATCTGAATAGTAGTTTCTAATAGTATACGCGAAAAGCATAAAAAACAGAATTGAATTAGAAAGCGTAAAAGCAAACACAAGACCAGTCAGACCGTATTTTATAAAGTAAAGGGATGTTATAAGAAATATGCTGTAGCTAAATGCATAGGAAAAAAGAATGTATTTGTAGCTTTTAAAGCCAGTAAGAATGGTGTTTAATGTCCATATACACATAAAAAGAGTAAAACATAAGGTAAACAAAAAGGCGAAATCATAACTCGTATAAGGTACCAGAGCCAATAGGCTAAATATAAGAGATAGTATAAAGCCTACTGAAGCGTTTAATATTATAGCAGACATTAGATTGGGAATAATAGCATCATGCCTTTTTGCAAAAATCATGTCCGCAAGAAATCTTATTAGGTATAAATTGGTGAAGCCATTAAGGATAAGACTGAAAGCTACTATGTAAGTTATCACCACTTGAAACTGGGTGAGTTGAGTTGAATCTTTAACAAAGTAGCTTCCAATGAAATTTACAAGAAGTAGAGAGGTTATAGTTATAATATATGGACCCGAGCTCAGAGTAAGAGAATATCCAAAAGCGGTAAATATAGAAGTTATACTTCTTTTCCTTAATATCTTCTTAAGCTCAAAAGCTATGCCCGCCATGATAAAAACCTGCTATACAGCTTCCTGTAGTTTTCTAAGAAAGCCTCTCTTGAATAAAATCTTTTAACTCTTTCTAATGCTGTCTTTTGACAAATTTCCCATAGACTTTCGTCAGTCAAAAGTTTTGCATAACTTTCCGCTAATCCATTGGTATCTTTTACTGATACCACTTCTCCCGCCTTACCGAGTTTTATATCTTCTTCATTTAACCCACCGTATATGAGTTGCCTACAAGAACCTACGTCAGTGGTAACACACGGAACTCCTCCCGCAAAACCTTCAAGAACCGTATAGGGCATACCTTCGCTTATAGAAGTAAGTGTAAGAAGTCCTACTTTAGGTAGAATGTCTTCTACCTTTTGGAAACCTAAGAATTTCACCTTTTCCTCAAGACCCAACACTTTCACAAGATATAGACATTCCGCGTAATACTCTGGGTCTTCATCCGTAGGACCCACTACCCACCCTTCTGCCTCAGGGATTTTTTCAACCAATAGCTTCATAGCCTTTATAAAGGTTTTTATGTCCTTTATGGGAACCACCCTTCCAATAAGGGCTACAACTTTTGGAATATGTGGTGGTCTACGTTTATATGCTTCAAGGAGCTTGTTTACATTCACACCGTTTGGAATCACTATGCACTTTTCTGGGTCTGCACCGTAAGATATCTGGATTTCCCGAGCTCCATTAAAAAGAGATATAATTATGTCCGCCTCCGCATAGGTTACTTTTCCTAAGTGTATAAAGAACCTAGTCCAAACTCTCTTAGTTGCGGAAAGTTCAACAGAGCCTTTATATATTAAGAGCTTTTCATCCGATAACCAATCGGCGTTCATGAGGTCTATTTTTCTTTCTCTTGTGTATATACCATGCTCGGTTAGTATAAAGGGTTTTTTTCTGAACCTTTTTAAGAGAGCGGATAAAAAACCTGCATACCCCGTAGAAGGACTATGGACTAAATCAAAATCACCTACCTCCTTAGCTATTTGTGCAACTAACCATAGAGGTGTATGTAGATTTCGCACATTCCAAAAGTAGTTTATAAAGGGTTCAGTTGCTCCATATCTTGAATACATATTTACTATGTGTTCCCATGCCCTCTTAGAATACAAAAAATCTTCATATTTAACCTCGTTTATTAAAAAGCTTTCATCTATTAGTTCTGTTATAGCTTCAGATTTATCATCCTTGAGCGATCTATGAAGTTTTTCAACTATAGTGAAAGCTTTCTCATCACCTTCTATATAGTGCGGTTTTGGTTTTTCCTTTTCCTCAAAGAGATAGGATGCGGAAAGATATACAAGATTTTCAGGAAGTTTATACCTTATGCCTTCGTAATCTTCTCGTCTACTACCTAAAAATACTACTCCAAATTTAATCTCCTCCATACCCCTTATGAGGTCATCTATCCAAGTGGAAACTCCACCCCTTATATATGGGTAAGTTCCCTCTGCTACTAGCAATACCTGTGGTTTATCCTTGTTTAGAATTAGCTCCATTTTTCCTCACCCAGAAGTCTATAACATATACTAGATTAGGATTTATAGTATACCTTAAGCTATCTGAGTACTTTTGTATTACATTTTTAACTTCAGAAACATTTCCGCTTCCAAAGTATGCCTCCGCTATATAGGGAACATATTTAACCGGATTTACATATTTATATTGGCTCACCTTATTTAAAGTCTCTATAGCCTTTGAGTATTCCTTTTTAGCTATATATATCTTTCCAAGAAGTATGTAAAACTCTGGTGCATCCTTTATGTTCATAGCTTTGTATATATACTCTTCAGCTTTCTGTAGTGTAACAATTTCTAATTCCTTATCTACAAGCTTGTAGTAGACAAGGTCGTAATAGCTCTGTGAGAGTTCAAAAAACAAATAAGCTTTATCTTCCTTACTTGCTTCTAGCCTTTCAAGTAGATGTTTTATTCTTTCTTGTATGCTATTTTCAAGCTTGTAGTATAAAGATGTTACGGATAGTCTCAATTCGTCATTTTCATGACCTATCAACCTTGAAACGTACTCAATTAGTTTTGGGTTTTTTACTTCAGTTATGACAAGAGAAATAAGCTCCAATCTACTTTTGGGAATATCATCCCTAAATATGATAGAGTATAAAGGTGCTTCACCGAAAAGACTAACTTTTGGTGGTATTCTATCAGCTAACAGTTCATACAATGAAAAGCTCTTTATGTTATCTCCCATAAAGGTTTTTTGATGTCTTAGAAGGTAGAGAGTCGCTATAACTAATGAAACATAACCTATTACGAATAAGAAGAAACCGATTAGAGTAAGTGATATAAATGCCCCTACGACTCCTTTCTTTTCTTTCCTATATCTCTTTGGCAATAGAGGTATTAATACACTTACGATTAAAAGACAGGCAATAAAATGAAGAAGAAACGATAAAAACAGCTGATATATACTCTTTAAAAACATTAGGTTTGTTATAGCACCCATTTCAAAGAAAAATGAGTAATAAAATTCTTTCCTCATGTATAGTATAATATTTTAGCGGCAGGAGGTAAACATGAGAAAAGTAATTTTAGTCATAATCAGTTTGGTGCTTCTCTCTTGTTCATCAATGGTGGAGAATGCACAAAAAGGTTTAGAAAAGGGACCTACCTTTGCGGTCATACCCTTTGAAAATAACACGGAAACGCCTTTAGCGGGACTAAGGGTTGCTTCTATTGCAGAAGGTGTTGCTTCTTCAAAGGGGTATAATGTTAAGAGGGTTATAACTTATGAACAAAAAGAATATGCACAGGAAGATATTATGAACATAATTAACACTCTTAAGGATAAAAATATAGACTACGTTATAACAGGTTCGGTGAACGAATTTAGATACAAGGCAGGAATAGATGGAGAGCCTGCGGTAAGTATAACACTAAGAATATTTTCTTTAAAAGAGGATAAATGGGTTTATGTAGCAACCGCATCAAGGAGCGGTTGGTATTTTCAATCTGTATCCACTTTAGCACAAAGTATATTAAACAAAATAATTCCTACAACAGATGTTTTCAATAGGTAACTTACTCAAAAGCAGGTTTAAGCTAGACAGAGATCTACTAGATGGCAAGACGGAAATAAATATAAAGTTAGCTTTGGTTGAAGTTTTATTTTTTGTCAGTTTTATTTACCTTTTAGGCTTTCTTTTTAACAAAGAAGATCCCTTGTTTGTAAATAGCAATTTTTCTATAGTAATTCATATGTTACCTTTGGTAGTGCTAACCTTGTTTTATGGATTTTTAATAGGCTCAGTATATATGATAATATTTGCTACAGCTAAATACCTTATCTACGGAAAGCTTGACACTTTATACTTGCTATACATTTTTCTATACCTTTTAGTGTTTTCTGAATTTCATTTTTATTGGAATAGGAGAATAAGAAGTTTATTGGGAAAGGTAGAATATATAGGGGATAGATTAAGAGATGTTGGAAGGGCTTTGTATCTAACAAAGCTTTCGCATGATAGATTAGAAAGCTACCACATAGCTAAGCCTATAAGTATAAGAGGTTTTATAGAAGACTTGCGAAGAGATATGCTTAAAGGTGTTAGTTTGGAAGAACTTCTAAAAAGGGTGGTGCAATTCATCGGTAGTATCTATACAATAGAAAAGGGAGAACTTTTTAAGATAAATGGAAATAAACTTGAAAGTGTAGTAAAGCTGGGGGATATGGAAGAGCTAAATCTTAAAGATAACTTAATACAGATTGCTTTGAAAAAAGGAGAGACCACTTATGTAAGTGATTTATTACCAGAATCCACAAGTAAATATCTGTGTGCTATACCTTTGCCTATAGAAGATGGGGATTACTACCTTTTTGTTATAGAAAAGATGCCTTTTTTTAATTTAAATGTTGACAATATATTGTCTATTAACGCTATTTTAGATTACATATTATTTAGCTATCATCACACTATTAGCTTAAGAGATTTTCATTTGCGTTTTGGTTGGATAAACTCTGATATGCTTAGAGAAATTGTAAAGTGTGCTTACTTGAAAGAAAAATACAATATAGATTCAAGTGTAGTGGTTTTTAAACTTAAAAAGTGGGACAAGTCTATATATTACCTACTATTTTACCTACTATTGGATACGGTGAGAGGTTTGGATTTTGTAGATAAATGTGAAAATTTAGGAATAATAGTGCTTTTACCCTTTACAAATCAGGCAGGTGTATATAGTTTTCTGGGAAGACTTGAAGATGTTTTGCAGAGTTTAGGATCTGGTAGTTTTGGGCAACTTGGTATTCACCACCGCATATACGAACTTAAGGAAGTAAAGACCCTTCTCATGGAAATGGAGGAATTTATGTTTAATTTAGCTAATGTGGTGGATAGAGCATAGTCTTGAAGATATAAAGCTTAATAATCTGTATCGTATACGCCTTTTAAAAGAAGGTCTTTTAGATTTTTGCTCCAACGACTACCTTGCACTGAAAGACCACCCTGAGGTAATTGAGGAGAGTGTAAAGGTTCTTAGAAATTACGGTCTTGGGTCTGGTGCTTCCGCACTTGTGTCTGGATATACAAAGCATCATAAAGAGCTTGAAGACAAACTATCTGAGTTTAAGTCTACACCTTGCTGTGTTCTTTTTGGCTCTGGTTATCTTGCTAACCTTGGCACTATACCTGTCCTTGTGGGGGAGAATGATTTAGTCCTGAGCGACCAGCTAAACCATGCAAGTATTATAGATGCTTGTAGGTTATCTAAATCTAAGGTGCTTGTCTACAGACATGGAGACTACCAACACTTAGAAGAGCTACTCAAAACCTTTAGAAACTACCACAGAAGATGTCTTATAGTTACGGATACGGTTTTTAGCATGGATGGTGACATTGCGGATATTAGAACCCTAAAAAGGTATGCGGAAGAATTTGACTGCATGCTCTATATTGATGAAGCCCATGCAACGGGTGTGCTTGGACCTTCTGGAAGAGGTGGTCTTGAAGAGTCTGGAGAGAGTTGGGAAGAGTATATAGTGGTTATGGGTACATTATCAAAGGCGATAGGCTCGTATGGTGCCTTTGTATGTGGTTCTAAGGTTTTATGTGATTATCTGGTAAACAAGGCAAGGAGTTTGATATTTTCCACATCTCTTCCTCCTGCGGTATGTGCTGGTACAAAAAGGGCTATAGAGATTATCCAGCGAGAAAGCTGGAGGGTAAGAAAGCTGAGAGAGAGAAGCCAGTTGATATACAATAGGCTCTCCACATTTGGGCTTGAGGTTCTCTTTCACCATACACCTATTTTGCCCATAATGGTTTACGAGGAAGCCAAAGCATTAGAGTTGAGGGATAGACTTCTTAAGCAAGGAATACTTATTCAAGCTATAAGATACCCCACAGTTCCCAAAGGCATGGCAAGGCTAAGACTTACCACAACGCTAAGGTACACGGATAATGACCTTGAAAGGCTCTTTAAGTCCCTTGAAAAGCTTTAACCCCCTCCCACCCCTTTGTTCCCTCCCATGCCCATCTTCTAAATTACCTTACCAGATTTATTGTATCATCAAGCACCGCGTTGGATGAGGTTATTACCCTTGTATTTGCCTGATATGCCCTTTGGGCAGATATAAGATTTATAAACTCAACCCCTATATCCACATTGGACATTTCTAACATGCCAGACCTGACTTTCTCCGCACCACCTGGGGTCATTATGGTTGGTGTGGAAATGGAGGTATAAAGATTAGAACCTTTTTTTGTAAGTTCCTCTGGGTCGGAGAACACTGCAACCGCGACTCTATAAAGGGGGAGGGATTTCCCGTTGGAATACACACCTACAACCGCACCATCTTCTGACAGAACATAGACATCCACAAGGTCACCCTTGGCGTAGCCATTTTGGTCTGCTGTGACAAGAAAGTCTGCAGAGTATCGGGTTATGTATGAATTTGGGATAGGGTCTCCATTATTTACTGTCACAGATTGGAGAGACTCACCTACGTATATCCTCCAGTCAGTGTTTGCAGGGAATGTTCCACCGCTGGGAGTGGGTGTAGGAACGGAAAGAGCACCTGGGTTTAGATAGTAGTAATAGCTTTTCCCATCGGGAGATTGTTCTCTCGTAACTACCGTTCCGTCGTAGACCAGTTTTCCAGAGGAATCAAATTGAACACCTGTCCAGTCACCAGAAAACTCATATCCTGCATTTGCTGGGTCAATGTCCGCCCTGAGGTATATATTCCATGTATTTGTTACCGTCTTTCTGAAAAACAGGTCTGCTTGATAGGGGGTTCCAAGGCTGTCGTATATGGTTATGGTGTATTTGTAGTTGTAACTTGCAGGGTTATTTGGGTCAAAAGGAACCGCAGGTACGCCTGCATCTGCGTTAAGGTTTGTTGGACCCAAGAACCTTATCTGCCCTGTAGCTTTGGGTGGAAGCTGAGGTATAACGTGAATGTCTTCGGGAGCAGTGCCTACGGTTTTCCCCCTCTCGTCAACTCTGAAGCCCTGCAGTTTTAAACCACCAGAATTAACCATATAGCCATCCCTGCTAAGCCTAAATTGTCCATCCCTTGTGTAGTAGTTGATTCCTGAAATGGGGTCCTTTATTATAAAAAGTCCTCTGCCTTGTATGGCAAGGTCGGTATTTATACCTGTCTGCTTGAAGTTGCCTATTGTCCAAAGCTTTTGCGTGCTATCAATCAAAACACCCGCTTCGTATGTGGTAGACTTAATGGTGTTGGTTACTGTATTAAGACCTATGGTGACCGAAGATATAACGTCCTGAAAAATGGGTCTACTACCCTTAAAGCCTATGGTGTTTACGTTTGCCATATTATCTGCGGTTATGTCCATCCATGTTCTGTAGGCGTTCATGCCTGTTACAGCGTTAAAAAAGCTCCTCATCATGACTACGTCCCTCCTGCATATATTAGTCTTGAAGGAGAAACAAGCTCTCCATTTTCAAGCTCAAAAAGCAGTTCCCCACCAGAAACACTAACAGACTTTATCTTACCCATAACACCAAGATTTAGACCATCAACGGGCATACCGTTCTTAAGTATCTGCACGCTGAACTGCCCCTTTGGCAGGTCCCTAAGTTCAATAGGATTAAGCCCCTTGTTTATATCTAATTGAAGCTCCTTTATCACATCATCTCCATCCATTATCCTAAGGGTAGCATCCTTTATATCCTCTGAAGACAGAAGGTAGTATTGCCCACCCTTTAGTGTATCTATTTTGTCAGTGGAGAACACAAACTCCTTACCTATCAAACTCAGGCTTGAGAGAAGGGTGATTTGATTAAACCAACCCTTGAGACCTTCCATAAAGCTTTTCATATCGTTCATATACCTGATCTGATTTAGCCTTGTCATGTCCTCTAACATCTTTGAGAGGTCTTGAGGCTGGAAAGGGTCTTGATACTTTAGGGTCTCCATGTATATTTTTAGGAAGTCTTCAGAAGAGAGACTGTCTACGCCTTGAGTGTAGTTTTTGGGTAGAACTTTCGGCTCAGGGGGTTTTATATCGTAGGGGTTTGTAGCCTTAAGCTGCGCCATCCTTCTTCCCTCCCTTCTGTTTTTGGAACTCTTCCGCTAATATCTGGGCGAAGCTCTTCTGTTGGGTTTGCCCTGATGGGATGCTACCCTTTAGGTCATAAACCCTCTGCTCCTTTTTTATTATGAGCTGGTCATCTTTTACCTCAATCCTGACCAAGTCTCCCTCCTTTAGCCCGAGCCTTTTTCTAACATCACTGGGCAAAGCTACCAGCCCTCTTGCCATTATCTTGGCTACCTCATCCATGGGTATGATTATATTCCTATTTTGGAAAATGTCAAGTAGTTTGATACTATAATAATGTCAAACAATAATTAACTATCAGAAAACCTACAAGATAAATCCGTAAAAAATTGTCGTATAATCTTCTATTCAATGAGCCTCGAGCCCACAAAAATACCTCTCACGGTGAAGGAGTTTGACAGCCAAAAAGTAGGCTTTTGTGCAGGTTGTGGCTGTGCCTGCGGATATATCCTTTACCAAAAGGAAGGTAAGATAGTAGACTTATACGGGCACCCTGCAGATCCAAGGGGGATGGGAAGTCTATGCACCAAAGGCATAGCCTATATACAGGAAGCGACAACCAATCCTATGAGACTAAAAGGTATTTTTATGAGGAAGGGAGATGAGTTTATTTCTGTTGATTACGCTCAAGCTCTTGAAATCCTGAAGGGAAAACTATCAAAGGGCAAGACTGCCTTTTTGCTTGGTAGACAGACAGGACTTGAGGATTATCTCCTTGCCAGAAGCCTTTCAGAGGATGTTTTTGTTGATGCTCCTATTGTAGACTTTATGCCTTCAAGTCTTAAGCCCACTGATTGGAAAAGGGCAAAGTTCATACTCTCCGTTGACGCGGAGCCAGTTTTTTCTGAGGTTATGGCAACGCGGTGGGTGGTAGATGCCATAGAAGCGGGTGCATACCTCTTTTGTCTCTCCAGCAGGTACGAAACCACCTGTGCCAAGGCAAAGGATAGATTGCTCTTAAAGCCAGATTCTATTATAGAGTTTTTGCAGGCTATTCTTGAGCCTGAAAAGGGTGATAGCAAGGTAGAGTTTGTTAAAAGGAGTCTGTTTCTTATGAGAGGTGCCCTTGTCCTTGTGGGAGCACATCTTTTGAATTCTCCCTTTAGAGAAGCTATACTTTCTATTCTTGCTGGGCTTAGAAAGAAGTTTGGTGTTAACTACAGCTTCGTGGGAGACCTTATGCCTTTCCCTGCCAAGCCTATGGAGGAGTTTTTTGAAAGGTTTGAGGAGTTTGATAACCTTGTGGTGGTAGGAAACCACTTTAGATATCTAAGTGAAGACCATCTAAAAGCCCTTAAGGATAAGTTTGTGGTTAGCTTTCAGGTTTTCCCAAACATTACAGCCCATTATTCGGACATGCTTTTTGCCTTGAGCATGTATCAAGAGCGAGACTTTATAAACTACAGACATGGCTTTGGCTATCTTGTATATTCACCAAAGACGGTAGATGCGCAAGATGTTTATAGTCCTGCGGACGTGCTTGGAAAAGCTCTTGGGCTAAGGGTAAGCCTAAAAGACTTTGAATACTATGAACATTTAGAAACAAAGGGTGAGGTAGAGCTTAGGATGGAAGACATTGGTTCGAAGGGGTTTTCAGGTGATTACTACACACGAAAGGGCGAGCTTTTCCTTTACACAGACAGCACTCTTGTGGAGGACTTGGGACATTGGAACCCTTGGACCCATGAGATGGAAAGGTTTCAAAGGGCTTATATAAACCCGCACACTGCAAGAAGGATCGGCCTAAAGGATAGCATACAGATAGGAGGTATAATTTTTGACTTAATCACCACAGAAAATATAGCAGAGGGCGTTATCTTTATACCCTCAGAGTATGAAGAATTTCAACCCTTTGACCCAGGGCGTAGAGTTGGAGCTTTCCTAAAAAATCCCTATCACAGGTATGAGGTCTTGGCGACTAGTCTTTGAAAATGTTGACAAACGAAGACAAATGTTGTATATTATTCCTTAGTTTTTAAAGCGGGGTGCGGAACGTGAATACCGACAAAGGCTCGCCTAACCGTGTTAGGTGAGGTTGGTGTTTACACTGCACTCTGCAAGCCCTTATCAAGTGGGTATAAAAAGCCTGCTTGATGAGCGGTATTAGTGCCTTTGGAGTAAGGCTACTTTCGTTGGTGAGCCCCTAAACCCGATGTGTGGATAAATATCCCTAAAAGGGATATTTGTCTATACTAAGGGATACTCTTTATGGAAAGGTATGGAAACTTTGTCTACGCAATTGGAAGGAAGAGTATGGAGGAGATTGTAGGAGTCCTTTTAAGAGAAAAAGGCTTAAAGCTAGCCATTGCAGAAAGTTGTACAGGTGGTCTACTTTCTGCAAGGATCGTAAATGTTCCAGGTTCTTCTCACTACTTCGTGGGTGGCTTTGTGGTCTATGCCAACGAGATCAAGACAAAACTGCTCGGGGTTGAAGAAAGCTCTATAAGAAGACACGGTGCGGTTTCTGAAGAGGTTTGCAGACAGATGGCGGTGGGTGCTCTTGAGAAAACGGATGCGGACATAGCACTTGCCATAACGGGTATATCCGGACCAGAGGGAGGGACAGACCAAAAACCTGTGGGGCTTACCTACATAGCCCTCGCAACAGACAGGGAAGTGGTTGTTAGAAGGTTTCTCTTTGAGGGTAGCAGGAATGAGAACCGTTTCATAGCTACCCAGTGGGCTCTTGAAATACTTAGGCAATACCTTATAAGGGGGGTCTAAAATGCCAAAGGTTCACCCAACAGCCATAATAAGGGGGGAGGTAGAGCTGGGAGAGGAAGTGGAGGTCGGTCCCTACACCATCATAGAAGGCAAGGTGGTAGTTGGAGAAGGAACAAAAATAGGTGCAAGGGTCTCAATAAAAGGAAAGGTCTCCATAGGTTCAAACTGTAGGATTCATGACGGAGCTATCGTGGGAGAGGAGCCACAACACCTAAAATATGCAGGAGAAGAAAGCGAGGTGATAGTGGGCAATAATGTAATAATAAGAGAATACGTCACCATTCATAGGGGAACAGCCATAGACAAGATGAAAACAGTTATAGAGGATGATGTGATGCTTATGGCTTATTCCCATGTGGCACATGACTGCATAGTCCGAAGGGGAGTTATCATGGCAAACTGTGCTACCCTTGGAGGACATGTAGAGGTGGGAGAGTATGCCTTTATAGGCGGGCTTTCCGCAGTCCACCAATGGGCGAGGGTTGGAGCTTACGCCATGGTGGGGGGTCTATCTGGAGTATCCCTTGATGTACCGCCCTACGTGAGGGCATCAGGACAACATGCACATCTATACGGCATAAATACGATTGGACTTGAGAGGAGAAGCTTTTCCAAGGAAGCAATAGCCATTCTCAAAAGGGCATACAGAATTCTCTTTAGAAGTGGTATGTTGAAGGAGGATGCTATAGCCTTACTTCTTAGTGAATACGGAGGCCACAAAGAGGTAAGAAACTTAGTGGAGTTCATAAGGACTTCAAAAAGAGGTGTCGCAAGAGACGAAGGGAGGAGTTAAAATATTTGCATGCGAGCCCTTGTTCTTTCCGCAGGTCTTGGAACGCGCTTTAAAAGCGAAAAGCCAAAGGTTATGCATAACATACTTGGTAAACCCATGCTCTGGTATGTTCTAAAAACTCTGAAGGAATTGCATATAGAAAATATTGCCCTTGTGGTAGGGTATAAGGCGGAGCAGATAAGGGAATACTTTGGATATTCTTACCATTACTTTTACCAGTCAAACCCAAAGGGTGGAACCGGTGATGCGGTGCTTTCTGCTGTTGATTTTTGGAGAGATTACCATGGTTATATGTTGGTAATAAACGGAGATTCTCCCTTAGTCAAGTCACAAACCCTCAAAAACATGCAGAGATATTTGCATATGGTGGAAGAATACGAGGGCATCAAGTTAAGTGCCCTTTTACTCTCCACACAATTACCAGACCCAACGGGTTATGGAAGGATAATAAAGGACGAAAGGGGAAATGTGATAAAGGTGGTGGAGGAAAAGGATGCGAGCTTTGAAGAAAAGCTAATAAAGGAAATAAATGGAGGGGTTTACATTTTCTATTGTCCTCATCTCATAGAAACCCTTTTCAAGGTAAGCCCAAGTCCTAAAACCGGTGAAGTGTATCTCACAGAGGTTTTCAATCTCATGCACCAAAAAGGTTACACAGTAAGGAGCTTTATGGCGGAAGACCCTACGGAAGTCCTTGGAGCTAACACGAGGTGGGAGCTTGCCATAGCGGAGAATGTGATAAGGCTTAGGATACTTCAGGAGTGGGCGGAGAAGGGCAACACCATACATCAACCAGAAAGTGTGTGGATAGAACCAGACGTGGTTTTAGAAGGCGATGTGGAGATATATCCAGATGTTATGTTAAGGGGCAACACAAGGCTCGGCAGGGGTGTGCTGGTAGGGAAAGGTAGCCTCTTGGAAAACTCCGTGGTGGAAGAGGGAGCAGTGATAGAGGCATATTCCATAGTAAGAAATTCACACATAAAGTCTGGGGCTGTTATAGGACCCTTTGCCCATGTTAGAGAAAACAGCCTAATAGGGAAAGGTAGCCATATAGGAAACTTTGTGGAAGTAAAAAAGTCCTTTATAGGAGAAGGAGTAAGAGCAAAGCACCTTGCCTATATAGGAGACGCAACTATTGAGGATGATGTGAATGTAGGTGCTGGTGTGGTTTTTGCAAATTTTGACGGAAAAAGAAAGCATCAGAGCTATGTGGGAAGGGGTGCCTTTATAGGTAGCAACTCCTTGATAATCGCTCCAATAAGGCTTGGAAACTATTCTTTTGTGGCAGGTGGTTCTGTGGTAAACAAAGATGTGCCCGACGGTGACCTTGCCATTGAAAGGTCTCAACTTAGAATTTTAAAAGGTAAAGGAAAGGAAAAATTACTTGAATAGTCAGACAATAGATGCTATAATAACTAATCTCAGAGCCGGTAGCTCAGCTGGCAGAGCAACGGACTTTTAATCCGTGGGTCGCGGGTTCAAATCCCGCCCGGCTCATACTGCAAGTCTTTCAAGCTCACGCCTTTTTATTATCTCTATGTATCCCCTCTCTGCGTTTATTATGCCTTGCTTTTTCCACTTACTCATAACCCTTATTGTGGTCTCAACGGTTGTTCCCGTCATCTCTGCTATGTCCAGCCTTGTTAGGGGTGCATCAATGACTATGACATCTTCGTATTTTTTCCCTATTCTGTCCGCTATCTCAAGAAGGACCTTCGCAATCCTTTCTTCTACTTTACCACCCGCTATGCTTTTGAGAGTTTCGTAACTATGCAGAAGTGTGGCAGTTGCTTCGCAGGTCATCTTTATAGCAATAGCAGGATGCTTTATGGAGAGGTTTATAAAGTCCCTGTTGGAAATGTAGAGGGTCTTGCTTTCAAGCATCGCCTTAGCGGTGTAAGTATTTCTTGGAACCTTTTTACCCCACTCTATCCAGCCAAATATGTCCCCAGGATAGACAAGCCTAACTATAACAATCTTTGCATCGTGGGTTTCCTTCAAGAGCTTTATAAGACCATCCAAAAGGATGTATACGCCAGGCTCCGCCTCCTCTTCAAAGAAGAGATACTCATTTCTTATAAACTCCCTAACTTGCATGTAGTTCAGGGCATCCCTGAGCTCATCCTCTGACAGGTCTTCAAAAATGTGAACCTTTCTTAGTAGGTCAATTCTCAGGTCCTTAGCTTGCCTTTCTCTAAAAGTCTCTTTTGCCATCCCTTACCTCCTATGATTACTTGGGTTTCAAAAACCACATAATCGGTGTGAAAGGAAACTCTGTTCACACCTCCAAAAGTATGATTATCTCCAATAGCTACATGCACTGTGCCAAGAATCTTCTCTGCCTCAAGCACATTGTCAGGTCTTTTTGCACCCGGGTTTGTCCCAACTCCAAACTCCGCAATTACTCGGGCATTCTCGTATCTTTTAAACACCTCTTCAAGATAATTCCTATATGGTTCAAAACCTTCTATCTCTTCCACCGCACCGTCTCGGAATTTAAGAGTTATGGGTCTTTCCAGTTTCCTATCAGGACCGTAGGTTATGGTTAGCTTTCCAAAGGCTGAGTTTTCTATAGGAGCTACAAAGGCTTCGCCAGCAGGCAGGTTTCCATATTGACCGCTATGGTGAAAAAGACCCGTGTCCGCCACAGCCCTCCTTCCTAACACAGAAAACTCCATGTCTGTTCCTTCCGCCTTTATATGCACCCATTCCGCCTCAGAAAGCATGTCCGCCACATCAAGGCTCAACTTTGCCACGTAATCCCAGTCCACGTTCATAGGACCGTAAAACATCTCCGGCTCAAAAAGAGGCATACTTGCGTATCTACAGCCAAAGCCTTCTGTAAGAGCTTTTCTAAAAAAGGTATGTGTGGTGGAAAAGTAGGGAAAGGCTACCACCACTTGAGGGACATCCTCTGCGTAAGCCTTGAGTATTTGCAGAGCTTCATATTCCGAATAGTCTTCTTTTAGGATTATATGCTCAAAGAGACCCTTTTTTCTTAGCTCATCTATTGCTCTATCTCCAAAGGCAAGCCTCCAAACCTCCTCTGGCGGTTCTTTGCCATGCCCTCCCAAAGAGGGATAAACACAGTGCCTTACTTTTTTTGTTATGGCTCTTGCACTTTCCACAAACTGGTCTATCAGAGCCAAAAGGTAGTCCTTCTCCGTATCCGTAAGCAGGAGCAAAGACTCGTCCTCTTTCAAGTTCATGTTCACCCTGTAGAGCCTGTATATGTGTTCCCTATACATGGCTACTAATCATAAATTTATCTCAATTTACCTTATGGCAAGGGCAGTCTTAAACCACCAAGCAGGTATTTTAGGTCGTTGTCAGTAAACATAAGACCTACACCACCGAATACACCCCTTAGCTTTGAATTTAAAAGGTCATCGCCACCAAACCTTACATAAAGTGGACCATTAACCTTGTAGTTTACACCCACCTGAAGATTTGGCTTAAGGTCCTTATCCTGTGGTCTGTCTCTCCTTCCAAAGTCCCAAAGGTCTGTGGTAAAGGCGAGCCTTTGTGAATATATAAGGTCAGCACCTATTCCGCCTGTGGATTCCTTTAGTCCACCTCTCAAGACAAGCTCCTTACCAAATAAGGGAAATATTCTTGCATACTGCAATGTAACTTCAGGCTTAAACTCCTTTTTAACTATCCATTGATTAGGGAGTATTTCCTCCTTGTAGACTCTACCCCTTGAGTCTCCAACTATCTCTAAGAGGTAATACTTTTCGTTATCGGGTTGCAGTTTGACAGTCAGTATCCCCTTTGAATCACCAGCCCTGTAGAGCTCACCCCTAAAGCCTATGTAGAGATTTGTCCTATCCGCAACCTCTCCTGCTTTGCCAAGCACCCTAACACCAGAGGATACATTTCTGTATAGTTCATCATCCTTTATTAGCTTCCCCAAGGTGCCTTCACCTCTTTCAATATGTGCCAGTATGTTATTTAAGCTTTCAGAGCTTTCTTTAAGGCTTTTGGTAAGTTCAGAGAGATTTGATGTGGTGGTTCTTATATCTTGACGGTTTTCCACAACCAAGGCGTTTAGATTTACTGAAAGCTCGTTAAGGTTTCTTGAAAGTTCAGGAAGGGTTGTCTTTAGGTCGTTGCTAAGCTGTTTCAAGTTTGCAACCGTTTCTTTTATGTCTTGTCTGTTCTCGCTGGCAATGGCTTCAAGGCTCTTTGCAAGCCTGTCTATGCTTTCTATAGTTTGAGGAAGTGTTCTGTTTAAGTTAGAGGCAAGTAGGTTTATGTTATATATAGCTCCCCTTAGGGACTCTCTGTTTTCAAGGGCTATTAAGTTAAGATTACGGGTAAGCATTTCCAAGTTCTGCACCACTCTCCTTATATCTTCTCTGTTTTCAGAAAGTATAACCCGAAAACTTTCCACCATTAGCCTTATGGATTCTGAGGCATTTGTCATTTGCTTTACAAGAAGGTCCGTATCCGCGTAGCCAAGGGTTTTACTTATCGTCCCACCCTCTTCTAAGATGCCTGCTTGTGGACTTCCGGGGTATATGTTTAGGTATTTATCTCCCATAAGACCAAGAGTTCCTATCTCCGCCTGTGCGTCTCTATAAAGGGTTATGTCTTTGTCAAGTTCAAAAACCACTTCCACCTTGCCATCTTTTAAGCTGATAGACTTAACCTTTCCACTTTTTATACCGGCCACCCTTACCTCCGCACCTGCACTAAGCCCCGCCACGTTATCAAAGTAGACCCTGTAATTCTTTACCGCAGGTCTGAAAAAGGGGACCTCCCCAAAGGTAAGTATAAGAAATCCAAAGCCAAGGGAAAATACAAGCACGAGAAAACCTACCTTTGCTTCGTTGGAAAACCTCATGCTTAAATTATAGCCTTAAGCGACAAGAGAATGCCAGAGTATTATGCCGTCTCGGTAGCCAAGTAGGTCTTCGCAAGCTCTTTCTGGATGAGGCATAAGACCAAAGACATTGCCTTCCTTGTTGCATACACCTGCTATGTTGGATATAGAACCATTGGGATTAGCTTTAGAGTTTATATTACCCTTTTCATCGCAGTATCTTAGGACAATTTGACCCCTTTCCTCCATAGACCTTAGCTCCTCCTCTGGCACATAATACCTTCCTTCTCCATGGGCTATGGGAAGTTTTATCACCTCACCCTTTTCAAACTTTCTGGTAAAGGGTAAGGAATTATTTTCAACTCTAAGGTATACGTCCTTACATAGAAAGGTTAGGTTTTCATTCTTGAGTAAAGCACCTGGCAATAGGTGAAGCTCTGTGAGAATTTGAAAGCCGTTGCATATACCAAGCACGAGCCCACCTTTTTGTGCGTATTCCACTATAGCGTTGCCAAGGGGTGTTTTGCTGGCAAGCACTCCAGCCCTTAGATAGTCTCCAAAAGAAAAACCACCCGGCAAAACTACACAATCAAAGGCATCAAGCCTTTTTGTATTGTGGTCTACAAAGCTCACCTCTTGTCCAAGAAGGTCCCTTATCACGTAGTATGTATCGTAATCACAGTTAGACCCTGGAAATACACATACCGCAAACCTCATTCTATTACATACTCCTCAACCAAGGGATTTACGAGATATCTTTCCACAAGGGCTTTTATGTCTGTGCCTTCTCCCACCTCAAGCTCCACAACCTTTCCCACCTTTACATCCTTTACATCAAAACCGCCGTCAAGTAGCATCTCCTTTACCGCCCTGCCTTCTGGGTCAAGAAGCCCTTTCTTGGGAAGTATAATAACTCTTACCTTCATCACCTTATATTCTACCATTTTAAGGCACGCAACGAAGGGATTTTCTATAATTTAAATATGCTAAAAAGAACCAGATACTGCGGACACATTAGCGAACAAGACCTCGGAAAGGAGGTTATCCTAAACGGCTGGGTTCATCGCATAAGAAACCATGGAGGAGTAATCTTTATAGACCTAAGAGACAGAGAGGGTCTAATCCAGTGTGTGGTGGAAGAAAAAACAAACCCTGAGGTGTATGAGCTTGCGGACAGGCTCAGGTCAGAATATGTGGTTTCCCTGCGTGGTACTGTTAGGAAAAGACCGCCTGGCACAGAAAACCCAAAGCTAAAGACGGGAAACTACGAAGTGGTAATTGAAGAGCTTGAAATTCTCAACACTTCAGAAGCTTTGCCTTTCCCTATTGACGAAGAGACACACCTTTCGGAAGAAACAAAACTCAAATACCGCTACCTTGACCTAAGAAGGGAGAGCATGAAAGAAAACCTTCTCTTTAGGCATAGAGCCTATCAGGTAATAAGGAAGGTTTTTCTTGAAGAAGGCTTTGTGGAAATAGAGACGCCCTTTCTTACCAAGTCCACTCCAGAGGGTGCAAGGGACTTTCTTGTCCCTTCAAGGCTACATCCAGGAAAGTTTTACGCCCTTCCTCAGTCTCCACAGCTCTTTAAGCAAGTGCTTATGGTTGCAGGCTTTGATAGATATTTCCAGATAGTTAAATGTCTAAGAGACGAAGACCTGCGTGCGGACCGTCAGCCTGAATTTACCCAGATAGACTTTGAAATGTCCTTTGTAGAGGAAGAGGATGTTATAGCTTTTAGCGAAAGGCTTATATATAGCCTCTTTAAGGAGCTTCTCGGCGTTGAGCTAAAACTCCCCTTTGACCGTATTTCCTATGAGTATGCCATGGAAACTTATGGCTCGGACAAGCCTGACCGTAGGTTTGGGCTTGAGCTTGTGGACCTCACACAGGTCTTTAAAAATACAGAGTTTAAAGTGTTTCGTCAAGCCATAGAATCTGGTGGAGTGGTAAAGGCTATAAACTTCAAAGGTTCAAACCTCTCAAGGAAAGAGATAGATGAGCTTACCCAGTTTGTGCAAAGTCTTGGAGCAAAGGGTCTCGCTTGGATAAAGGTAGAAGAAGACAAACTAAACTCACCCATAGTAAAGTTTTTCTCTGAAGAAGAAACCAGAGAGCTCTTGCAAAGGCTAAGGGCTGAAAGGGGGGATGTGATATTTTTCTCCGCGGACAAAAGGGAAATGGTTTACCGTATTCTTGGAAATCTTAGACTTCACATAGGCAAGAAATACAACCTTATAGATACGAGTAAATTTGACATATTTTGGGTGGTGGACTTTCCTCTTATGGAATGGGATGAAGAAGAGAAAAGGTTTGTCTCTTTGCACCACCCCTTCACATCGCCCAGAGAGGAGGATATTCCGCTTCTTGAAAGGGCTCTACAGGTGCAGGACTTAGAGGAGAAAAAAAGGCTCGTCCACTCTGTAAGGGCAAGGGCTTACGACCTTGTGATAAATGGATACGAGGTGGGAGGAGGTTCTATTCGTATACATAGGAAAGACCTTCAGGAACTTGTCTTTAAGCTTTTGGAGATACCAGAGATGGAGGCAAGGGAGAAGTTTGGTTTTCTACTTGACGCATTACGCTTTGGAGCACCACCACATGGAGGACTTGCCTTTGGACTGGACAGGCTAATTGCTATAATGAGAGGCTTGGACTCTATAAGGGATGTGATAGCCTTTCCCAAAACCCAGAAGGGTATATGCCCTCTTACTGGTGCACCAGACTATGTGGAGCCAAAACAGCTCAAGGAGCTTCATATAAGGGTGGTGGAAGGTTAGAGAAAATGGTTTTCCTAAGCTTGGTGGGAGTAGAAAAAAGTGAAGTTAAAAAGCATTTTGTTAGACATGGTTTTATCTTTGCTTGCACTGACAAGAGCGAGGAAACACTATTGTCTAATAGGATAATCTTGACTGGAAAAAACTACGCAAATAAGTTATTCGCAGTTAAAGAAGGCGACTTTATTTTTCTGTATAATCTTGACAGAGATGTCCTTTATGGCACTTTTACTGCAAAAGGCGAACCTGGATATGATAAAGGTATTCCAATCTTTGAAGGTAGATACCCTTACTATATACGCTTTGAAACAACACAAACCATAAAAAAAGTTGAAAAGGCAAGTTCAATCTTTAGAAGTCTTAACATCTCGTGGAGAGATATACTGACAGAGAAGGGGGCACTTCTGATAAAGAATATCCTTGAGGGAAGAGCAATAAATAAGCTTCGCAAGGAAGAAATAATAGATGACAAATACATACCCCCAATGATGACAACTACCTTGTGGGACTATCCATACCAAAGTTACGGATATACCAAAAAGGGTAATAATAAATACCCTGGCGTTACTCCAGCCTTCATTATTTATAACCTCATATGGAGATACACTGAACCTGGTGAGATAGTATGCGACCCTATGGCAGGCTCTGGGACTACGGTAGATGTGTGCCTTGAAGAGAGGAGAAGGGTTGTAGCCTTTGATATAGTGCCAACGAGAAAAGATATAATACAGGCGGATGCCAGAAACATACCTCTGAAGGATGAAACGGTGGATTTAGTGTTTGTAGACTCGCCATACGGAGACAACATCAAATATAACGACCATCCCTTAAATATAGGTCATATACCTGCAAGTTCTGAAGAGTTTTACGAGGAGCTTGAAAAGGTAATGCAGGAATGTCATAGAATACTCAAAAAAGGCAAAGTATTGGCTTGGTTAATAGGTGACCAATGGGCAAAGGGGGAATATATTCCAGTGGGCTTTAAGATATACGAAAGACTTACAAAATATTTTTCCCCTGTTGACGTAATTTCTGTTGTCCGCAGAAATCAAGCCTCAAATACCCCCTTTTGGCATAGCAAGGCTTTACAGCATAACTTCTATCTAAGGGGTTTTAAATACCTTATAATAGTTAAAAAGGAAGAAAATTTTAAAAGAAAAGAGGTGAAGATAAGGTGGAATTTCTATGAAAGATAGTAAAAAGGTTTTTCTTAAGGCTTTAAAATTGAAAGCTATAGAAGATGTAAAACTAAAAGGCATAGAAAACCTTTCTGATGTTCTTGAAACTATAAGGCAAGAGTTCTCTAAGGAGATAACTAAGTTTGGTATAAGAGATGCAGAGCAAAGCTGGAAAGCCTTCAAAGGTAAACTTCTTGAAGAGTTAATAGTGGAAGTTATGAGTTCTGAAGTTAAAAAACATGGTCTAAATATAATAAGTGGTTCAAAGTTAAGTGGTATAGTATTAGATGAGTGTCTATGCATGGTGAAAAGGAGTATACTTGTTGATTATGGTGAGTTTGGGATGCATGTTCCAGATGCTGATTTAGTTATATACAATAAGAATTGCAGGGCTTTAGCAATAATATCCGTAAAAGCTACCTTAAGGGAAAGAATAGCTCAAACAGGTTATTGGTCTTTGAAGTTGAAACAATCAAAGCTCACGCAAAATATAAAAGTTTTTTTTATAACGCTTGATGAAGATAGGGACCTCTCGAGAAAAAGGTTTGCAAAAAAGGGTAGGGCTATAGTTGAAGTAGATATGGACGGAGCTTTCGTAATAACCACAGAGCGGATTGAAGAAAGTGAGAAAGTCATGCCTTTTGAAAAGTTTAGAAGGATAATAGAAAAACTTGGTAGGGTTGACAAGGATGAGTAAGAATACACTTCGCATAGGCACACGAAAGAGCAAGTTGGCTCTTTGGCAGGCAAACTATGTAAAGGAGAAACTTGAGAGCAGGGGCTACGGGGTTGAGCTAGTGCTTATCACTACCACCGGCGATAAAATCCTTGACGCACCTTTGGCAAAAATAGGAGGCAAAGGACTTTTTGTAAAAGAGATAGAGGAGGCACTTCTGAGGGGAGATATAGACCTTGCGGTTCACTCTTTAAAGGATGTGCCAATGGTTCTGCCAGAGGGTCTCACTCTTGGAGCTATAACGGAGAGGGAAGAGCCTTTTGATGTGCTCATATCAAGGGATGGGAGAGGACTTCAAGAGCTTCCAGAGGGTGCAAAGGTAGGCACTTCCTCTCTGAGGAGACAGGTTCAGATAAAAAGAAAAAGACCAGACTTGAGGGTGGAGATCCTTCGCGGAAATGTGGATACGAGGCTCAGAAAACTGGAGGAAGGACTTTATGACGCCATAGTGCTTGCTTACGCAGGTGTTAAGAGAATGGGATTTGAGGAAAGGGTAAGCCAAGTATTGGAAGACTTTATTCCTGCAGTGGGTCAAGGAAGCCTCGCCATAGAGATAAGGCAAGAAGACCAAAGGGTGTATGAGGCTATAGCCTTTCTTGACCATAGAGAAAGTCGTATTAGGGCGGAGTGTGAAAGGGCTTTTCTGAGAGAACTTCAAGGTGGTTGCCAAGTGCCTATAGGTGCCTATGCGTGGATTGAAGGCGAGAAATTAAAGCTAAAAGCCTTTATTTCTGACCTTGAAGGAAGGAGGTTTTTAGAGGGAATAGAAGAAGGAGACCTTCATCAAGCGGAGCAAGTAGGCAAAAAACTTGCCAAAAGGCTCTTAGAAGAAGGTGGCAAAGAGATACTTGAGGAAATATACCATCAAAGCTGACCTTCAAGCTCCTTTTTGTAGACCTTCCACCTTGCAGGGCTAAGACTTGAGGAACATCCAAGAGAAGATAGGTCATAGACCTTTATTGCCCGAGGGTTGTCTGGAGTGCTTACAAAGAAGAAGGTTGTGCCTGCGGGTATATGCCTACTTTCTTGCTTCCAGACCTTTACCATATTGACCAGCTCAAGGAGTTTTTTCTTAACTTCCCTTGCAGACAGCTCTTCCCTATTGCCATTCTCTTCATAAAGCCATTCACCATCTGTTATCCTCTCTACTATTTCAAGCATCCTATCCTCAAAAGGTATGCCATAGAATCTCATATCAAAGCCTCCTCAAGCTTTATATCTACCTTACATTCTTCAAAGTTGAAGCTTCTGTCCCTTTTCTCTCTATATTTACCTTCAACAAGTTCAAAGACCTTTAACCATCTTCTCATCAGGATAAACAAGCACAAAATATTTCACCTTTTCTCTTTCACACAGTTCAAACTTAAGCCCTTCATCCATATGTCTACTGGAGAGCGAAACTATCTCAATAACCATTCGCAATCCCCTAAAGTGCTATATAGTAGGTGTCCGAGTTTTATGAGTGTAATTTGATTAATAGGTCTTGGCGAGGCCATAGCATAAGGGATGCCTTGCACCAGTTCCCAGTCTCCCTGCCAGTGCTTCCAATCTTCTATGGTGTATCTTACTGGATATTTCTCAGTCAAACCCACTATAGTTCACCCTTGTTTATGAGTTGTGCTATATCTTTTGCAAAGTAGGTGATTATCATATCCGCACCAGCACGCTTTATGGAAAGTAGGGTTTCTATCATCACCTTCTTTTCGTCTATCCAGCCAAGTTTGCTAGCTGCCTTTATCATGGCATATTCACCACTTACATTGTAAGCACACACTGGCAGGAAAGTGTGTTCTTTTACTTTTGCTATTATATCAAGGTAAGCTAAAGCCGGTTTTACCATTACAATGTCTGCACCCTCTTGCACATCCAAAAGTATCTCTTTAATGGCTTCTCTTGAGTTTGCTGGATCCATCTGGTAGCTTCTTCTATCTCCAAAAGCTGGTGCGGATTCAGCTATATCCCTAAAGGGTCCATAAAAGGCAGAAGCATACTTGGCGGAATATGCCATTATAGGAATGTGTTCAAAGCCCGAGGAATCTAAGGCTTCTCTTATAGCCCTTACCATACCATCCATCATGCCAGAGGGTGCAAGCATGTCCGCACCATTTTTGGCATGCGATATGGCTTGCTTCTTGAGGTTTTCAAGGGTCAGGTCGTTATGAACATCTCCATTACACAACACCCCACAGTGCCCGTGCGTTGTATACTCACAAAAGCACACATCGGTTATAAGATACATATCTGGCACTTCCTTCTTTATGAGCCTTAAAGCCCTTTGTATAATGCCCTCATCACTCCAAGTGTCTGAGCCTACCTCATCCTTGTACTCTGGTATGCCAAAGAGTATTATGGCAGGTATACCAAGGTCTCTTACCTCTTTTACTGCATCCACTACCTTGTCAAGGCTGTAGCGGTAAACCCCGGGCATGCTTGGGACTTCTTCTACAATGCCTTGACCATATCGCACGAAGATGGGGCATATAAGGTCGTCAAGGCTCAGCTTGGTTTCTCTTATAAGCCTTCGGATATTTTCCTTCCTTCTTAATCTCCTTGGTCTTAGCTTTGGAAATTCCATGGGAATATAATATACTTCCCCATAAGCGTTTTTGCTGCAGACACCTCTGACGGTTATCTCATCTCTACCCACAGGCACTTTTCTAAGGCTGCAAAGCGTTTGAGCAGGTTGTCCACCTGTGGGCGTGT
>JAXSNY010000002.1:0-32804 GCA_037925365.1 Aquificaceae bacterium
ACACGCCCACAGGTGGACAACCTGCTCAAACGCTTTGCAGCCTTAGAAAAGTGCCTGTGGGTAGAGATGAGATAACCGTCAGAGGTGTCTGCAGCAAAAACGCTTATGGGGAAGTATATTATATTCCTTGTGAAAAACGAAAAACTTCAAAAGATGCTCCAGCTTCAGAAAGTGGAGCTGGAATTAGTAAGAACACAGAGCTCACTTACAAAGCTTATATTTCAAGCAGGGCATGTGGTCAAGAGGATAGAGGAGCTGAGAAAAAGGAGGGATGATATCCTCAAAAGCGTAGAGAATTTGAAAAGGGAGCTAAAAAAAATATAGAGAGATGATTGAAGAGTGCAAGGCTGGTGCAAAAAGGGCGGAAGAGAGGTTACAACTTGTGAAAAAGGCAGAGGAGTATAAGGCACTCCTTAGAGAAAAGGCAAGGCATGAAGATTGTGTTATAAAGCTCACCAACAGCCTTAGGGATCTTGAGGAAAAACTCAAGAAACTTGAGGAGGATAAAGAAGACAAGAAGCTACTTAAAGAGATACAGGAGCTTGAGGAGGAACTTGAGGACCTAAACTACTCCCAGTCTAAGCTCCTTAGCAGGGTCAATAAACTTACAGAGGAACTTCACAAGCTAAGGCAGGGTACGGAAAGAGAGGTGCTTGATGAATACGAAGCCCTGAAAAGAAGACATGGCCTGCCTGTTATACTACCCGCAGACTCCTCTGGGTCTTGCACCAACTGCGGAACAAAACTGCCCTCCGCCCTCTATTCAAGACTGATAAAGGGGGAAGTAGTGATATGCCCAAACTGTGGAAGGCTCGTATACTATGAAGGTGAGGCTTAGGAGCTTCATAAGAGACTATGACCTATACATTATCGTAGCTCTTTTACTTGTTTGCCTTTTGGGACTTGTGGGTATCTACAGTGCCACCTATAAGGGAAGCCCGTCTCCTCTCTTTATAAAGCAGACCATATACATCTTGGTAGGCTTAATCATCATATTCCTGCTTTCAAGGGTCAACTTTAGGGCTCTCTACGATATGGGGCTAGCCATATACTTTCTTAACCTTTTTCTCCTTGTGCTTGTGCCACTTGTGGGTAAGACTGTCTACGGAGCAAAGAGATGGATTGACCTTGGTCCTGTAAGTATACAACCCTCGGAGTTCATGAAATTTTCCCTTTTGTTCTTTACCCTCTACACACTTGGACACACGAATAAACTCTTCAGCAGGGAGACCTTAATACTGCTTACCGCTTTTGCCATGCCAACAGTCCTTACCTTAAAACAACCAGACCTTGGAACTGCGGTAATATACGGTGTGATAGTGGTTCTTATCCTTTTTCTAAAAGGGCTCAGTCTTAGATACTTTATACTTACTGGCTTTTCTCTACTTCTTATTTCTCCTTTAGTTTGGCACTTTCTAAAGGACTATCAAAAGGCGCGCATACTGGCAGTCCTTGACCCTTATAAAGATTATCACGGTAGCGGTTATCAGCTTATTCAATCCGTTATAGCGGTTGGTTCAGGCGGTTTTCTGGGAAAGGGCTTCCTGCAAGGCACACAGTCCCACCTTCTCTTCCTTCCAGAAAAGCACACGGATTTTATATTTTCTGTAATAGCTGAGGAATGGGGCTTTGTTGTTGGCTTAGTGTTTTTGATTTCTTTTCTTGTTATCTTTTACAGGATTGTATACTACGCTATGGATACATCGCACCTCACGGAGAGGCTATACCTTGGCACCTTTGCTGGGCTTTGGCTCTTTCAGACAGGGGTAAACCTTCTCATGACTATGGGATTGGCTCCCGTTGTAGGGGTGCCTTTGCCCTTTGTAAGCTACGGAGGTAGTAGCATAATCACCTTTTCCTTGCTTATAGGTGTAGCTTTCTCTATAATTAGGGAGCAAAGAAACAGACCTATAAGGTTTGAAAATGGTTAAGGCTTTATACTTTCACATTCCCTTTTGCTCTTATAAGTGTCCTTACTGCGACTTTGTCTCTGTGGTAGAGCCTGTGGTAGAACCAAAGAAGTACATGTGTCTTCTTCTGAAGGAGCTTGAACTATACAAGCACTTGAGCATAAAGCTTCAAACCCTCTACTTTGGGGGTGGAACGCCGTCCCTTATAGAGCCAGAGGTTTATGAGGCATTTTTTGAAAAACTTAGCGGGCTTTTGGACACCTCATTTCTGGAAGAGCTCACCATTGAATGCAATCCGGAGAATTACTCCTTTGAGGACTTTAAAAAACTAAAGGAAATAGGTTTTAACAGAGTAAGCATCGGTGTGCAAAGTCTCAGAGAAGAAGGCTTAAAAGCCCTTGGCAGGCTTCATTCCGTAGAAGACTCTATAAGGGCAATTGAGCTTGCACATAAGGCTGGTTTTGAAAACATAAACATAGACCTAATATATGGCTATCAGGGGCAGAGCCTAAAAGACCTAAAAGGTGAGCTGAAAGCTCCAAGAACCCTGCCTATAAGTCATGTATCCTTTTATCTCCTGACACCTTACGAAGATACCCAGTTTGGCTTGCTGTATCAAAGGGGTTTCCTTGACTTGCCCGATGGGGATACTGTAGCGGACATGTATGAATTCATATGTGAAAGTCTTGAGAGTGTGGGCTTTATGCAGTATGAGGTCTCAAACTTTGCACTTCCTGGGTATGAATGTAAGCATAACATGGTCTACTGGAGTCATGAGGAGTATTTAGGTATTGGAGTGTCCGCATGGAGTTTTATAGGTAGGGTAAGGTTTGGGAACACTAAAAACCTAAGGTTATATGCGGAAAAGGTTAGTAGGAGTGAAAAGCCTGTGGAGTACGAGGAAAGGTTTGAAGGCAAGGATCTGCTATATGACTACCTTTTTACCGCGCTAAGGACTACGAGGGGTGTGGAAAGGGAGGTTTTGTCTGAGCTACCTCAAGGTCTGGAAGAGTTCTTTGTAGAAGAGGGGCAGAGGCTAAGATTAAACAGAAAGGGAATGCTTCTCATAAACGAAGTATTATGGAAACTTAGGGAGGCTATATTATTAAGAACATGAGGCTTCTTATTATTGTGCTTCTTTCAACACTTCTCAGCTGTGCGGATGTGTCTGCGAGGAGACCCTTTTTGAACCTCTTACCCGAAAGCAGAGAAATAGAAATAGGCAAGGCTTATGTTTCCTACGCCATTGAGGAGTTTGACGGTCTTTATCCAGACAGGGAAGTGCAAGAATACGTAAGAAGTGTTGGGAGATCACTGGTAAAGCATACAGAGAGGAGACTACCCTACGAGTTTTATGTGGTTAACTCCTCACTGATAAATGCTTTTGCACTTCCCGGTGGTCCTGTTATGATAACGAGGGGGCTTTTGCTGAGGTTAAACTCTGAAGGTGAGCTTGCGAGCGTCTTGGGACACGAATTGGGTCATATAAACGCAAGGCATCATGCGAGGTTTCTTGAAAAGCAGTTTGGCTTAAGCTTGCTCCTCAATATAGGTGCTCTATTAGTGGCTGACAAACCCTATGGACAAGCTTTGCTTCAGTTTGGACAGATAGGTGCTGGTCTTTTGAGCCTAAAGTTTAGCAGAGACCAAGAGAGGGAAGCGGACCAGCTTGGCATCCTATATACCTACAGAGCGGGTTATGCCCCAAACAGTATCATAGGCGTCTTTGAAATGTTCAAATCTATGGAAAGGGGTGGCAGACCTCCAGAGTGGCTCTCCACACACCCTCTTCCAGAAACAAGAATGGCAGAAGCAAGAGCATATATACAGAGACTGAGACCTCAGGGTGCTCTTGTGCAAGACACGGAAGACTTTCATAGGGTAAAAGAAAGGCTTAAAAGGACTCAACCTTCCTTTGAAGAGTTTGAAAAGGGTAAGAAAGCCTTTGCTAACAATAACCTAAGGCTTGCTCTTGAGCATTTTCAAAGGGCGGTGGAGTTATATCCAGAAAACTACATGGCAAGAGCATATATGGCTTATGTGCTCGCCAGAGGCCAAAGCATTGATGAGGCTGAAGGACACTCAAAAAGAGCTCTGGATACAATGCCAGATGTTTTCCTTACCAACTATGTGTATGGTTATGTGAAGTTTTTGCGTGGAGATTATAGAGAGTCTCTGGAACATCTCAAAAAGGCTAACAGTCTTATACCAGACCATGCAAGCACCCATTACTATCTAGGCAGAAACTACGAAGCAATGGGGCAAGTGTCCAAAGCGTTAGAACACTATAGAACCGCTCTTGAGCTATCTCAAGGAAAGGCGGAGTGGGCATCAGATGCAAAAGAAAAACTGAGAAGACTCGGCGGTATGTGATAGAATTTTTCCTATGGATATTCTCATGGGTGTTGGAAGGGCGGGATTAAAATCTGGAGGGAAGCCTGACCTTCTCGTGCTTCTCCTTCCCCAGACCTGCGTAGCCTCTTTCCTCTTTACAAAAAATCATTTCAAGTCCGCAAGCGTGCTTTATTCACAGAGGGTTTTCAAAGGAAAAGTGAGGGCAATGGTAATAAACAGCGGAAACGCAAACTGTGGAGTGGGCAAGGAGGGATTGACTCATGCAGAGCTTATGGCAAAAAGGGTGGCCGAAAGGCTTGAAATTGAGGAGGACGAAGTGCTTGTTTTCTCCACAGGGGTAATCGGCAAGCCCATGCCCATAGGAGATGTTCTAAATGCCATAGACTCTGCCTGCGGACTTCTTGAACCCCTTGACCTAAAAAGGGCAAGCGAGGTGGTATCCACCACCGACAGCTTTCCAAAGTATGACTTTGTGAAAAAGGGGAGACTTGAGGTTTTTGGTTTTGCAAAAGGTGCAGGCATGATACATCCCAACATGGGCACCATGCTTGCCTTTGTATTTACCAATGCAGACCTCAGGGAAGATGTAATAGAAAGGCTTCATAGAGACATAAACGAGCGAACCTTTAACTCCATAAGCGTGGATGGATGTATGAGTACCAATGACAGCTTTGGTCTTATAAGCCTCGGACTTTTAAAGGAAGATCTTCAGATGGTGAGCGAAGCGGTAGAGGAGGTTTCTATAAGCCTTGCCAAAAAAATAGTTCAAGATGGAGAGGGTGCAACAAGAGTTATAAAAGTCCATGTGAAAAACGTTTCTATACAGCTCAAGGCAAGGCTTATTGCTCAGGCGGTAGCAGTCTCAAACCTTGTGAAGACCGCGGTCTTCGGCAAAGACCCAAACTGGGGAAGGATAGTAGCCGCTGCAGGCTCAACCCCCTTTCCTATAGACCAATTTAAGCTAAAGGTTTACATGGGCAACCATCTGCTGTATGATGGAAAAGTCCACCCGAAGGCTATAGAATCCGCAAAAAAATATCTTGAGGAATCTCAAGAAGTGGAGATAACCCTTGACCTTATGGAGGGTAAGGAAAGCTGGACCTACTACAGCTCAGACCTTACTTATGATTACATAAGGATAAATGCGGAATACACCACTTGAAAAGGAATAAGGCTATAGTAAATTAATTAACCATGATGAAGTATATTCCCTACATCCTTGCGGGCATACTGCTGTTTATGGTACTATTCTTTGGACTAAGACACAGGGAAGAGGATGAACTGCAAAACTCTTATAAGCCTCCAGTGGAGCAAACTCTTCCAGATTTTGCCTTTAAGACACTTGATGGTAAGGAACTGAGGCTCTCCGAGCTAAAGGGCAAGGCAGTGCTTCTCAACTTCTGGGCAACTTGGTGTCCACCTTGCAAAGAGGAGATGCCTATCTTTGAGAGGGAATACAAAAGATGCAAGAACAAAGGCTTTGAGGTGCTTGCGGTCAACATGGATAGCTCAGAGGGCAATCTGCAAAAGTTTTTAAAGGAAAACAACTACTCCTTTCCCATAGTCCGACCTTCAAAAGAACTTGAGAGAGAACTAAAGCTAATGGGCTTTCCCACCTCATACCTGCTTGATAGAGAGGGTAAGATTTATAGAATAAGGCTTGGGGTTTACAGGGAGTTAGAAAAAGACCTCAAAAAGCTCCTTGGGTGCTAATTGTGGTATAATCTTTAATCGGAGGTTTCAATATGGCAAAGGTTAAGATGAAAACAAATAGGTCTGCAAAGAAAAGGTTCAAGATAACCGCAACGGGAAAGATAAAAAGACAGAAAGCTGGCGGTTCACACTACAACACACACAAGGCAAAAGATAGAAAAAGAAGACTAAGAAAGGCAACCCTTGTCCACCCAAGCTGGGAAGACAAGGTAAGGGGAATGTTAAAAGAGTTTTAACTAAAGAGGTCTCTCCATAGACCTCTTGCCCACTCCTCATACCTTTTGGCGGTGCTTTCTTTTCTTTGATTATCTTCCCTATGGGTTGGGACGAACCTCTTTGACACCGTATCGTATCTGAAGGCGGTCTCTGTCATTATGGCTTCCTTGTCGCTTACCATTGCGTAGCATATCATCTGCAAGTATTCTTCTTTTATTTCTCTACCCTTTATCCTTGCATCTATGATCTTTGCCACCATCTTACCTTCTGAATGCGCAGCATATCCACTCTTTGGTAGATAGCTTTGGCAGGCATCACCTATGACGAACACATTCTTCACAGAAGATTCAAAGGTTAGAGGATTGACCTCCACCCACTTCTGACCCTTCCTCAAAAGTCCAGCATCTTCAAGAAGTCCGCTTGCCTTCATGGGTGGGATTATGTTTGCAAGGTCATACTTAAAATCCCCATGAGAAGTCTTCACTACCCTTTTGTGAACATCTATATCTCTTACCTGTGCTGAGGTTATGTAGGTGGCTATGTCCTTATAGAGGTCATAGTAAGCGGATAGAAAGCCCTCTGAGTTTATTATGGGCCTTTCATTAGCATCAATAAAGTAAATATGAGCTTTTAGATTGTTTTTCTTTATCATACTGGCTATCAAAGCTGCGCGCTCGTAGGGTGCTGGTGGGCATCTGTAGGGCGGTGGTGGAACTGTAATTACAATATCACCACCTTCAAAGTCTTCTATAAGTCTTTTGAGGTATATATGCTCTGAACCGGGTTTGAAGGCTGGGGGGTTGTAAACCAGAGACTCTTTGTAAAAGGGTTTATCTTCTACGTCGTAGTCTATACCAGGAGAGAGCACAAGATAATCGTAGGCTATATAACCAGAGGAAGTTCTCACAACTTTCTTGTCAAGCTCCACACCAAGGACTTTGTCGTTTATGACTCTTACTCCATATTTGACTTCTAACACATTGTAAGAAAAGCAAAGTGGCGTAAGCTCCATAAGACCGGTAAGAAAGTGGTTTGACATGGGACAGGACATGAAAAAGGGTCTTTCCTCAATGAGCACCACATCAAGGTTTGGGTTTTCCTTTTTCAGATACTTGGCGGTTGTAACGCCTCCATATCCACCACCTACTATGACTACTTGAGCCTTTTGTCTCTTTTGTGGTCTTGCATAAACCATCAGTGGTGCGGTCAAGCCAAAAGCTACAGCTCCTCCTATCAACTCTCTTCTATTAACACCTGACCACTGCTTGGACATATTTATCCACCTCCATAACAATACATTTATCCACTAACTCTCTGGCTTTTGCAGTGGAGCCATACTGTTGTCTTAATTCCGTTCTGTAGTTGTCAAAAAACTGTTGAAACTGGTCTTTGCCCAAGACGCCAACCGCATAAAAGTTTCCTTCCTCCTCCTGAAGCACCACGGAGGCAAGAGGAAACTCCGCAGGACCGTCTATTACACTACCTCCTGCCTTAGGGTCATACAGGGCAAGATGAGCACAGCACTGGATTATTCCTGCCTTTTTTGTGGTTTCTGAGGGTGTGTCCGGTGGATAGTAGTTTATAAAGGAATACTGAGGGGTTGGATAACTCCACTGGTGGGCACATATAGCAGAGTAGGCAACTATGCTTTTCTTTGACCCAACACCACCGCCCCACTGGTAGCTTTTGCCATCCTTTAGTTTTATTTCCGCCGGCGGTATGGATTCGCCGAGGTTGAGCAGGTAGCAGGGTGTGGCGGTATGGGGATAGAAGAATATGTAGTTTACATGGGGCTTTATGTCTTCTTCCTTTAGAGGAGAACCATCTTGTTTTACCAAGAGTGCCTTTTTGTATGCCTGAAACATACCATCCTTTTGCTGGGCGAGTGCTTGAGAGAAAAAGCTGGCGTCTATCATAGAAGCTACCGCTACAGTGCCACAAGCTTTTATAAAACCTCTTCTATCCATACATTGCACCTCTTTGGATGTTATTATAAACTTTTTCGGATAATTATGCAAATTCAGTGCCATAAAGAAAAGGGCTTAAAAACCCAAGCTCCAGATATAAAAATTGTTCCCTTCTGCAACATGTGTTGCAACGGGGCGGGAGGACGCCCCAAGAACATTATGAGAACATGTCCCTGTATATGGCTCTTGCCCATTCGTATGTTGCCTTTGCGAGAGCTTCTGACCTTTCGTTTATAACCTTGGGCTTAGGTGTTATCTTCTTTTCCTTTTCGTTGTATTCATAGTTAACGTTTATAACTATAGCCTCCTGAGGTGAGCCGTTGACCATGGAATAGCATGTGTTATCTGGAAGTGTTGGTTTGTATTCCTTGCCAGCTATTCTGGAAGCTATGACCTTTGCCACTATCTTACCTTGGGAGTTGCCCATATGCCCGCTCTTTGGATAAGGAACTCCTCCTATAACGTCACCTACCAAAAACACATGAGGGTCTGCCTTTGCTTGGAAGGTAAGCGGGTCTTGGTCTGCCCAGCCTGTTGGTTTTCCTTCCTTGTCCTTTGCTATAAGGTCCGCCATCCATACAAGCTCTCCTGCCTGATGTGGAGGTACAAGGTTAGCATCTGCAAACTTAAAGTCGCCTGCGTTGGTTTTTATGACCTTTTTAACAGGGTCCACTTCCTTTATCCCCGCGTTAGGCACATATTCCACAATTCCCAAGTATACCTGCTCATAAGCAGCTCTAAAGCCGGGACCCTTCGGAGCTATATCACCCTTAGGGTCAAGGATTATAACCCTACCCTTAACCTTGTTTCTTTTGAATACCTCTGCTATCATGCAAGCTCTCTCATATGGAGCAGGTGGACATCTGTAGGCACCTGGTGGTACGGTAATTATAAAATCTCCCTCTTCAAATTCATGAACCTTTCTCTTAAGGGCAATATGTTCAGACCCAGGTATAAAAGCTGCAGGGTAGTGCAGTTTTGTGTATCTTGCCATTTCCTTATCGTCTTTGAACCATGCGGAGTAGTTGTATCTTATACCTGGTGCAAGCACTAGGTAGTTGTACTCTATATAGCCATTTGGAGTATAAACTCTCTTCTTGTCCCTTTCTATGCCTATAACAGGGTAGTTAACAAACCTGTAGCCATACTTTGCAGCGGGTTGATTGTAGTCATGGGATATAAAATCAAGGCTTACAAGATCCGCAAGCCATTCGTTGGATATGGGACAGGAGAAGAAGTTGGGTCTCTTTTCAATTAAGACCACTTCTATGTTTGGGTTTTCCTTTTTTAGATACTTTGCCACTGTTAAACCTGCCCATCCACCACCACACACAACAACTCTGTTGCCTTTTGGTGGGGGCATAAGGGCTTCCATTTTGACCACCCTTTCCGCCGCTGCAAAGACAGGCTGTGATGAAACACTCAGAGCAATAGCCCCTACTCCTGCAGACTTCAAAAGGTCACGCCTTGTAATCATGCTTTACCTCCCTTAAAGGATTTGGTTAAAATCATAAACCTTGAAAAGCGAGCCTGTCAATAAGAATATGTTTAATATATTATTAATAATGCTTATTTAAGCTGATTCTTATAAACTTATACTCTGGCGGAGAAGTTTAACAAAATCTAAACACTTGCATATATTTTATATCTTTACAGATCTAAGAATGGAGGTAGAAGATGCCAAGAAAAGGTGCGGATATTGTAATAGAGGCTCTAAAGGAAGAAGGTGTGGAGATAATCTTTGGTCATCCGGGCGGTGCCATAATGGAGGTCTACGATGCCCTCTACAGAGATGGAGGCATAAGGCACATCCTTGCAAGACATGAGCAGGGTGCAGGACATATGGCGGAGGGCTACGCAAAGGCTACGGGCAAGGTGGGTGTTGCCATGTCCACCTCTGGACCAGGAGCTACGAATCTGGTAACCGCCATAGCGGATGCCTATATGGACTCTGTGCCCGTGGTCTTTATAACGGGGCAAGTCCCCACCCATCTTATAGGCAACGACGCCTTTCAGGAAGTGGACATAGTGGGCATAACAAGACCCATTACCAAGCATAACTTCCTTGTCAAAAGCATAGAGGAACTCCCCCTCGTAATCCGTCAGGCATTTTATATTGCACGGACTGGAAGGCCGGGACCCGTGCTTGTGGACATTCCCAAGGACATAACTCAAAAGCTCAGCGATGTGTCGATTCCTTCCCTTGAGGAGGTAAAGGAATCCCTTCCCGGCTATAGGCCTCACCTTGAGGGCAATCTTCAGCAGATAAGGAGAGCGGTAAGGCTCATGATGGAAGCCAAAAGACCAGTCCTCTATGTGGGTGGTGGGGCGGTGCAGGCAGAGGCACAAAAGGAGCTTGTGGAACTTGCAGAGCTTATGAAGATACCAGTTACCACTACCAACATGGGCAAGGGTGCCTTCCCAGAGCTTCATCCTCTGTCTCTCCACATGCTTGGAATGCACGGAACATATTACGCCAACATGGCGGTATATAACTGCGACCTACTTATAGCGGTGGGTGCGCGCTTTGATGACAGGGTCACAGGAAAGGTAGAAGAGTTTGCTCCTCAAGCAAAGATAATCCACATAGATATAGACCCTGCTTCCATATCCAAGAACATAGTGGTGGATGTGCCAATAGTAGGTGATGTGAAAATAGTTCTAAGAAAGCTACTTGAAGAGATAAAAAGAGAAGGAGGAAAGCTCTTCTTCCCAGAGGAAAGACAGAAATGGCTCAAGCAGATTGAGGCTTGGAAAAAGAAGCACCCCCTCACCTATAAAAACTCCAACATTGTTATAAAACCTCAGTATGTAATAGAGCAGATATACGAGGCTACCAAGGGTGAAGCTATAATCGTCACAGGCGTGGGTCAGCATCAAATGTGGTCCGCAATGTTTTATAAGTATTCTTTCCCAAGACAGTTTATAAACTCTGGAGGGCTTGGCACTATGGGCTTTGGCTTTCCTGCAGGCATTGGGGCAAAGCTGGGGAGACCAGAGAGGGATGTTTTTGTTATTGATGGAGATGGCTCATTTATGATGACTATGCAGGAGCTTATTACTGCGGTGCAATACAGAGTGCCAGTTAAGGTTGCTATAATAAACAACGGATATCTGGGCATGGTGCGTCAGTGGCAAGAGCTTTTCTACGAGAGGAGATATTCAGAGGTAGACCTTTCCGTTCAGCCTGACTTTGTAAAGCTTGCTGAAGCCTGCGGTGCGGTGGGCTTTAGAGCGGAAAAACCCTCAGAGGTGAGAGAGATAATAGAAGAAGCCTTAAGGGTTCAGGACAAGCCCGTTATAATGGACTTCCATGTGGACAGGGAGGAAAATGTGCTTCCTATGGTGCCTGCAGGCAAGTCCTATAGGGATATGATACTGGAAGATGGTAAAAAGAGCGTAGAGGCGGAGACCATGTATCTGGTAGGGTAAGATGCATAGGCTTTTGGCTTTGGTGTTTTTGTTATAAGTCTTAATGATGTAAGGAGGTTTTAGGATGTCAGATACCATTGGAAGCTCTCAGCTTGATGCGGTAAAAGCCCCCCTTTTCAGAGAAGTGAAGAAGGGAGAGGTGCGCAAGCACATTATAACCCTTACTGTGCGTAATGAGCTTGGCGTTCTTGCTCGCATTGCAACCCTCATAGCAGGCAAGGGATACAACATAGAAGGCTTGTCGGTGGGTGAAACCCATGAAAAGGGTATTTCTCGTATGACCCTTGAGGTAATAGGTGATGACGTGGTAATAGACCAAGTGGTAAAGCAACTTAGAAAACTCATAGATACCATAAAGGTAAAAGACCTAACAGACACGCCTCATGTGGAGAGGGAGCTTGCCCTTATAAAGGTCCATACCGCCACGCCAAGGGCAAGGGACGAGGTGCTTAGGCTTGTGGAGATATTCAGGTGCAGGATAGTGGACGTCTCTCCAGAAACTTACACGGTTGAGATAACAGGAACAGAGGACAAGCTCAATGCCTTTATAGAGCTTGTGAAACCTTTTGGCATAAAGGAGATGGCAAGAACGGGTAAAGTAGCCATGAAGAGGGAAAGCACACCTCAAGAGGAGGAATGAAGTTAAGGCTATCAGAGGAAGAGATAAGAGCCATAAAGGAAACCGCCTTTGAAGTCTTGGCAACTAATCTTTACCGTGTTAGGCAATGTGGTGTTTACACCGCACTCTGCAAGCCCTTATCAAGTAGGTATAAAAAGCCTGCTTGATGAGCGTAGTGCCTTTGGAGTAAGGATACTTTTGTCGGTGAGCTCCTAAACCCGAGGTGTGGATAAGTGTCCATAGAAAGGATATTTATCTATGCTTAGGGATACTCTTTGACAAGGATGTGGAGATAATTCTCTTTGGCTCAAGGTCTTGACTGAGGAGGGTATGTATCATTTAAAGGCTGGGGATATGTTAGAGGTAAGGGCGGACACAAGGCACTGGGCAAGAACCGGAAAGGGTGTGAAGTATATCTGTGGAAGCAGAAGGGTGTTAAAATAAAAGGTGTGAAGGGATTTGTTGAAAGGGCTATAAGGGAAAGGATAAAGGAGCTGTATTCCATAGAGATAGACTCTTTTAGCCTTGAGCCACCAAGGGAAGAAAGCTATGGAGACTATGCCACCAACGTAGCCTTTTTGCTCTCCAAGTCTCTTAGGAAAAACCCACAGGAGATTGCTCAAGAGCTGGCAAGCAAGCTCTCAGACCACCTAATGACTGCAGAGGCGGTCAAGGGCTTTGTAAACATAAAGCTCAGCGAGGAGTTTGTAAGGGAAGAATTCAAAGGGCTTCTCACAAAGGGGCAGGACTACTTCTTTGAGCCTGTGGAAAAGCCTATGTATATTCAAGTGGAGTTTGTAAGTGCCAACCCTACTGGTCCTTTACATGTGGGACATGGAAGGGGTGCGGTGGTTGGCGATGTGCTCTCAAAACTTCTCCAAAGGCTTGGACACAAGGTCCTAAGGGAGTATTACATAAACGATGCGGGCAATCAGGTTTACATGCTTGGGCTTTCGGTTTTGCATAGATACTATGAGCTTTTTGGAAAAGAAGACCCAGAGCTAAGAGAGGTCTTTGAAAGGGAAGGCTATAAGGGCAAATACATAAAAAGGCTTGCCAAAGACCTAAAGGCTTTTTACGGAGAGGGGCTTTTAGAGCTTGAAAGGGAAAGGGCTATAGACCTTTGCAAAGAGTATGCTCACAAGAGACTTCTTGAGGATATTAAAGAAACCCTTGAGCTTTTGTCTGTGTCCTTTGATAGTTGGTTTAGCGAGAGAAGCCTCTACGAGAGAGGTCTTGTGGAAGAGGTTATGCAAAAGCTAAGGGAAAGGGGCTACATATACGAAAAGGACGGTGCTTTGTGGTTCAAAAGCTCAGATTTTGGAGATGACAAGGATAGGGTAGTTAGAAAATCCGATGGCTCTTGGACCTACTTTGCCTCGGACATAGCTTATCATTACCAAAAGTTCCAAAGAGGCTTTGACAAGGTTATAAACCTTTGGGGTGCGGACCATCATGGATACGAAAGAAGGCTTATAGGTGCTCTAAAAGCTCTTGATGTTCCAGAGGATTGGCTAAAGGTGGAGTTTGTCCAGATGGTAAGGCTCATAAGCGGTGGTCAAGAGGTGCGTATGTCCAAAAGGACTGGCGAGTTTATTACTCTGCAGGAGCTAATAGAAGAGGTGGGAAAGGATGCGGTGAGGTTTGTTTTTCTCACAAGGGACAGCGATACACCTTTGGACTTTGACATAGACCTTGTAAAGAAGAACACCACAGAAAACCCCGTCTTTTATGTGCAGTATGCTTATGCACGGATAAGGGGAGTCTTTAGAGAGGTCAAGGAAAGGTATGGCATAGACCCAGACAAGGAAGACCTAAGAGAATACCTGCATGGGCTTTCTGAGGAAGACCTTAGACTGATTAAGAAGTGTCTATATCTAAAAGATACCTTTGAAGCGGTAGCCAAGACCTTTTCTCCTCACCTTATAACTTACTCGCTCCTTGAGCTTGCAAAGGACTTTCACCACTACTACAATCATCACAGAGTAATGGTGGAGGACAAAAATCTTATGCTTTTGAGACTTGCCCTCTTTAAGGGTGTGGAGATAACCCTAAGGACTGCCTTTGAATTGCTGGGAATAGAAGCTCCTGAGAGGATGTAGGCTTTCTCCCTTTGCTACACTTACCGTAAGTGTATAGAGTTGGTCGTTAGAGAGAAGAAGCTCCTGCCCGTTTATCTCCATGAAATATTCAAACACTACTACCGCAGTTCTCTTATTGCCGTCAACAAAGGGACGGTTTTGTATAAGTTTTGAAAAAAGAGTAAAGCCAAGAGAAAAAAGGTCATTTTCACCCTCGTATTCCTTTTTATTAATCACGGAGGCTATCGCAGATTCTACGAGGTTTCTGTCCCTTACTCCAAAAACCCCCTTATGCTCTTGCATTATGACCCTATTAATCTCCACCACTTCCTCGGTGGTAGGTAGTATGAGCTCCTTTTCTGAGAGTTTTAGAAGAAGCTCTTTCCTGCGTTCAAGGATGTTAGAAACCCTCTTATAAAAGAGTGGACTAAACTTCATGGTTTAAAATATAAGTCATGAAGCTAACTGTAGTTGGAGGAGGATACGTAGGGCTTACAACGGGCGTGTGCTTTGCACACCTTGGACATGAGGTTGTGGTAGTGGAAAAAATTCCTCAAAAGGTGGAGCTCCTGAGGGCTGGTAGGTCTCCCATTTATGAGCCAGGGCTTGAGGAGCTTATGCATGAGAGTCTAAGTTCTAATAGGCTAAAATTCACCACGAACCTGAAAGAAGGGCTTGAGTTTTCTGATGTGATATTTATCTGCGTGGGGACGCCTCAAGGACCTGATGGCTCTGCGGACCTTTCACAGGTGGAAGAGGTGGCAAGGGAAACCGCAAAGCTCATGACCTCTTACAAGCTCCTCATAGAAAAGTCCACCGTTCCAGTAAACACACACCAGCTTATAAAAAAGACAGTGCAAAGATACATAAAAAGTCCAGATATACCCTACGATGTGGCATCAAACCCTGAGTTTCTCAAAGAAGGCTCTGCGGTAGAGGATTTTCTAAAACCTGATAGGATAGTGGTGGGAGTGGAAAGCGAAAGAGCAAAGAAGATATTTGAGGAACTCTATAAAGACTTTAACTGTCCCATAATCTTTACAGACCCAGCTACCGCAGAGCTCATAAAACACGCAAGCAATTCTTTCCTTGCTATGAAAATATCCTTCATAAACATGATCGCAGACCTCTGCGAGAAGACCGGTGCGGACATAAAGTTGGTTGCGGATGGCATGGGCTATGACAAACGCATAGGAAGGGATTTTCTCAATGCAGGCATAGGCTATGGGGGCTCTTGCTTTCCAAAGGATGTGAAGGCTTTTATAAGGATAGCTCAAGACTACGGGCTTGACTTTGGACTTTTGAGGGAGGTAGACAGGATAAACCAAGAGAGACCCATAAGGTTTGTGGAAAAGGTAAAGAGGGTTCTTTGGAGCGTTAAAGACAAAAAGTTGGCGGTTTGGGGGCTTGCCTTTAAACCCAACACGGATGACATAAGAGAAGCACCTTCCATAAAGATAGTGGATATGCTACTAAGGGAGGGTGCAAAACTTTCCCTTTATGACCCCAAGGCTATGGAGAACTTCAAACTCCTCTTTCCGGAAGGTAAGGACATAAGCTATGCAAAAGACCCCTACAGTGCGGTAGAAAATGCGGAAGCCCTGCTTATACTTACAGAATGGGAAGAGTTTAAAAAAGCGGACTTAGAAAGGGTAAAGAGCCTTATGGCTTTACCCATTATAGTGGATGGCAGAAATGTATACGAACCATCGGAGGTGAGGGCATTAGGCTTTGAATACTACCCTGTGGGAAGATGAGGGTTTTGATAACCGGTGTGGCAGGCTTTATAGGCTCACACCTTGCGGAAAGGTTCTTAGAAGAAGGCTTTTACGTTATAGGCATGGACAACTTCCTTACAGGTAGTCCAGACAACATAGCCCACCTTTTTGGAAAGAAAAATTTTCGCTTTATACACTACAATGTGGTCAATTACATATACGTAGAAGGTCCAGTAGACCTCGTAGTCCATTTAGCCTGTCCTGCCTCTCCTGTAGACTATATGAACCATCCCATACACACCATGAAGGTGGACTCCCTTGGCACCCTCAACACTCTGGGTTTTGCCAAGCTAAAGAGTTCAAGGTATGTCTTTGCCTCCTCTTCTGAAGTCTATGGCTCTGCACAGGTCCATCCTCAGTCAGAAGACTACTGGGGCTATGTAAACCCAGTAGGTCCAAGAAGCGTTTACGATGAGGCTAAGAGGTTTTCTGAGGCACTATGTATGGCTTATCACAGAGAACATGGACTTGATGTGAGGATTGCAAGGATATTTAACACCTACGGTCCACGCATGAGAAGAAAGGATGGGAGGGTAATACCCACCTTTATAGAGAAAGCCCTAAGTGGAGAACCACTACCCATATACGGGGATGGCTCACAGACAAGGAGCTTTTGCTACATAGATGACCTTGTGGAAGGACTTTTTAGACTATCTGTTAGAGAAGGTATTGCTGGCACGGTGGTAAATTTGGGAAATCCTGAAGAGGTTTCCATATTGGAGCTTGCCAAAAGGGTTGTTGAACTTTCTGGGTCTTCCTCAAAAATTGAGTTTCTTCCGCCACGAGATGACGACCCCCCCAGAAGGTGTCCGGACATAAGCAAAGCAAAGAGTTTGCTGGAATGGTTTCCTAAGGTATCCCTCGAAGAGGGTCTAAAGGCAACTTTTAGATGGTTCAAAGGTTTATAATAGTCTCATAAAGGAGGGTAGCTGTGAAAAGAGAGAGGCTCATAATACTTCTTGGAGTGCTTGTTGCCCTTGTGTTTTTTTATCTCGGTTTGAATGAGTGGCTAAAGACCAAAGAAGAACAGGTTCAGCCACCACCCCTTGTAGTTAAACCCTCACCACAGAAAGAAGAAGCTCCACAGGTTCAACAAACTCCTGCTTCTACGGAGTTAGAGCCCAAATCGAAGCCAGAGAAACAAGAAGAGAAAGCTCAAGAAAAGCAAGAAATAAAGGAAACTTCAAAGACTAAAGAGCAAGACCTGATACCCCAGAAGATAAAGGAGGAAAAGAAGATAGAAACACCTCAAAAAACAAAAGAGGTTGAAAAGACTAAGAAGGAGAAGAAGGAAATAAAAGAAGTTCCAAAAACTGCGGAGCAAAATCTTATGGCTGAGGGAATAAAAGAGGAAAAGAAAAAGGAAAAGCCTCAGGGAGTTAAAGAGACCAGGAAAACTACAAAAGCACCTTTAAAAACCTACATAGTGCAAATAGGAGCCTTTGCAAATGAAAAGGGTGCAAAGAAAACTGCAGAAAGAGCAAGAAAAATGGGTTATAAGGTAAACATAGTTGAGGAGGACAACTTCTATAAGGTTAGGGTTTTGGTAAAGACTGATGATATAAACAGTGAGCTAAGGAAACTGAGAGGAACCTTTGGTGGTGCTATAGTCAAGCAATGAGAAAATTCACACTCTTGATTTTTCTCTTTATATTTTCCTGTGCTCCAAAGCAAGAAGATGTTTCTAAATCCCAGTGGCAATATTTTTATGACCTTGGCATGTCCTCTTACATAGCCAAAAACTATTCAGAAGCTATAGCCAACTTCTTCAGAGCAACACAGCTTGCACCCAATGAACCAAAGGTTTGGAATGCTCTTGGATTAGCTTACATGGAAGTGCAAGAATACCAAAAGGCAGAGAATGCCTTTCTTAGAGCCCTTCAAGTGGATAAAACACATACAGAAGCAAAGCTCAACTTAGGAGTGCTCTACTATAAACAGAAGGACTATGAGCGGGCTATAAGGGTTCTGAGAGAAGTTATTGAAGACGAAGCATTTCCTCAAAAGCACATGGCTTTTTACTCCCTAGCAAAGGTATATCAGGCTATCGATAGGAAAGAAGATTATCTTGCTAACCTCCGTAAGGCTGTTGCTTACAACCCCATGTTTATTGATGCACAATTGGAGCTTGCCCAGTTCTACGAAGGCGAGGGGGACTATGCTTCTGCTAAGGAAGTCTATCAGCGTCTTATAAACAACGGCATGGGGAGTCCATACATATATCTCAGCCTAGCTGGGGTCGAATACAGGCTTGGCGACTACACTTCTGCCAAGGAATACATAAGGAAGGTTTTAGAGGACAGACAGACCACATCTCAATTCAAGTCTAGAGCCTATGAGCTTCTCAGCCTTGTCCTTATAGCAGAGCAGAGCAGACAGAGTACGCCAAGGCTTCCAGAAAGAGAAGAAAAGCAGGAAGAACCAGCTTCTGAAAAGAATAGGTCCAACCAAGTAAAACCCCAAGAAGCAGAAGTTCCTAAGCCAGCCATTAAGTTCTACAGAATTCAGCTTGGTGCCTTTTCTTCCGCAAACTCCGCAAGGGCTTGGAGAGATAGGCTTGAGAAAGAGCTAAATCTCAAAGATGTATCCGTTGTAGAAAGTGCGGGCATTTTTAGGGTTTTCTACGGCAGGTATGAGAGTAGAGAGGAAGCTATTATGCAACTTGAAAAGCTTCGTAGCATGAACCTATACGGTTTTATAGTCTACGAGTAGCTTATAGGCTTTCCTTTGTTGAGGGTATACCTCCGCTTGTAAGGCTCACCGCTTGCCGTAGGCTCAATGCAAGACCCTTAAAGCAGGCTTCTGCCACATGGTGAAGAATCTTGCCGGAGATCACCCTTATGTGAAGAGTGCTTTTGCTTTCTAAGGCAAATCCTTTAAAGAACTCCCATATGAGCTCAAAGTCAAAGTCTGTTATCTTACCCCTTAGGTTTAAGTCTTCGTAGAAAAATAGAGGTCTTCCTGATATGTCTACGCTTACCATGGCAAGGGCTTCGTCCATGGGCACTATAGCGTATCCGTAGCGGTTTATACCTTTTTTGTCTCCAAGAGCTTGCAGAAAAGCCATACCCAGCACTATACCTACGTCTTCTACGGTATGATGGTAAGAGACATGCACATCACCTTCTGCATAAAGCTCTATGTCAAACCTTCCATGCCTTGCGAGGGTCTCTACCATGTGCGTTAGAAAACCCACAGGCGTCTCTACCCTGTAGCTTCCCTCCCCATCAAGGTTCAGAAATACCTCTATCTTCGTCTCCCGTGTCTGCCGAGTAATATGTGCCTTCCTCATGGAGCATGTATTCTATCACAAATTCCCTTAGGGCTTGTGTGGGTTCTAAGTAGTAAATCTTTATGCCTATGTCAAGCAAGTAAAGCTTTTTAAGTAATAGGTTAAGGTCTTCAATAGAGTTTGCGTTAAGGTATCTTTTGAAGTTTAAAACTTGAAACTTGTGTTTTACGTCCACTTCAAGAAGGGCTTTCTCTACATCCCAGTCATCTTCTACCAAGGTCTTAGCGGTGTATAGCTTTAGGGTATAATTGACAAGGAATGTTAAAACCTGCAGTGGATGTGTGCCAGCCATTAAAACAGAGTTGATAGAATTTAGAGCTTTCTCGTAATCTTTAAGAAACAAACCATCAGATAGGTCAAAGAGACTAAGCTCAGGCTCTGCGAGCACCATATACTTGATGTCTTCAAGGGTTATGCTATTTTTTCCGTAAAGTATAAGCTTGTCTGTTTCAACTTTCAATGTCATGAGCTGGTAGGAGGTTGCTTCCAAGAGATAATCAAGTGCGGAATCCTCTATGCTTATGCCTTCCTTCTGAAGTTTGTTTTTCACAAGATCCCTCACCTTTTTCTTATCAAGCCTGCCAGTGTATATTATATCCCCCAGTTTTGATAAACTTAGGAATGGCTCTTTTTGAAGTTCTTTATCACTTAGCTTATAACCCACATAAAAAAAGACCTTTTTGCCCTTTGACCTTTCCAGGTGACTAATTAGGTTCTTGTAGTTTTTTACACCCTTTAGGAACTCTTCAGCCATGTAGATAAAGAGAGCTTCCTCTTTTGCAAACATACCAGTGGTGCTTATAAAACCAATAAAATCCTCAAGACTAAACTCATCGCCCCACAATATCCTTAAGGGTATTACTTCTCTCAGCTTGTCAAGGAAACTCTTTACGAGGTAATCTTCTTCTCCATGTATAAGATTTACTGCCTTTATCTGCCTCTTTCCAAGGTTTTTTTGGTATTCAAGCAGGCTTATCACGAGTGCATAGCCTTTAAGAAGTCTTTGTTGGTTTTGAACTTCTTGAGTTTATCAAGGAGAAACTCCATAGCTTCTATGGCGTCCATAGTGGCTAAGAATTTCCTTAAGACCCATGTTCTCTGAAGCTCCCAATCTTCAAGCAGAAGCTCCTCCTTCCTAGTGCCAGACTTCTCTATGTTTATGGCTGGGAATATCCTTCTTTCCATTAGCCTTCTGTCTAAGTGTATTTCCATGTTTCCTGTGCCTTTGAACTCTTCGTATATAACATCGTCCATCTTTGAACCAGTTTCTATGAGAGCGGTTGCTATTATTGTTAGAGAGCCACCCTCTTCTATGTTCCGTGCAGCACCAAAGAACTTTTTAGGTCTTTGAAGTGCGGTAGCTTCTATACCACCAGTCAAAACTCTGCCCGTGGGTGGAGTAACTGCGTTGGCTGCCCTCCCAAAACGCGTCATAGAGTCCAAGAGTATTACCACATCTTGCTTTAGTTCCACGAGCCTTTTCGCCTTTTCCACAACTAGCTCCGCCACTTGCATATGTCTTTCTGGTGGCTCGTCAAAGGTAGAGGCAACCACCTCCGCACCCTCTCCCACTATCCTTCTCATTTCTGTGACCTCTTCTGGTCTTTCGTCTATGAGCAAGATTATCAGATGCACCTCAGGGTGGTTCTGTATAAGGGCTTTTGCTATTTTCTGCAAAAGCACTGTCTTTCCTGCCTTTGGTGGTGCCACAATCATACCCCTTTGTCCCTTTCCTATGGGTGCTATGAGGCTTATAACCCTTGTAGATAGTTCTGTGTGGGATGTTTCCAGGTTAAACCGCTCTGTTGGATGGTAAGGAGTGAGTTTTTCAAACTGAGGTCTTGCCTTAAGAATATCTGGGTCTGGTGGTAATCCGTTAACGGATTCAATCTTTATAAGTGCTTGGTATTTTTCCTTTTCCTGTGGCGGTCTTGCAAAGCCTACTATTGTATCACCAGTTCTTAGTCCAAACCTCTTTATCTGTGATGGTGCCACATAGACATCAGTGTAGCTGGGCATGTAGTTGTTTTCAGAGCTTCTTATAAAGCCATAGCTCTCAGGCAAAGTCTCTAATACACCCTTTACAAAGTTTAGTCCCTCCTCTTTTGCCTGCACTGTGAGTATTTTCTCTATAAGCTCTTCCTTCCTTAGCCCAGTTACCCTTGAAAGCTCAAGCTCTCTGCCTATTTTCTGTAGCTCCTGAAGGGATAGCTTCTTAAGCTCTTCAAGTGTATAAACCTTTTTTTCTTGAACTTGTTCCATACTCCAAAACCTCCTTTATTTTCCTATGCAGAACCTTGCAAATATGCTACCTAAAATATCCTCTGTGCTAACAACTCCAAGAATTTCCTCCAAATAGCTAAGGGCTTCCCTCAAATCAAGCATGAGTATCTCTGGGAACAGCTCTTCTTTCTCCAGTCTGTATATTAATGATTTTAACACTTCTGAGGATTTTTTCAAGAGGTTTTCATGCCTAACGGTTATGTGAACCTGCAAGCTATTGCTTACATGAAGACCAAGCCTTTGCAGGATTCTCTCCTTCAAATCCTCCAGTCCATTCCCTGTTAAGGCACTTACCTCTATAGCCTCAGGGAAAGACTTAAGCACCTCTTCCTCAACACCCTTGTCTATCTTGTTAGCCACCACAATATGCTCAAGGTCTTTGACTATAGAATATATGTTTAGGTCTTCTTCCTCAAGAGGGCTGCTAACGTCCACCACAAAGAGAACCATGTTCGCGGTTTTGAGTTTTTGAATGCTTCTTTCCACTCCTATCTTTTCCACAGGGTCTTGTGCGTGCCTTATGCCCGCAGTATCTATGAGGTTTACCGGTATGCCCTTAAGAGTTAGAGTTTCTTGCAAAAAGTCTCTTGTAGTCCCGGGAATGTCTGTAACTATGGCTCTTTCCTTGCCAAGCAATGCATTAAAGAGAGAGGATTTACCTACATTTGGCTTTCCAACTATAGCAAGGTTTATGCCCCTTCTGAGAAACTCTCCAGTTTTTACCGTTGATAGAAGCTTATCTATGTCCTTGAGAATTTCCTTAAGAAGGCTTATTATTTGCTCCTTGCTTAGGGTGGGAATGTCCTCTTCCGAAAACTCTATGTCCGCCTCCACATAGGCAAGAAGTTCAAGAAGTCTGTTTCTAAGGGAGTTTATAAGAGAAGAGAGCTCTCCCTGGAGTTGCCTCTGGGCAGACCTCAGGCTAAGTTCAGACTTAGCACCGATGAGGTCTCCTACTGCTTCCGCCTGCAGGAGGTCTAACTTTCCATTTAAGAAGGCTCTCTTGGTAAACTCCCCAGGCTCTGCCAACCTTATACCCCTTGAAAGGAAAAGCTCAAGGGCTTTTTTTAGAATGAGAGGATTTCCATGAAGGAAAAGCTCCACCATGTCTTCACCTGTGTAGCTCTTTGGAGATGGGTAGAAGATTAGAATTCCCTCATCAAGCACTTTACCATCCATATCCTTTAATTTCACAAAATGGGCATACCTTGACTTCAGACTTCCTTTGAGAACCAAAAGGTCCTTTATCCTTTCCCACACACCAAGACCAGAAAGCCTTATAGCTCCAATGGCACTTTCACCAAAGGGGGTTGCTATGGCAACTATGGGTTCTCTTTGTTTTACCATGGGGTTTAGAAAAAAACTTATTCAGTCTAATATAAGCGTCAAGTTTTTAGCATGCTCAAGGGCTCTTATATACTCCTCTCTGCTTGTCCTTCTTGAAAGTTCAGGATACTTGTAGGCTTGATAGTATGGCATGTATTGGTCCATTACATTAACCGCCATGCGAGGTGAGATGGACCTTAGCTCTTCCATCACAGTTTTTGTTTTGGCTATATCTTGGGGCAGGATAAGATGCCTTACTAAAAGACCCCTTATTGAACTCCCTGCGGTATTGTTCTTCTTTCTCCTTGCTTGGCTGTTTCATGTTAACACCTCCTTACTTTATTTTTACACAATGGATGAAACACTCCCGGAAGAGTTGAGCTAAGGACTATCTCTTTGAACCTTTCTTGGACATTGGCGATAAAACTTTCCAGTGTAGGGACTACCACATGGTATTGGATAGTGGACTTGAACCTTTCTGAAAGTAGGCAGTTTAAGTGTTTTATGTTAGCTTTTCTGTTAAAGGAGCCAGTTTTGAAGAAGAGAAACCACTGGAAGTTTGCTACGAGCTGTGCGGTTTTTCTGTATAGCTTTATGACTTCAGAAACGATGTTAGCTTTTTCCTTTGTCATAGGGCATGAGACTTCAATAGCCCTATACATAGGGATATTATAGCTTTTGTTTGTGAGTTCGTATGTGAAACAATTCAAGCAATAAATTAAGGTGTCAATATTTTCAGAGACTAGTCGCAAAAACTTGAAATGGAAAAAAGCTCCCTCAAGGAAAAGGTTAAGAAGCTGACAGAATATATAGGAAACATAGAGCAAGCTTCAAGAAACAAAGACCAGATAATATCCTTCCTATCACAAGAGCCAAGTAGTTATAGAAAACTGCTTATGGCTCTTATTATGCTTATCCTTTTATTACTCCTTATAATACTTTACTTATCACTGCAATGAGAAGACTTATCGTCATACCCGCAAGACTTAGTTCCACAAGGCTAAAGGAAAAGCCTCTCCTTTCCATACTTGGCAAGCCATTGATAAGATGGGTAGTGGAAGGTTGTTTGAGGACTAAGGAGAGGGTAATCTTGGCTACGGACAGTGAAAGGATTTATGAAGTGGTAAAAGACCTTCCTGTGGAGGTAAGGTTTACACCCTCTGACCTACCCTCTGGAAGCGATAGAGTTGCCTATGCCATAAGAGACGAGGAGATAGATTGGGTAATTAACTATCAAGGTGATGAGCCCTTTGTATACGAAGAAGACATCCAAAGACTTTTCCACGCCCTTGAGGACCACCCTGTGGCTACCCTTGCCATAAAGGACCCATATGCCTACACAGACCCAAACTCGGTAAAGGTAGTCCTGCGTCAAGACCAAACCGCCCTATACTTCTCAAGGTCTCCCATACCATACATGAAAACCTCTTCAGACCTTTATCCGCTAAAGCATGTAGGCATTTACGCTTACAGAAAACAAACCCTTTTGGAGTTTACCACCTTGCAGAAAAGCACGCTGGAAGCCTTAGAAAACCTTGAACAGCTCCGCCTTTTAGAGGCAGGCTACAGCATAAAGGTAATCCTTACAAAAAACTACTATCACGGAGTAGACACAGAAGAGGATATAAGGCTCGTAGAAAGAGAGCTCTCCGCAAGGCTTTTTACAAACTCATAATTTAGCTTATGTCCGCCAAGATAGGAAAAAACCTTGCCCTTTAGCCTAAAGCCCAGTAAGCTAAGGTCTCCGATAAGGTCCAAGAGTTTATGCCTTATAGGCTCGTCCTTTGACCTCATACCCTCTGGGTTGTAGACAAAACCATCACCTATGACCACTGCGTTCTTTAGACTTCCACCCTTTGCAAGCCCATTCTGGAGCAAAAGCTCCACATCCCTATCGTAGCAAAAAGTCCTCGCAAAGACCACCCCTTTTGCATTCCCACAATAGTGAGCAATACCTTCCTCAAGGATACCCTTTACATAGCCTCTGTATGACGCACAAAAGCCTTCGTAGGGTTGCACCTGTATGTATCCCTTACAGTTTTTTACCTCAAAAGGCTCTTTTATCTCAAAAAAACTTGCCTTTTCCTCAAACTCAAGGGTTAAGTTTTTCAAGGTTTTATAAAAGTAATAACCGCTCCCGTCAAGTATAGGGACTTCATGTCCTTTTATGAACTCAATTGTGAGGTTGTCCACACTCAGCATATAAAGAACCGCAAGAAGATGCTCTACCGTGCTAACCTTTACACCATCCTTTCCAAGCACAGTGGCGTGGTCTGTGCCTTGCACATATCTGTAATTGGCGGGTATGTATGTCCCTTTTACAAGAAACCTTATGCCCGTGTTTTCTCCCTCTGGACGGAGAACTATCCTTGAGACCTCACCGCTATGTATACCAATACCCTCAAACTCTACATCCTTCAAAATAGTTTTCTGGTTCATGTCCACATATATATGCAAAATTTATGCCAAACCTCTTAGGAGCTCCACCACCCTTTCAATAGAAGGCTTTTCAGGCACAAGGCACTTTAGCCCCACCTCCCTCTCGAAGAAATCCTTTGTAGTTTTGCCAATGCACACTACTTTTATAGGTTCTAAAAGGCTTATGACTTCTTCCTTTTGCAAGTTTGCAAGGAGACCCTTGACCGCAGAAGGACTTGCGAAAACTACAGCGTCCGCAGTGGAGAGCTTATTAATGAGCTCTTCCTTTTGGTATAGCTTTGGCTTTATGGTGTATACATCCAGAGCATGCACCTCAAAACCAAGAGCCTTTAACCCTTCCATTACTTCCTCTCTTCCTATAGCAGACCTTGGCACAAGCACCTTTCCCTTAAGACCCCTAAATATTTTCAAAAGCTCTTCTCCATAGTAGTTCTCTGGCATAGCCCAGACCTTGTAGCCGTGTTCTTCTACCGCCTTTTTAGTCTTTTCACCTATTGCCACAATCTTCTCTTCTTTAAGCCTACACTTAGAAAGAAATACCTTTACCGCCCTCGGACTCTGAAAGACTACAAAGTCAAAGCTCCCCTCTGGAGGCTCAAAGTCAAGAAGTTCTTCTTCAATAAGAGGCAATTCCAAGACTTGAAAGCCAGCCTTTTCAAAGATAGGTTTGTCCCTTTGTATATCTTCTTCACTTCTGGTGAGGGCTATCCTTTTTAGCATGGACGAATATAATTTACTTCCCCATAAGCGTTTTTGCTGCAGACACCTCTGACGGTTATCTCATCTCTACCCACAGGCACTTTTCTAAGGCTGCAAAGCGTTTGAGCAGGTTGTCCACCTGTGGGCGTGTTGGGTCTCTGTCCTATGGTTATCTTGAGTGGGTCCCTGGAGAGAACCTTGAAGACCCTCCTGATGACCCTGTCATGCCTGTTGTCAAGTTTCATCCCCACTACTGCAGGTCTATCTTCTGCCCTACCTGCTGGGCTAAGCGTGTTAAACAAAACAATGACAGGGTTGAGTTCTTCTTTCATGTTGTGGAAGTGAATGGCATTAAAAAACTTGTCCTGTATACCCTAACGCCTCCTGCTCATGAGGGTTGGGATACTTCTCTCGTTGACAAGGTTCGGTCTGCTTGGCGTCGTTTCCTTTCTCTCCGTTTAACTAAAAAGCTTGAGAAGGAGGTCCGCTCTCGTGTCAGGGAGATTGCAAAGGAGCATTTCAAAGCTCTGAGCCAGAAGGCAAGCAGTCGTAAGGCATATGCAACTGTCCGTAAGCATCTCGGTTTTGTTGGTAAGTTCTTAAAGCGTCATAGGGGTAAAACCGTGTCTCAGATTCTCGGTCTGGGTGCGTCCGTCCTTGAGGTCAATACCAAAAGGCTTGAGAGCGGTGTGCTTGACCTTCACCCTCACCTTCACGTGGTGGCTACTGGACGCATTCCTGTGTATGTCCTGCGTGCCTTATGGGAGCTGTGTGGTGGGGGTTCTGTGGTGCATGCTCAAGAGATCTGGGGTCTTAAGGCTCTCCGTCGCTACCTTGAGGCTTATCTGGAAGGCTCAGAGAACTATGAGGGTTATTTGGACGTTCCAACGGATATTAAGCTTAGCATGCAGGAAGCTATAGAGCTTGAGGCTATGCTCTGGGGCGTTCACTTCGTCAGTCTTTTTGGGGTTCTTTACCGGAAGGAGCGGTCTACCAAAGAGGTCGCTGGGTATGTGTATCGTATAGAAGGGTTTGTCTGGCGTCATGGTGCTATGTTGGAAGGTTATGTGAGGGAGCTACGGTGTGCTGTGGTGTCCTATGGGCGTCATGATTGGTGGTTTTTCGTTACGGGGGATGGTTTGTTTTCACGGTCTCCCCCGCTCTGGGAAGAGGTGCGTAAAGACTGGCTTGTTCAGGAAGCTCTTACCGCTCGTGAGGTGGTTCAGGTCCCAGAGGTGTCCTCTGGGGTGTCCTCTGTTGAGGAGCTTGATGAGGACGTGTTGTTCCTCTTAGAAGACTTTTAAAGGAGGTTTTGCCATGAAAGAGAAAAGGGACAAGAAGGGACGCAAATGGAGGCTTGTTAAGCCTGCTCGTCCTGTTGGGATGTATATCACTCCTTTCTTTCCCCATGATATAGAGCTTTTCTTTCCTCTGGATGCTGAGGTTGTGGCTTGGGAAGAATACATTCTGTCTACCGGTGAACTGGTCGCTTTCGTTTTGTGGCGTAAGTCAGACGGAAGTGTCTCCTTCGGTTTTGTGACGCCTTTGTATCTGTCCGCTCGGGGTGTTAAAGAGGCTGAAAAACTTTATGAAAAGTCTTATGAGTACTGGCTAAACCGTGCTGTGGCTCTCCTTAACTCTCGGGGTGTTCCTCGGAGTGACGTGGACTTACCGCCAAACGCGTGACTCTCCTGCGTGCGTGGTCTGGGGAAGGGGGGGACTTGACAAGTCCCCAGAGGTGGGATAGGATGATAGGAAGGGCAAAACGATGTATAAAATTCTATACCCAAAGGACACCTTTGACAAGCTCTTGGAGCCAGTTCCTTCTGACCTTGTGTCTGATGTTAGAAAGACGGGAGGAGCGGGGCGTAAGCCCGCTCCGTCGGATTTACTTGAAGCCATGTTTGACCTTTTGATTAAGTCCGCTCTCTTGGGAGAAAAGAACCAGCTTGCAGATGTAGCTATAAGAGGTGGCAAAATAGTAGAAATCTCACAAAACATCCAAGCCCCCACAAAGCATGTTATACACGCAAAAGGCAAAGTCCTCTTTCCCTCTTTTGCCAATATGCACACCCATATATCCATGAGCCTGCTGAGAGGTTTGGGTGCAGACTTGCCCCTTATGGATTGGCTTCAAGGGGTTATATGGGTTTTGGAAGGTGAGTTTGTCTCTCCAGAGTTTGTAAAAGAGGGGGCTCTCATAGGAATTGCGGAAGCCATACGCTCAGGGACAACCCTGTTTATGGATATGTATTTCTTTGAGGAAAGCGTAGCGGAAGTTGCACAAATGGCTGGCATAAGAGCAGGGCTTGGCTTTGGCATTCTTGACTTTCCCACAAAGGTGGCAAAAACTCAAGAGGAATACCTAAAGAGGGCAAGAGAATTTATAAAAGACTTCAAAGGACAGGAGCTAATATTCCCAACCCTTTGTCCTCATGCGGTCTACACCTGCTCTCCAGATACCCTGAAAAAAGCTCTCCAGCTTGCCCTTGAAGAAGATTTATACATTCACATCCATGTAGCGGAAACCCAACAAGAAGTAGACGCATCCTTAGAAAAGTTTGGCAAAAGACCTGTGGAACACTTATACAGTCTTGGTCTACTTACAGACAAAACTTTGATGGCTCATGTAGTATGGACTACAGAGGAAGAAAGGGAAATGATAAAGGAGAAGGGTGCAAAGGTTTTGCACTGTCCTGAGAGCAACCTAAAACTCGCCTCTGGCATAGCACCCATAAGCGACTACATAAGAAGAGGCATTCATGTATGTCTTGGCACTGACGGACCAGCTTCCAATGACAACCTTGATATGCTTGAAGAGTTAAGCCTTATGGCAAAACTGCAAAAGGGTGCAAACCTTGACGCAAAGGCAATGGATGCAAGAACCGCCCTTAGAATAGCAAGTGAAGAAGGCTTTAGAGCGGTGGGTATAAAAGCAGGAAGGGTTGAGGTAGGATACGACGCAGACCTTATACTCCTTGACCCTAACAAGCCTCATCTACTACCCCTCTATGACCCCATTGCCCAGCTTGTATACTCCGCAAAGTCCTCAGACATAGACACGGTCATATGCAAAGGAAGGGTCTTAATGGAAAAGGGAGAGCTAAAAACCATAGACCAAGAAGAGGTTCTCTTTGTTGCCAACAAGTGGAAGGAAAAAATACAAGGTTTTTTAAGGAATAAAATTCTATCCTAACGGGGTGTGGCTCAGGTGGCAGAGCGCCTGCTTCGGGAGCAGGAGGTCAGGGGTTCAAGTCCCCTCACCCCGATTTAAAGATATGCTGATATGCTTAAATAAGCGTTCGTAATCTTTACCACAATCAACTTTTATAGCCTCACAGCACCTACACAGTTAAAATTTTCCTTTCAAAAGCACAGGAGGACAACTATGAAAAGGCTTATAGTCCTTGGTGTAATCAGCATTTCCTTGGCACAGCCAGTGATTGACCCACCCTTTGCGGATAGACTCTTTCCCTATGTAACCTATGGAGAGGTTTGGACAGGCACGCCTGCGGTGATTAAGGATGCGGTTATCCCAAATACACTTGTGGTCTATGGCTCAAAGGAAGACCCTGATATAGTTGCCTTTGCTGGCAGGATAGCCTACTATCTTGGACAATGGACGGAGGACATAGGCTTTACCGCAGAGGATGTTCGTCAATCTAAAATGCCAGAGCTTCTCGTAAGCGACCAAAGGCTAAAGAGTATAAACTACCAAAATCTCATAGTGGTGGGAGTAAACAATGACATAGTAAAAGAGTTGGGTTTGAGCTTTGAAAAGCCTACTATAAAGATGGTGCAAAAAGATGGCAAAAATATACTAATCGTAGGTGGTGCCAACAAGGAACAGATAATGCAGGCAGGTAGGTATCTCGCAGATGTAAGGCTCAACTTCAAAGCGGGTGCATACAGAACCTTTTTCTCCTTTGTAGCTCTCAGGGGGTATATAGAAAAGGGTGAGTTTGACGCAGGACTAAGGCTCATAAGAAGCCCAATGGGGCTGTCCGCCTGTGGAAAGAACATGGCTTTGGCAGGTCCGATGGTAGCCCAGTGGGGAGATGACCTCAAGGCAGTTGTCAGACACAGAAACAACATCCTCTACAATGAGCTTCCAAAAGCCCTTGAGGCAAAGGATAAAGAAAAGGCGGTTAACCTCTGGAAGGAAGCCATGCTTACCTGCTACCAGTGCCACCAAGGCATAAACGTGCCACAGGTAAGAAGGTTCAAACCTATAGAGAGCATACACGCCAAACACCAGCAAATAGCAGAGAGCTTTGGTCTTGTAAGGGTTATTGGCACAGAAAAATCCTGCATAGCCTGTCATGCGGGACCTACAACAATAAGAGGCTATAGGTAAGTTATACTTAACACATGGCGAGTAAGAAGTGGGCTGTGAGCCTTTTGCTCATAGTCCTTTTCCCTATTCTCCTTACACTGCTTGTAGTTCGCCTTACCTTCACAGACCTTTTTGTGGAGTTCCTCTATAAAAGAGTAGACCTGCCACCAGACTCAATGTCCTATGAGCTAAGACTAAGCATAGCCAAACTTGGGCTTAGGTCTGTTCTTTCAGACAGTGGCATGGAGGAATTTAAAAGCTCTGGACTTTTTAACGAAAGAGAGATAAAACATATGGAGGATGTAAAAAGGCTCTTGAGTTTTTTCTTTGGCTTTTTGTATATCACTCTTCCTATTTGGCTTTTGGGCTTCTTTAGCCTAAAGAGTATAAAAGATATGGGAAAGGTTTTGTTCTTTGGTGGGCTATTGCTTGAAGTTTTTGTCCTTTTTGTGTTAATTGCTTCTGCGGTTAGCTATGACTGGCTTTTTACTGTCTTTCATAACCTTTTCTTTGACCCTTATTCGTGGCGTTTTAGAGACGAAGACATGCTTCTGAGGGTCTATCCCATGGACTTTTGGTTTAAGGCAACTTTGTATACTGCGGTAGGGGCTTTTTTTACAAATGTTTTGCTTCAAACCCTTGGTTTTATCCTTTGGAGAAGAAGTTCCTGAGCTTCTCTTCCGCAGGCCCAGGCTTTCCTATGTGACTTCCTCTCCTCATTAAAATGAGGAGCTTCCCTTTCTCAGGGCTTAACTTCCCGTCAGTTCAACGGTAGGGTATGCTATATGTTCTGAAGTTTGGGACTTTAACTCCCAGAAAGGATAGGAGCTTTCTTGCTATACCTTCTGTTTGTCTATATGGTAGTCGCAAGGCAAACTTGAGGAACATCAGAAAGAGGATGAGGTTTCTGGTATAGAGGTGTGGTCTGCCTCCTTTCAGGTTTTTCTTTTGCTTTTGCTCTTCTTGGAAAAGGGATGGGTCAATAGGGAGTTCACCTCTTTTGACCAGTTCTTTGTTGTAGTCTTTTTTGACTTTCATACCTAATTATTTTATCAGTGGTGTTATTGGACAAAGCACATATTACCCTCAACCATTGCACGAACTATGGAAGGAAAGTCTATACCTCTTTCCGATATGAGCTTTAAATTTTTATCCTCATCCCAGCAAAACTTCACTCACCCTTACACTCTACACCCTCTCTGTCTATGTATTCCTTGAGCTTTCTTATCGCCTCTTCTCTGGAAACCAAATCCTTCAAGTCTCTTTCAAGGTTTGTGGGCTTTAGCCTTGCAATCCAGCCCTTTGTATAGGGGTAGTCGTTTATGAGGTCTGGGGTATCAAAAAGTTCCTCGTTTCTTTCTACCACCTCTCCCTCTATGACCGCTGGGACTGGTCCTGTCCACTTTCCGCTTTCAAGGCTCGCTATAGGCTTTCCCTTTGGCACATGTTTACCTACCGCCTTTATCCTCACGTTTACCATTCTCCCTGCCCTTGTTTGACCTATATCTGTAGCTCCAACTACCACTGTGCCATCTGGCTCGAGCCTATACCAAACTTGGTTTTCTATGTCGTAGTAAAGCTCTGGTGGAATTTTACAGCCTTTGTATTTTACCTCGCTCATAGAGGAGTATTTTACAGGAACGCTCAAGGACAGAAATATGAGCATAAGCATAAAAGGGGTCAAGGTCTGCGGAAAAAACTCCATGAGACCTCACTACTACAAGCCTTGAGGACCTCAGAACAGAGGCTACTACCCTTGCAAGTTCAAGACTCCCAGGTGGATAGGCGGGGATTACCTCAACTTTTCCAAGCAGGTCTTTGCCCTCAGAGTCTACAGGCTCTATGCAGTCCCTTTCAAAGGATAAAACTGTTGCCCCAATTGGATGAGCGTGCACTACTGCAAGGTATTCTGTATGCAGGTATATCTCTCTGTGGACTACGAGCTCTGAGGAAGCCCTATCTTGAAGGAGGTGCTTTCCCCTTAAGGGAAGGGAGATAAAGTCCCAGTCTTGAAGTCTTCCAAGGTGGCTTCCTCTGCGTGTTATTACTATGTTGTCCTTTAACCTCACTGATAGGTTGCCTGCCCTTGCGTCGACAAGACCCTCCGTGTATAAGAGTTTACCTACCTCTATGAGCCTTTTTATAACTATCTTCTCCATAGTAGGCTAAGAAGCACAAAAGATGAAATACTAAAACCTAAGCCTACCAACAGAGCAAACTCGTTGTGAAGTACATACTCCAAGAAAGCCCAACTGAAAAAGCCAGAGAGCATGGAAACCAAAGCGGACACAGGGTTTGAACCCTTAAAGTAAAGCCCTGCGGTAAGAGGAACAAAGAGAGATACAAGGCTCAAGGCTG
>JAXSNY010000003.1:0-30205 GCA_037925365.1 Aquificaceae bacterium
ATTGGTATGCCAGTTTTATGGCAATTTCCACCGCCTCTGCACCGTCCTCTGAGTAAAAGACCTTTGTAAGCCCCTTTGGTGCTATTTCCACGAGCCTTTTAGCCAAGAGGATAGCTGGCACGTTGGAACTTCCAAGTGTTGTGGTGTGTGCCACCTTCTGAAGTTGGTCAATTAACGCCTTGTTTAGCTTTGGATGGTTGTGTCCGTGCACGTTGCACCATAGAGAGGATATGGCATCTATGAACCTTCTGCCCTTTATATCATAAAGATACACACCATCTCCCCTTTCAAAGATGAGGTTTTCTTCCTCTCTGTAGACCTTCATCTGTGTAAAGGGATGCCAAAAGTATTCCTTGTCCCACCTTTCAAGGAGAAGAGGGTCTATCACGGCAACCTCCATATCAACACCACTTCTCCCTTTATCTCTCCCCTACCCTCTAAGTCCTTTAGGACCTCAGAGAGTTTGCCCCTTATATACTCCTCGTGTATCTTTGTAAGCTCACGCGCCACACAAAGAGGCACCTCTGAGCCGTATACCTTCTCCATAACCTGTAGACTTTTTACAACCCTGTTAGGTGATTCAAAGGCTATTATGGTGCTATCCTTGTAAGCCTTTAGCTCCTCAAAGAACTTTTCAAGCCCTTTCCTTGGCAGAAAGCCTATAAAGGTAAACCTGTCTGTTGGAAGACCAGAGCCTACAAGAGCTGTAAGGACCGCACTGGGTCCGGGGATTACCTCTACTGGTATACCCTTTTCCACACATGCTCTTATTAGTCTGTATCCTGGGTCTGAGATGGAGGGCATGCCAGAGTCTGACACAAGGGCAACGTCTTCCTTTTCAAGGAGCTTTAGAACCTTTGGCACTTGCACGCTTTCCTTTGGCTCGTAGTAGGATATGAGTTTTTTGTCCTTTATGTTGTAGTGGTTAAGAAGTATCAAAGTCCTGCGCGTGTCTTCGCAGGCTATGAAGTTAACGCTTTGGAGCACCTCAAGGGCTCTTAGGGTAATGTCCTTCAAGTTTCCTATGGGTGTGGCAACCACATAGAGCTTTCCCATCTTACTTCACCAAAAGAAGAGGTATGTTTATATGGTGCAGGACAAAACTTGTTATACTTCCAAGAAATAGCTCTCTAACTTTTCCCTTTGAATAGGCTCCTATAAGCAGTAGGTCCACATCTGCCTTGTTGCAATGGCTCACTATCTTTTCCTCTGGTATTCCCTGCAAGACCTCTAACTCAACACCTTCGGGTTCTTCTGGGGGTGTATCACCCACATAAAGTGCGTAAAGCCTGGCATCATAGAGCTTAGAAAGCTCCTTTGCAAGCTCAAGGGCTTTTTTTGAGATGTCTCCTCCATCGTAGGCAACGCATATATTTCTTACAGGTCTTTTCTCCTCAGGGACGAGCATAAGGGGAGACCTGCTTCTCCTTGAGACCACCTCTGCAGTGGAGCTAAGGAGAAAGCCCTTTACAGGACGCTTGCCTCTTCTTCCAATGATTAGTAAATCCTCTGGGTCTGCTTGTTTGACAAGCTCTTCGTAGGGTATGCCTATGGTTTGAAAGGAGGAAACCCTTACACCCCTTTGTCTACCCTCTGCGAGAAACTCCTCTATAAGGGTGTTAGCCTGCTCCTCCAAAAAATCTTTTACCTTCTGAGATATGCCAAGATAGTAGGTAAAACCAAGCACTCCCGCCAAGTCCTCTAAAAAGCTCTCCTCAAGCAGTCTGTTGTCTATTATGTGAACTCCCACCACAGGAACTTGAATCTTTTCTCCAAGCTCAAAGGCATAGTCCTTTGCGATCCAGCCGGGTTTTGAGCCATCAATACCTACCACTATCCTCTTAAATGTCAAGGTTTCTCACCTCTCTTGCGTAGGCTTCTATAAACTCTCTTCTTGGCTCTACCTCTTCTCCCATGAGTATGGAGAGTATCCTGTCCGCTTCCGCTGCATCTTCTATGGTAACCCTGAGAAGCCTTCTTGTAGCAGGGTTCATGGTGGTTTCCCAGAGCTGTTCTGGGTTCATCTCCCCAAGACCCTTATATCTTTGTATTTCAAAGGACTCCTTTACCAACTCTATAGCTTTAGAATAAAGGTCTTGCGGGCTTTCCACCTCTATAGACTTCTTTTCGTAAACTATTCTCACTGGAAACCTCACCCTTGAACCCTCAAGAAGAGACTTGTAGGACAGAGAAGAGAGAAAGTCCACATCCACCATAACCCTTCTATTAGTCATCTTGTCTTTGAAAACTATCTCATAGGCATCCTCAAGCCTATCGTAGTGGGTATCTATAGCCATGTCGGGAAGTAGTTTCTCAAGCTCCTTTATCTTTTCGCCAAGAAGAGAAGAAACCCTTAGGACTTCTTCCGTAATACCTGCAACAAGAAGAGCCTTGAGGACTTCTTCTCCCTTTAGCCTTGCCATAGCTCTATAGCCTTCCTCAATCTCCTTTACCTGCCTTAGGACCTGTAAGAGGCTTTCTCCTCTGTATTCTGTCCCACCTTGGTCTATGAGGACTGCCTCTTCTTCAAGAGTTTTGAGGAGAATGCTTTCAAGCTCTCTGTCATCCTTTACATACTCAACCCTTTTACCCTTCCTTATCCTGTAAAGTGGTGGCTGTGCTATGTAGAGATGCCCTGCGTCTATTAACTTTGGCATATACCTGTAGAAAAAGGTAAGAAGTAGAGTCCTTATGTGTGAGCCGTCCACGTCTGCGTCTGTCATTAGGATTATTTTGTGATACCTGAGTTTTGAAGGGTCTAAGTCCTCACCTATGCCACAACCAAGAGAGCTAACTATGGTCTTTACCTCTTCGTTAGCAAAGACCTTGTCAAGCCTTGCCTTTTCCACGTTGAGTATTTTCCCTCTTAGTGGCAGGATTGCCTGAGTCCTTCTGTCTCTTCCCTGCTTGGCAGAGCCACCTGCGGACTCACCCTCTACTATGAATATCTCGCACTTGCTTGGGTCTTTTTCAGAGCAGTCCGCCAGCTTGCCCGGGAGAGAAGAGTCCTCAAGAGGAGACTTTCTACGCACTAACTCCTTTGCCTTTTTAGCTGCCTCTCTTGCCAGTGCAGCCTCTACTGCCTTTTCTACTATAAGCCTAAATATGTCTCTGTTGTTGTCAAAGTATTCTGAGAGGTATTCGTAGGTTATGGACTCCACTATATTCTTTACATTTTGGTTTCCAAGTTTTGTCTTTGTTTGTCCTTCAAACTGAGGCTCTGGCACTTTACAGGATATGACCGCCACAAGCCCTTCCCTTAGGTCTTCACCTGTTATGGTTTCCTTTAGCTCCTTCTGGAGCTTAATATTAGGTAAAACCTTCATAACCGCCTTTGTAAGACCAGACCTAAAGCCTGTCAGATGCGTTCCACCCTCAAGGGTCTTTATGTTATTGACAAAGGTTTCCACAGACTCTCTGTAGTCCTTTGTATAGGTAAAGGCTATATCCACATCCACGCCATCTTTCTCACCCCTTATCCTTATCACTTGGTCAAACAATTGCTCTTTGCCACCACAGAGAAACTTCACCAAATCCTCTATGCCCTTGTCAAACTTGTAGGTCAGGTCTTTCCCGCTTCTTTCGTCAAGAAGCCTAAAGGTGCACTCAGGGTTTAAATATGCCAACTCCCTTATGCGTCTTTCTACAATATCAAACTTTATCTTTGTGGTCTCAAATATCTCTGGGTCTGGCTTAAAGACCACCTTTGTCCCGCGCTTCGTGGTATTGCCTACCACCTTTACTTCATGCAGTGGCTCTCCCCTTTTGTATTCCTGCTTGTGTATCTTCCCGTCCCTGTATACTTCCACCATGAGCCACTCAGAAAGAGCGTTTACCACCGAAGCACCAACACCATGCAAACCTCCAGAGTATCTGTAGACCTTTTTGTCAAACTTTCCTCCTGCACCAAGCATGGTAAAGACCATCTGAACCGCAGGAAGACCAGTATCTGGATGAATGTCTACGGGTATACCCCTTCCGTCGTCCTCTACTGCTATGGAACCGTCCGCATGGATTATAAGGGTTATATGGCTGGCATAACCAGCCATATGCTCGTCCACCGCATTGTCAAGTATCTCCCATATGAGATGATGAAGCCCCCTCTCGCCTATGTCTCCTATATACATAGAGGGTCTTAAGCGAACATGCTCAAGACCAGTGACTGCTTTTATGTCTGTTGCTTGGTATTCCCTTTGGATGTTTTCTTCTCTTTTCTTTCCCATGTTTTTAAAAGCACCCCCAGCGGGATTCGAACCCGCGATCTCCGCCTTGAAAGGGCGGTGTCCTAGACCGGGCTAGACGATGGGGGCTAAACCTTTATAGATTATAGCAAAGTATAGGTCTCATGTCAAGTGGTTGACCCTTCCTCATCAAGGTAAAAGACATCGTCAGATATGGGCTCGTTCCACCTTTTGAAGCCAGGAAGTGCCTCCACTCTATACCAAGCAGACCTATACCATACTCCCTTAGGCTGTCTTTTTACTGGAGCAACCTCTGCTGCCTTTGTCTCTGCATGGTAGTCCCAAGTTATGTAGGCGTTAAAGTCTTGGACTATGTCCGTTATGGCTACGCCAAACTCTGTGGTCAGAGACACCTGAAAGTCTCTCCAGCGAAAAACGGAGGAGTCTCTAAGGGTTAGACCAAAATAGCCTACACCACCATCTTCTCTAAGGGTTGCTATACCTCTACCTATAAAAGCTCTAAAGGCAGGCAAGGTCTCTGGTGGGTCTGAAACAAATACATCATAATGTCCCAATATTTCTTGAGGGAATGGGTTTCTCAAGTCCCAGACCCTTGCCTCTGCGTTATCTATGCCAAGCTCTTTGAAAATCCTGTTGTCAAAGTCAATTAATCTTTTGTCTATGTCTATAACCAAAACACTGCGAGCCTTCCTTGAAAGGGCTACCGCCAGACCAGTAAGGTCATCCTCCGCACCCAAGACAAGAATATCCTTGTTTCTTAGGTCTCCTCTGGAGTCCATAAAAAGCACCCTTGCCACCGTGGTCTCTGGCGTGACAGAGCCTTGGTCGTAGTCCCTAATGGCTTTGGGTCTGTCCTTTGTAATTTGAAGAAACTCTCTATAAAACTCTATATCCACATAAAAGGGAATACCTCTGCCCTCACAGGCTTGGCACACATATTCCACATAAGGCTCTATGCCAAGGTCTCTGACCAAGTCAAAACCCTTTTGAGTGAGCCTTATGTTTTCCTCGTCATCTATAAAGGCTATACCCCTTTCCACCAAGGTCTTTATTATGCCAGAGGCAGCAGGCACAGGCAGGTCGGACATATCCACAATTTCCCAAAAGTCTCCACTTTTGAGAAGTGCGGAGAGCACACGCTCTATGTTCTTTTTGTAAACCCTAACACCACCCAATTCCCTTGACCTACTGGCAAGCTCCACAAGGATGCTCAATATACCACCTCCATTCCAAGAGTTTAAGCTGTATAATTATACCACAACACGGAGGCTATTATGAAAGTGCAAAAACTCTTTAGAAACTTAACACAAGACCCAGCAAGCCTTGAGCCTTTTCCAGACTGGCAGGAGCTGTCCCCAACCTTTGAAAAGCACCCTTTAGAAGAATGCACCCTCCTTGTGGCAACCATACAGGACGAGGACTTTGACAAACTCCTGCACATATTCCAAAGCAGAGAAGAGGCTATGGGAGCTTTTCTCAGCGTAGTCATGGAGCATGGCTGGGAAGAAGTCCCACAAACCTATTGCATATACCACGCCCAAGAGATTGATGGTAAACTTATAGCAGGTCTAAGCATAGAGGGACAAACAAGCACCTACGAGCAGACCACGGTGGAGCAGATGGTTCAAGCAATGGCAAGAGTTCACAGAGTGGTGGTCTACTCCTCTGACCTGTTAACCTACATAAAGGACATCTATCCAGAGATAGACCAAAAAGCCTATGTTATCGCAAGGGAGATAGCCAAAAGACTTGGCAAAGCACCAGAGCTTGAAGAGCTAGCAAAGATATATGGCATGCCTATTGAGAGCCTTGAGGAAAAGCTAAACCTCATAGAAAAGCTCCTTGAAAACCCCCTTAGGACACCCTATGGAGAGGTAGATCTGCCTCCCTTTAGTTATCCGCTTACGGGGTGTGAATGATCGGTGCGCCAGATTATAACAAAGCCGGGCTCTGGAAGATGCTCTTTAACCTCCAGAACCCTTATGCTTTATCATAAATGTCAGCTAAACTTCTTTAGTATCCTACGAATTAGGACAGTCATGTATACTGAAAGTAAAAGCAGCACATTAGCGAAGTTGAGACCGGTTGATATACTACATCCACCATATGTGGAAGAAGTAGGGTTCGTTTCCTGAGATATACTCACCCGAGATGTACTCAACTGCCTGTGCAAGGATGTATCTATTAGGCATGGAGTTCGTTTGTCACCTACTTGCGCGGTGCATAGCAAGTATCTTCCATCTGGAGAGGCTGCCCTTATTTCAGTGAGCGTTACATCACTCGGAATTATGGACCTAAAGGTGTTGTTAAGGTCTTCCACTTGACCTGCCACTGGTATGTCACCAGAAAAGTCTATCAATATCTTTGACGCTTTACCACCGCTCGTCCCATAAACCGCAAATCTTTCATTGCCCTCGTTCACCACAGCGTATGGCATATAGTTATTAACTCGTATGGACTTGCGAGTAGTGTCAGCTATTTTTCGCACAACTCTCATACTTCCATCAAAGTCATTATAGAACGCAGCGACCAAACCATCTTCAGATATTACACTATGATACCTTGAGTAAACCTCGCTATATACTATAGGATTGTTTTCCTGTGTTCTATCCCACATAAAGCCACTCCCACAGTTAGAACCTGATATAACTCCGTTTGCACTTACGCTATGTAATATACCGTAGCATGACATACTATTTCGGTAGACAATGCTTATATTATCTATGCTGTTTCCTTGCCATATTGTAGCGTAAGGGAAATCCGGGCATGTCCTTCCTACAATCGTATAGGACCCACCTATAACCTCACATTCGTATGCAGTGTTTCCGCTTGTGCAGTTGGTTTGAAGTTGCACGAGTTTGTATGTATTCTGGTCTAATATCCATGCCACGGGCCTGTTGTTACTCGGTGAGTTTACGACTCCAGCTATACACGAACCTTCTGAGGACATTCCTGTCGTATAAGATAACACACCAGAATCGCTTGGCACTTCTAATGCAATTGCATCAAATTTCGTAGCATCCTCTAAGAAGTTAATAGGTCCAAGACTGGCGTTTGCCTTTATCTTCCAGACGTGTGCCCTTGCACCTGACTGGTATTGTCTTACACCAGCAATGATTTTTCCATCTCCTGATATTGCGGTTCCATAACCACTTACTTCTATCTGGGGAACACCAAATACGCTAACAACTGTAGAGCTTCCCCCTGTCGTTCCATTTTGGAACAGGACAGTTACACTGGGGCTGTAAGTTCCACTTGCTTGGTATGTATACGATGTCGTGCTCTGCGGAATTCTCTCATCTACAACTCCATCCCCATTAAAGTCATACCGATATTCTATCGGTGTTGTCCCAAAGGCAAAGGCTTGAACGTTGAAAGCAACAGTAAGTGGCGGCTGACCGTTAGAGGGGTTTGCGGTAAGTTTAACAAATGGTTCCATCGTGGATAGTTGCATTTGTGTATAGAATACGCCTCTATCTGTATCTATACCAAATCTTACACTTGAAAGGTCTATTGGTATCGCTACCACCAAGGATGTGGATTCTGCAGGTAGACTTACCTCGTAATAACCGTCCAGATTGAAGTCTATTAGATAACGATATACTGTTAGCGCTTCTTCGCTATTTACAGAAGTTGTTAAGGAAATTTCAACCTCGTTTTCTCTGAGAGAAGATATTCTTCCATCCACGGATATATTCACACTACCGTAAAAGGACATACTAACTGTATAAGGTTCAGAGGATTGTCCTGAATCGTCAGTTACACTGAATTGAAACTGATAGCTTCCTCTTTCTGGAATGTCAATTTCAAAGGAACGTTCCTTGAAGACGTGTCTCCTGCCAAAGTTATCTGTGACAGTTATAGTTTCTACTGGTCTGTTAGAGGCGTAGTCTATTAAAAACCGAGCTTTGGTTGGCACTACAAAGTTTGAGACTTGGTATTTTACAGCTAAGACCTCTGGCTTAGTTATAGCCCTTTCTACAACCACATCCTGACACTTTACACTCGAAGCTATACCGTCTGTTGCTGTAAGACAAACTCTAACCCTTCTGTCAACTGTCAAATGGTTTACCTTGAAAACTTCACCGGGAATGAGTAGGCTATCATCTGAAACAGACCAGCTGAGACTATAATCATCACCATCTCTATCAAAAACACTAACTTGAGGTCTAAACTCCTTGATTTGTGAACCTATTCTATCATCCATACCTATGGACAATATCTCTGGAGCTGAATTTTGAACATTAACCTTTACCGTCTTTGTCCTTGTTATGCAATTCCCGTTCGAGCATAAGTGCACACCTATGAGAATTTCATTACCCATACGCAATAGGGACTTTTTATCCGGTGTTCTAAATTCTATACTTTCACCTTCACCCAAATAAACAGAAGACATAAACCACTTTATACTCTCTATATTTGTTTCTCCTTCTCTTTCTCTACAACTATCTGCAAGGTATTTTACTGTCTCTGCCCTTACTCTTGCAGTATACACATTGTTAGCTTCTATAACCTCAGGCACGTTAAAGTCCACTACTCCTTTTCTATCACACTCTACCAGGTTTTTGTTCAGGACCGTGTTTGAGCTAAGCCTTTCATCAAAAGGTAGGCTTATAACTTCCTCCTTACCATAAGCTACAAACTTCAAGTCTATCATACGCACTCTGCTGGAGCTATAGATTTTAGGCACTTTCAATGTGCATCTTGCCTGAGTGCCTGAAACATTGCACGAGAAGTTATCTACTTTGAAAACTTCATACATGTCTGGGTCCTTCAAGTATACACCGAGAACCTCTTTAATACTAAAACCGGAGGCTTGGGGTGCATTGATTGTAAGGTCAACAGTTAATGTTTCCTCTTTCATTACAATATCTTTAACATCCACGCGACCTATCCACAGAGCAAAGTCTCCTCCCGGAGACGGCATAAAGTTAGTAAAGTAACCTTCTGAAGTATAAGAAGACAAGGGTAAACGCTTGCCATTCACAACTAAGAACAACTTTGATACATATCCCCCATACTCGTAGGGATTACCAACAACAGAACCCCTCGTAGGCACCCCTTCCAGAATCTGACTGTTACTTCTATCATACCACTTAACATTTTTCGGATTGTCATAGTTAGTATAACTAAGTTGGTCTAAGATAAACCTGTTAATCGCAACCGAAAGGAGTGAAGCTATGTAATGCTCAAATGGATCTTCTACTTCAGTGGTTTTAGTTACGACTGTTTTTTTCTTCATTAGGGTTGTGCTTTGTGGTCTCACTAAGGGTTGACCGGTAAAGTATTTTATAAATTCCTCCCTTTTAAATTCCATCTCTCTACATTGCCTAGGGACAGAGCTCAACCCGCTACTTGGGTCTGTAGCACCGAGGCAGTTTGCATTCTTCAATTTCTTGAATACTTGATTATAGAGATTAGCTCCTGCCAACATACCGCTCGTATAGGCAAGATCGGTTAGACCCATGTCTGCTATGTTTTGTTGAGCTTCTTTTATATCAAGGTATGACTTCACACCAAAATCAAGTGCGGTTGCGACCAAAGATGCTTTCTTTGCAAGAGACCTTAGCACATTCGGGGAATTTGCAACACTAGGCATGAGTTTTCGCATACAGTCTAAAAAGCCTTTGTTTATAGAACCATCCTTCTCAATTATGGACATTCCCGGAGTTGATAAGGCATCCCAAAACATACCTACAAGAATACCGTTAAGAAATTCAGAAACAGAAACGTCTTCACCCTTAAGCGATTCAGCAATGGTAAATGTGCCGGATACTCCACCTTTATAGAGTGTGCTAGACACATACGACAAAGTTGTGCTACTTACGAAAGTACGGCACTCGTCAGAATTCATACCTTTGGTCAAATCTTCAACAGTGTAGTCTGAAAGCTTCTCGACCGCAATACCACTAATAGCTTCCAACCCGTTTTTCAAAATACTTTTTTCCATTTCCGTGACAGCTTTCAAATAGTTGTCTGCAGATATCTGCGAAGCACCCGCTCCATAAACCCTTGATAGAGTCTTCATAGTGTCCGCCATTTGATTGTAGAAACCGTATTTTGCCTGGGTTTCCATTTGGTTAACTAGTTGATTGATTCTTTCGTAATCCTGTGTTCCCTTAGCAGCTTCTCTTATAGCCCTAGCTTGTGTCAATACGCTTGCACTAAAGGTATCAGCAGCTTCTTTCCACAGTTCCCTACATGTGCTATTTTCGTGATTTCTTGAGTAGAAATCCATCCAATATAGAATGTCAGAAATCAACTTTCTGTGGGCGTCTCTGCACTCCTCAGCATTTGCGGGTGTTCCTGAGCTATAAGGCTTATTTTCATTGTTTCTCGGCACACCTATGCAGAACTTTCCATCTTTATCAATTGGACTTGCCGGCGTTGAACCGTTATAATTTAGACCCTGAGCAAATATGTAGCTTCCTTCTGGTGCATTTTGCACCTCACCACACAGTTGACCTCTTCGAGAAGGGTAATCAAGATTTATTATGGAGAAATGAGTTATAGATCCCATTACATACACGTCCTTTTGGACTCTACCAGATATGATATCTGAAAGCTCCGCACGTTTTATCGCATTTCTTTGACTATCTACGAGCACACCCTGGGTAGGATACTCTCTCCAGATGCCTGTCTTCTCATCAAAATACCAGAGGGGTATCTCTACCTCTTCTGTTTCTGGATTAAAGTCGTCCAGTCCTGCATAGTTGGCTGGGTGTATCTTGAAAAATATTGGATAGTTACCCTCTGGTAACTTATTAGGAAAGCCCTGTTGATCGTAAAATTCTACTTGAAGCACACCGCCAGAGCTAAGGAGAACTCTTTCTCCATTGCTACCTATACCTTCAAAACCTCCTGGCATGTTTTCAGAGGACTGACCTACATTTATTTGACTTACATCTGCCTGCACTATGCCCAACTCTTGGGCATTTCCTATATGTATTTGCACTTCATTAGTATTTACTTCATTCCCTGCTAAGTACACTCTTTCAGCCTTGAAAAGCCGAATCACTGGGGGTATTTGCTCAACACTATCGTATACTCTGTAGAATGTAGCATAACCAGGAGCTTGCACGATAACCTTAACCTTTTTACCAGTGGTTAGTTCTATATAAGGTGTATTTCCTTGTTGCTCGGTAGATAATGAGCTCAATGCTTCCTTTTCTTCAAGCATGTTATTTCCATTGCTGTCAATAAATATTCTCACAGTAGCTTGTTCTATAGGTGTATCTCCGTTATAGTCTAGAACCTTGACGTAAATTCTCGTAGGTTGCAGACCACCGCTTGAGGTTTTATCACTGCTTCTGATGGTGCAAGAGCTAAAGGTGAAGAAAGCAATAGGTATAAGAACTAACCACTTTAACCACCCACTCCTTAGCCCCTCCTTGAAAATCATGGTGGTTACCTCCTGTATAGGTGAAACTTGTAAGCCAGAATCTTGTCATGTCAATGATGCAGATCATATAACTTGTAGGCGTTTGTTATAGCATTTGCACATATCTTGTGAAAGTAAGAATTCAACTTGTAGAGTTGAAGCTCTATATAAACCTCTCAAGAACCTGCAAAACCTCTGCCTTTTTATTTCTATAGCTAGCCCTGTTGCAAACAAGCATAGCAGTAGAGGTGGTTATCTCCTCTATTACCACAAGGTTGTTTTCCCTCAAAGTCCTCCCTGTTTGCACCAAGTCCACAATAAAGTCAGAAAGTCCAATAAGGGGTGCAAGCTCCACAGAACCGCTCAAGGGTATGACCTTACACTTTATGCCCTTTTCTGAAAAAAATTCCTGAGTTATGCGAGGGTATTTGGTGGCAACCTTTAAGTATGAGCTTTTGAGGTATTTTTCTCTGTTTTCTTCCTTGCCTGCCACCACTATCCTGCAAAAGCCTATTCCAAGGTCAAAAAGCACATACAGGTCTGGCTTTCTCTCAAGTAACACATCCTTTCCCACCACTCCAAGGTCCGCTACGCCGTTTTCCACATAAACAGGCACATCTGAGGGTTTCACAAGGAGAAACTCATAGTCTCCAACCCTTACGCTGAGCCTTCTTCCCTCCTCAAAGCCCTCTTGCAATATTCCCTTTTTGAGAAAAAGCTCAAGGCTTTCTTCAAAGAGCCTACCCTTTGGTAGAGCTATCTTTAGCATGGCTTAAAGTATAACATTACAAAGCCCTAAGGGTAAGGTCTCCTACACTAAAAGACTTGAGACCTTCTTGAGTTAGCAAAAGCAAGCTTCCTTCCTCAGAAATGCCCCTTAAAATGCCTACCACTGGCTCTGGAGTGTAAAGTATGACCTCACTATCCTTGAAAAGTAGCCTGTCTTCTATGGCTTGCTTGAAGGCAACAAAGCCAAAGGCATTGAGCTTTTCTATGTCCCTCTCAATAAACCCTAAAAGCTCCAGAAGGAAACTAACCTTATCAAAGGTCTTACCACTAAGCATTCTAAGAGATGTGGCTTCAATGTCTTTTGGAAAGCTCTCTTGGTTGAGATTAATTCCCACACCTATAACTATCCTGTCCCTTAGCCTTTCTGTGAGAACGCCACAGACCTTTTTCCCACCCACATAAACATCATTGACCCACTTTATGGCAGGCATAAAGCCAAGAGCTTTTAGGTAAGAAGCCACGGAGTGAGCTATCACGAGAGGTAAAGTAGACTTGTCTTTTATGCCTGCTGGAATAGAAAAGCTAAAATACAGCCCACCCTCTGGAGAGTGCCAGTGTCTTCCAAGCCTTCCACGACCAGAGGTTTGCCTGTTTGCGACCACCACAGTGCCCACAAAAACCCTCTTTGCCACCTCCTGCGTAGAAGAGACCTCCTCAAGCCAAAGTAAACTTCTTAGCATCTTTGAGGCTCACCTTAAGAAAGTGCGTGGCACAAGAGATGCAGGGGTCAAAGCTCCTTATCATAGGTTCCGCATGGTCTCTAAGCCAATCCTCCTTGAGATTTTCCCTGTCCTTTATGAGCTCCCAAAGGGAAAGCTCTATGGCTCTTTGGTTTTGAGAGGTAGGCGGGACTATGTTCGCACTTAGTATCCTGCCTTCTCTGTCAAGGGAATAGGAATGCCAAAGTATGCCTCTTGGTGCCTCTGATACTCCATAACCGGTAGAGCTCTTTGGGACCACTTCAACTTTACTTCTTTGTGGCTTTTTGTAGTCCTTCACTATCTGAATAGACCTTTCAAGGGCGTGGACTATCTCCACAATTCTTACAAAAACGCCTTTGTGAGGGTTTTTTACCATGGGTTCAAGGCTTAGTTTATGAGCGGTTTCTATGGCAAGTGGTGAGAGCTTTTCAAAGGCGTTGTTAAAACGGGCGATAGGACCTACCAAATAAACTCTTCCATCCTTTGTCATGGCATGCTTGGCGGTGGAATAGGGGACTTCAAACTCTACAAAAAAACTCTTGAACTCTTTTGGACTAACCCTTACACCTTCAAGATAGATATCTCCCTTAAGTATTGGATAGTCCTCCTCTATGAGAGAAACAAATAAAACCTCCTTGAGTTCAAAGTCTGGAAAATTAAGAGCCTTTAGTTTTTCCACAGTCCATAAGGCTTTTTCAAGAGCCTTTTCAAGGGTCTCCTTTAGCTCCGAAAGGCTCTCAGGAAGAGCACTAAAGCCACCTGGGACAACAGAGACTGGATGGGAAGTTCTTCCTCCGAGAGCTTGGATTATAAGGCTTCCAGCCCTTTTTATCTCCATTCCTGCAAGCACAAGACCCTTGTCTATTTTGGAAAGCTCAATGATTGATGGGACATTGAAAAAATCGGGAAGATGTAGGAAAAATACGTGCAATGCGTGGCTTTGAACCCACTCTCCAAAATACATTAGCCTTCTAATTTCTTCTATGTCTTCTGGTATTTTGACGCAGAAGGCGTCCTCTATAGCCTGAACACCGCTCATCTGATATGCGACGGGGCATATTCCACATATGCGTGCGGTAATGTCTGGGATAACTTGGTAAGGCTTTCCTTTGAGTATACCTTCTATGAACCTTGGTGGCTCGTATATTGAAAGCCTTAGACTTTCTGGTTTTCCATCCCTTAAAAACACCTCAAGGCTACCTTCTCCCTCTACCCTTGTGAGGGCTTCTATCTGAACCTTCATAGCCATTCCCTTATGCTTTTATTGTAGCCGTTGAAGGAAATCCTTAAAAGCTCCTTTATAAGGTCTTGAGATACCCTTAGCCTACTGTAGCCTTCAAGGAGTGCTTGCAGGTTTGGGTTCTCCACAGGACCATAACAGCCATAACAACCTCTTTCAAAAGTGGGACAGAGAGCTCCACAACCCGCCAAGGTTATTGGTCCAAGACAGATGAGCCCTTTGGCTACCACCACGCAGGGATTACCCTTCCTTTTGCACTCCAAACAAACAGGATAAGATGGGAGTTGTGGTTTTTTGCCTTGCAGAAGGGCTATAAACACTTCCCTTAAGGCTTCCTTGTTTATGGGACAACCTCTTATCTCCAAGTCTACCTTTACAAAGTCAGAGAGAGGTTTTGAAAGGGGGTTCACTTCGTATCTTCCAGAATACACTGAAAAGTATATCTCTGAAAAGTCTTCAAAGTTCCTTGCGGATTGAATGCCTCCAGAAACCGCACAGGCACCGATGGCTACAAGAAACTTTGAGCTTTCTCTTATCTTTTTTATTCTTTCCTCTTCCTCTGGAGTGGATATGGACCCTTCCACAAAGGCAAGGTCAAAGTAGTCCCATGTGTTCTTAGAGGATGCTTCAAGGAAGTATTGTATCTGAACCTTTTCGGAAAGCCTTAAGAGTTCCTCTTCAAGCTCAAAGAAAGCGAGCTGACAGCCATCACAGGAAGAAAACTTAAAAACACCTACCCTCATACCTCCTTCCTCTCAAAGTATTCTCTTATGAGGTCATACCTAAATACAGGACCATCCTTGCAAACAAAGTGTGGACCTATCATACAGTGTCCGCATGTTCCAACAGAACATTTCATATGCCTCTCAAGGGATGCGTATATGTTGCTTGGGGGTATACCCTTCTCATGCAAAATCCTCACACAGGCTTTTACCATGGGGTCTGGTCCGCAGGTGAAAACTATGGTATCCTCATCAAGCTCTAACTTTCTCAGGAGCTCTGTTATAAGCCCCACCTTTCCTTTCCAGCGAGGGTCTGGTCTGTCAAGGGTTATGTGAAACTCCGCCTTTGAGCTCCAGTTTTCATAAAGGTATCTGTAAAGAAGGCTATCGTAGTCCTTTGAACCGTAAAGATGAACAAGTCTCTTAATGGGTTTGTTGAGAGCCTTTTCAAAGACCCATCTCGTTGCTGCAAGACCAAGCCCTCCCGAGATTATAAGGAGGGTTTTGTTATAAGCCCTTTCTATCTCCCAGCGATTGCCATATGGACCCCTCCAATAGAGGTAGTCTCCTTCCCTTAGCTGGTCTATATGCCTTGTTACATCACCCACCGCTCTTACTGTGTGGACTATGTATCCTTCTCCCATGCTGGCTATTGTGATAGGTGCTTCTCCTACACCAAAGGCGTATAGCATGTTATACTGCCCTGGATGGGCAGGCTCTTGAGTCCTTACATGAAAGGTATAAACTCCCTCGCATTCCTTTATAACTTTCTCCACCCTTCCTGCCTTCAAAAGGTAGGGGTTCTCAAGCGTAGGCAATTCTTCTTACCTCCTCCCTTATGTCTATACCTACTGGACACCATGTTATGCACCTTCCACAACCTACACAACCAAAGCAGTCAAACTGGTCTACCCAATAGGCAAACTTATGCATGAGCCACTGTCTGTATCTTGAGTGGACGCTATGTCTTAGATTAAAGCGGTGGACGGTGGCAAAGGAAGGTGAAAAGCAAGAGTCCCAAACCCTAACCCTTAGACTTTCCTCTAACTCAAGGTTGTTTCTTTCAAGAATATCAAAACAAAAACACGTAGGACATGCTTGAGTGCAAGAAGTGCAGGCAACACAGCGTTTTTCTATATGCTCCCAGTAGGTTGAGTCCATTTTACCGTAAAGCCTCTCTGGGAGACCCTCCCTTTCAAAGTGAACCCGCATCATAGCCTCAGTTTCCCCAAGCCTCTGTGCCTTCTCTTTAAAGTGTCTTCTTTCAGCACCGCTTTTGTTTTCAACCTTTTCAAGAATCTCTCCCCCTCTTTCTGAACCTACTTCTACGAGAAATCCTTCTGAAAGTTCCGTTATGAGCAAGTCATACCCTTCCTTTACCTCAGGACCAGTTCCCATGGTGGAGCAAAAGCAGGTGGAAGTGGCATAGGTGCAGTTTACTGCCACCACAAAAAGCCCCTTCCTAAGACCTGCATAGTATGGGTCGGGGTGAGGATTTTTATGGAGAAAGACCAAGTCCAACACCTTTAGGGCTGAAAGGTCGCAAGCTCTTATATCAAAGAGGCACAGAGCTTCTTCTTGTATATGAACTTGAAAACGCAACTTTCCATCCTCTTTCTTTACCTTAATGAGCGCAAGCTCCGGGGGATGCAAAAAATTTTTAAAGGAGTTGTAAGGATGTGTGTAAGTAAAGTAGCCCCCAGACCTTTCAAGTGTGTAAAATCCAGGGGCCTCTACATTCTTGTAGCCAAAGGGAAGACTTTCAAATTTGTCCACATCAGAGAAGGCTATCAACCCATCTTTTAGCTTTGGTGCTATAACCCTGTATTTTTCTCTTAGCCTGTCAAAAAGCTCCCTAATCCCCTCAAGGCTTAAGAGGTAACCCCCGCCTTTTCCTTTGCCTTCCACCTTAGATACTCCTCTATAAAGGGGTCTATGTCGCCGTCCATCACCGCGGATACATTGCCAATCTCAAAACCAGTTCTAAGGTCCTTCACAAGCTGGTAGGGTTGGAATATATAGGACCTTATTTGGTATCCCCAGCCTATGTCTGTTTTTTCACCTTCAAGGGCTCTCTTTTTCTCTTCCAACTTTTGAAGCTCAAGTTGGTATAGCCTTGCCTTGAGAAGCTCAAGGGCTTTCAGCCTGTTCTGGAGCTGAGACCTCTCCTGCTGGCAAGATACCACTATACCCGTTGGCTTGTGCCTGAGCCTTACTGCAGTGTCTGTTTTGTTCACATACTGACCTCCCGCACCACTTGCCCTAAAGGTCTCCATTTCAATATCTTCTTCCCTTATTTCTATGTTTATGGTCTCGTCTATCTGTGGAGCAACGCTCACGCTGGCGAAAGAGGTGTGTCTTCTTGCGTTAGCATCAAAGGGAGATATCCTCACAAGCCTATGAACTCCATGCTCACCTTTGAGATATCCGTAGGCGTATGGACCTTTTATTAGAAGAGTTGCACTCTTTATTCCCGCCACATCGTCTGGGTTTATATCTATCACCTCAACCTCGTAGCCATGTTTTTCCGCCCATCGCTTATACATTCGGAGTAGCATATTCGCCCAATCGCAAGCTTCCGTGCCACCAGCACCAGCCTGAATTGTCAGGTAAGCGTTCTTTGAATCCATCTCATCGGAGAGAAAAGCCTTTATCTCCAAGTCCCTTATGGGCTTTTCTACCCTCTCTAACTCCTCCCTTAGCATCTGAAGAGTTTCTATGTCTTCTTCTGGTGTAATCTGGAGTATCTCCTCCACATCTTGGAGAACCTTTTGTATTTCCTCAAGTTCTCTTATATTCTCCTCAAGCCACCTTCTTCTTTGAGTAAGGCTTTTTGCCCTTTCCGTGTCCTCCCAGAAATCTGCGTTAGCCATTTTCTTATCTATTTCTTCCAACTCCTCTCTCAAGGTTTGAGGGTTCAAGGTAGACTTTATGTCCTCAAACTTCCCCTTAAGTTCCTCTAACTTTTCTTTTGTCTCCGCTATCATGAGAATTTAATATAATCTAAATAAAGCCTTTGTGGAGGTAAAAGATGCGGAGAATAAATGTAGCCATAGCAGGTCTTGGAAGGGTAGGAAGTCAGTTTCTTGATGCCCTTTTGAGTGTGCGGTCAGACAATGTAAGGGTTATAGCGGTGGCAGAGCCAAGAGAAGACCTACAGAGCGTAAAACTTGCCAAGGAGAAGGGCATAGCCTACTTCAGAGATGCAAGAAGTATGTTAGAGTCCCTTGAAGATAGCATTGATGTGCTTTTTGAGCTTACAGGTGATGCAGTATTAAGAAGCGACCTTCATGAAATACTGGTAAAAACTGGAAACAAAAAGACAGTTATAGTTCCAGAACCTGTTGCTTACCTTATATGGAGTCTTATAACGGAGGGTGCAAAAGAATATCCAAAATGATAAGGGAGATGAAGCCAGAAGATATGGAGGAAGTGCTTAAGATAAGTGAAGAGTGTTTTAATTCTGACGCATGGAGCAGAAAAGCCTTTGAGAGGGAGTTTGAGCTTGAACATTCCTATAAGTTTGTGCTTGAAGAGAATGGAGAAACAATAGGCTATGCGGTTGTGTGGAAAATCTCTGAGGATGCCACTCTAATGTCCATAGCTATAAGGAAAGACCGATGGGGCAGAGGCTACGGCAAAAGGCTTATGGGTTTTCTTATAGACTACCTTAGGGGAAAAGCGGAGCGTTTTTTGCTGGATGTGAGACGGTCTAACATAAGGGCTATCAGACTTTATCAGTCTTTGGGCTTTAAAATAGTTTCAGAAAGGAAAAAGTATTACTCTGACGGTGAAAACGCCCTTCAGATGGTGCTTGAGTTGGAGGTAAAAGATGAGAATAAAGGGAAGACCTCTGAGGCTGTTGGTAAGTGAAGAGGAGATAGCAAATAGGATAAAAGAGCTTGCCAAGGAGATACAAGACTATTTTGGTGAACCCTTTTTGGTGGTGGGTCTTTTAAAGGGTGCTTTTGTCTTTACCGCAGACCTCATTAGGGCTTTTTATATCCCCGTGCAGGTGGACTTTATGTGGGTCTCCAGCTATGGCTCTATGCAGGAAAGTCAAGGTCATGTAAAGGTGGTCAAGGACTTAGATAGAGACATAGAGGGTCTAAGGGTTTTACTTGTGGATGATATATTAGACACGGGCTACACTCTTGCAGAGGTCTACAGGCTTTTGGAACTAAAAGGAGCAAGGGAGATAAAAACCTGTGTTTTGCTTGATAAGAAGGAAAGAAGAAAAGTAAACTTCAACGCAGACTTTGTGGGCTTTGAGGTGCCAAACCTCTTCCTTATAGGTTATGGACTTGATTGGGATGAAGAGGGGAGAAACCTAAGAGGCATATATGCGGTAGAGTAGTTTTGCTTATTTGACTTCCTCGTACTCCACACCTACCGCACCCGCACCAAGCATATCTTCTATAGCCCTTTCGGAGTCTCCCTGTTTTACATCCACACCCTTTATACCGTCAAGTAGCAAAAATGCCTCATATCCCAGGTTTATGGCACCAAGCACCGTGTTTTTCACACAATAGTCTGTGGCAACACCACCCACAAAGACCCTCTTTATACCTCTTTCCTTTAAAAGTTGGTCCAGCATTGTTCCCTGAAAGCCAGAATAAGCATCAAAGTCCCTACTTGTTCCCTTTGAGATTATAAAGCGATTGTCTGGAGGTATGTATAGGTCTGGGTGAAACTTTGCACCTTCTGTGTCTTCTACGCAATGTGGGGGCCAAACTCCTCCTTGGTCTTTAAAGGATATATGGTCTGGAGGATGCCAATCCCTTGTGAAAAACACGGGCAGACCTCTTTCAAAAAACAACCTTATGTATTGGTTAAGTCTTGGGATTATCTTGTCTCCTTCCTGCACTGGCAGGGCACCCCCTGGCATAAAATCTCTTTGCATATCTACCACAATGAGGGCATCCTTGACAGTCAGCCTTATCCTCATGGCAAAACCTCCACAGGTATCTCCTCTTTTAATTTAATCTCTTCAAAGCTTACTGTGCACTTGTAGGCTCTTATTTCAAGTCCAAGTTGAAAGTAGTCCAGTAGTGCCTTAGAAAATTCCGGGTCCACCCTCCAGTTTGGGGAGAATACCCTTGCATCTTCTCTTTGGACTACAAAGACCACAAGGGGTTTGTAGCCTTCTCTTGATAGCTCTATGAGCTTTTCTATGTGCTCTTTTCCTCTTTTTGTAGGAGCGTCAGGGAAAAGTGCGGTTTCTCCCTCTACAAGGTTTACCGACTTTACCTCAACGGGTCTTCCTTGCACCAAAAGGTCAAACCTCTTGTTGTCAAAGCGCGGCTCAAAGGACAAGGGCAAGTTTAAATACTCCGCATACAGCTTGGGAGTTATATGAGAATCTATGCATACAAGGTTTTGACCCATCCTTGCAAGCACTATCTCAAAGGGATGTTTTCCACCCTCTCGTTTTGCCACGTAAACCTCGTTGCCTTCTGACAGAAGCTCCCTTAGTCTTCCTGTGTTTCTTATATAGGCACTGTGGACCTTATCTTCAAGAGACACAAGACCCACAAACCTGTTAAGCCTTTTTATAAACTTTGCCTTCTTAAGCTCTGGAAACCTCATTTTTAGAAAGGCCCCACCGGGCGGTGGGGCAAAACAATTAGGGGAGGGAGGGGGAGGGAGTTTCTAACTTCCCCTAACTTTTTTTATATACTATACTATAGTATATAAAAAATTTTTCCTTTGTCAAGGGGGTAATTAAAAACCTAAATCTCTATCCTTACTACAACTCCATGAACCTTCTGGGACGGTAGCCTATAGAAATCTGCAAAGTTTGGAGACACTGCTCTGTCCAATAACACCACTGATAAAATAATTAGGTATGAAAGTCAAAAAAGACTACAACAAAGAACTGGTCAAAAGAGGTGAACTCCTTATTGACCCATCCCTTTTCAAAAGAAAAACCCGAAAGGAGGCAGACCACACCTCTATCCCAGAAACCTCATCCTCTTTCTGATGTTCCTCAAGTTTGCTTTGCGACTACCATATAGACAAACAGCTGGAAGGTGTAAGGGTGGTAGGTGAAAGTAGAGGTTTGAAGGTAAAGAAGTTGATAGCAGATAGCGGTTATGATACACATGCTTTATTTAGATATATGCATGCGAATGGAATAGAGCCATGCGTAAAGGTAAGGTCAAATGCAGAGGTAAGTGGGAACACGTTTAGGGACAGGGTGGTAAGGGCATATAAGAAGGGAAAGAGTGCATGGAAGAGGGCTAATGGGTATGGGAAGCGGTGGTTTGTAGAGAGTTATTTTTCTGTGTTTAAGCGATGGTTTGGCGAGTATGTGAGTAGTGTGAGGTTTGAGAACATAAGGTTTGAGGTGGTGTTTAAGGTATGGATATTAAACCTATTCTTGGGTATGATGAACTAAGTTATATGTTGATGGTAGGTCATGAATATGTCCCTGAAAAAAGGTTTTTGGACACAGCAACAGATACGCAGATATAAAGTACATCCAAGGCAAACTATCTGAGATATGCAAACAAACATGTCTATGGCAAGTGGTATAACTGCTTGAAAGCTGGACTTCTAACCTCGCAAATAGATTTAGATTAACTATTAAAACAGCTTTTAGAGTAGGCTTTCTTGAAGAAGAGGAACTATTTTTAGACATGCTTGAAGACAGAGACCTTACATCTCATATATACAGTGAAGAAGAAAGTAAGAAAGTGTTTGAGAGGACAAAAAATCTCTACACAAGGATTCTTGAGGAGTTTATAAAAAACATACAAAACTTACTCTAAGCCTTTGCTACAAAGTAAGCGTGCACTTCGCCCGCTCCTACGGACATGAGCAGGTATGCAAGCCTTCTTATGGTGGAGCCAGTGGTAAGAAGGTCATCCACCACAAGAACCCTCTTACCCTCAAGGAAGTCCACAAACTCCTCCCTTAGTCTATAGCCCAAGACCGCCTTTTCCCTTCCTTCTGCCTCAAGCCTGGCGAGCGGAGGACTGAAGTCTATTCTTTTGAATACCTCCATATATGGCACGCCCGCCCCCTTGAGTATATACTCCATATGGTTAAAACCCCTACTCCACAGCCTCCTGAGGTTCAATGGAGGGAAGGTTATAAGGTCTGGCTCAAGCTCCTGTATGTATTCCCACAGATGCCCTCTTATGATATGCCCCAAGGAAATGGCAAGGGTTTTAGAGTTTCTAAACTTTATACTATGGATGACCTTTCTGAGAGGACCCTCATACAAACCAAAGATCCTGTAGGAAAACACGTATTCAATCCTCTCTGAGTAATCCATGGGATGGTAGGAACTTATGGAACCAAGGCACACATGGCACACAAGCCCCTGAGAATTGCCTATAAAGGGCTTGCCACAGTGGAGACATCTTTCTGAAGATAGTCCAAGCCTTTGTAAAAACCCTATCACATATAACCCTCCCTTCTAAGAGAGATGTAGCCCTTCTTGTTTATTATAAGGTGGTCAAGGAGTTCAAAGCCCATAAGCTGACAAGCCTCCCTTAGCCTGTGAGTGAACTCCACATCCTGCCGTGAGGGTCTTAGCTCGCCCTTAGGGTGGTTGTGGGCTATGAGTATAGAATAGCAGGCGGTGTGTATGGCATGGTATAGCACTTCCTTTGGCTCTGCGTGCAAGGCGTTCATTCTTCCTATGGCTATTATCTCATGGGCTATGAGCTTGTTGGTGGGTGCAAGGTATAGGGCAATAAGATGTTCCCTCCTTTCGTCCACCATGTTTTTCAAAAACCTGTATGCGTCCTCTGGGTTGTTTATGAAAATGCCCTCATAGGGGTCGTTTATCCTTTTGGCAAGCTCTATTATTGCCTTTATCTGGCAAGCCTTTGCCTCCCCTATACCTTTAAAGCTCTTTGCAACCTCTTCCGGAGACATTTTGCTGAGCCTTTGCCAGCCTAGGCTTACTATCTCCCTTGAGAGGCTCAAAACATCCATATCTTTGGTGCCAGAGCCAAGGATGAGGGCAAGCAGTTCTTCTTCTGTGAGGCTCTCCGCCCCCATCCTAAGCATCTTCTCCCTCGGCTTTAGGTCCTCTGGAAGCTCCCTTAGGGGTCTATTCTGATACATGTCCTTCTATCCTTACCTTTATTATCCTTCGCTCGTCCTGTTGGAGCACCTTAAAGCGGTATCCCTCGTATTCTACCACCTGCCCCTTCTCAGGAATCCCCCTTAGATTGAAGGATAGAAAACCGCCGAGGGTTGTGTAGGGACCCTCTGGAAGTTTTACGTTTAGAAGTCTCTCCACCATTTCCTTTTCTACACTACCGTCCGCTATCCATATGTCCTTCTCTATCTCCACTATGTCCTCTTCTTCTTCAACTTTGCCCTCAGAGAGACCCCCTATAAGGTAGCTCTGAAGGTCATCCCATGTGATTATGCCCAGAATGTTCCCTCTCTCGTCTACCACCACACCCATCTGCTCTTTACTCCTTTTGAAAAACTCAAAGACTTTGTCAAGAGTTGTAAACTCTGAAAAGTAATGGACGGGTCTTATAAGCTCCCTTATGAGCCTTGCATGCCTGTTTTGCACTAGGTCAAAAAGGTCCACATAACCTACTATCTGGTCAACCCTTCTTCTGTAAACGGGAAGTCTCCTATATTGGCTTTCTTTCATCAGCTCCATAACCTGCTCAGTGCCAACGTTTTCCTCCACCATGACCACCTCCTTTATGGGTCTTATCTCTTCTGTGGCAAAGAGGTCTCTCATGGTTATGCTACGAAGGGCTATGCGCAGGCTCTCCTCTCTGACTGCGGTCCCTTCCAAGAGCCTTATAAGGTCTTCCCTGTGTAGTCTTTCCTGATATTTTTCCTTGAGTGTCTTGGTGATAAGCCTGCTTACCGCTTTCGACAGGCTTAGAAGGGGCTTCGTGAAGGTTTTTAACTTGCTTAGAACCCAAAGGGATGGCAGGATTAGCCTCTCCGCATGTTTTTGAAACAGGCTTTTAGGAAGCAGTTCCCCAAGGAGCAGTGTAAAGACCACAAGGCTTGCGGAAAAAATCACCTCAAAGCCCCTTATAAAGGTCAGATAGTCAGATAGTTTTATAACCGCCAAGGTGTAAAAGGTAGAAGCAAAAACTATGCTGACCGTGTAGCCGAGCATGGTAAGAGTTATGTATTCTTCTGGGTTTTCATAAAAATCCCTCAGAAATTCCTGCTTTGTCCTTCTGTATAGGTTCATAACCCTTCCCTTATCCACACTCACAAGGGCTATTTCAGACCCTGCAAAAAATGCTTCAAACAGGACAAAGAAAAAGACACCAAGAAGGAAACCTAAGATTTCCATCCTAACATTACCCTTTCCTGTCCTGAGTAATCTTTTAATATATCTACCATAAACCCCTTTTCTTCGAAGAGTCTTCTGACCGCCTCTCCCTGGTCATGACCTATCTCAAGAGCTATAAGCCCCTCAGGTTTAAGATAGTATCCGACCGCCTCTGATATTCTTTCATAGAATTCCCAACCCTTTTCTCCACCTATGAGGGAAGTATAGCCCTCAAGTCTTACTCCCTTTGGAAGTCTCTCCCAATAGCCTTTTGGGATATAAGGTGGGTTTGAGACTATCAGGTCAAAGGGATAGGGTTTTAGTGGTTTGAAAAGGTCTCCTGCAAAAAGGAGAAGTCTATCTGAAACCCCATGTCTAAGGGCATTTCTCTTTGAAAGCCTTAGTGCATTCAAGTTTATATCTCCCCCAATCATATGGAGCATAGACCGCTCGCATAACAGGCTTATACTTATGCACCCCGTTCCCACACCCAACTCAAGACCAAGCATTGGCTTACTTTTGGGAAGTCTTTTGAGGACTTCTTCCACAAGGATTTCCGTCTCCGGTCTTGGGATAAGGACACCCTCTTTCACAAAAAAAGTCCTTCCATAGAAGTCCCACTCTCCCAAAATATACTGAATGGGATATCCTTCCTCAAGCCTTCTGAGGTCTTTAAAGAACCCCTCCTCTACCTGTGGAGGAACTTCAAGGTCTTGCATGAAGTAAAGCTCCTTATGGCTTGCCTTCAGAAGGTGTGCCAAGAGGAGCTGTCTGTCCCTGAGGGGTGCCCTGCTGGGTCTGGATAGGAGGTCTCGCACCCTCATCTCTTATAAGTGAGCTCTTCTTTGAAGGATGGGTGAGGGCAAGAAGGATGGCTATCGCCATCAGTGAAAAGCCAAGCCAGTAAGTTATCTTCGTAAGGATCGTATCCACGCCACCAGGTCCAAAAACGCCCTGTCCCATTCCACCAAAAGCAGTGCCCACATCCCCTCTGCTTCTTTGCATAAGTACCACCACGATGAGCAAAAGGGCAATTATGATAAAGACTGTAAGAAGCAGGTAATACATGACTAATATTATACAAGTTCTCCATCTTTTAGCCTGTAAATTCTGTCAAAGTAGGGCTTTAGTTCCTCGTTGTGTGTTGCCACAAGGAGCGTAAGCCCCCTCTCTTCTCTAAGTTTGATGAAAAGCTCAAAGATCCTCCTCCCTTCTGCAAGATCAAGGTTGCCCGTAGGCTCGTCCGCAAGCAGAATCTTTGGGTCAAGCATTAGAGCCCTTCCAATCGCAACCCTTTGCTGTTCACCCCCTGAGAGTTGGCTTGGTCTGTGCTTTAGCCTGTGAGAGAGCCTTAGATATTCAAGTATTTGCAATGCTTTCTCCCGTGGTCTTTCAACGCCAGCCAACTGCCCTATGAGGGTTAGGTTTTCTAACACGTTAAAGTCCTCCAAAAGGTAGTAAAACTGGAAGACAAAACCTAAGTGCTTCTGTCTGAAGGAGGCAAGCTGGTCTTCATCCATAAGGTGTATGCTATGGTTCATAATGTAGACCTCTCCCTCTGTGGGTTTTTCAAGCCCAGCGGTTATATGGAGCAGGGTGCTTTTGCCTGAGCCAGAGGGTCCCATAAGACCAATTACCTCCCCTTCAAATACCTCAAGACTCACATTCCTAAGGGCTTTCACTTTGTTCGGATAAACCTTCCAAAGGTTTTTTATCTGTATTATGCTATTCATTCCTCAGAACCTTTACTATACTTTCCCTTCCAGCTCTGTAGGCGGGGAGAAGGCTTGCCAAAAGAGAAAGAAGCACCGCACCCAAAAGGGTGAAGATAAGGTCAGTAAGCTCAAAATGAACGGGCACATGTTCCATCAGATACACATCCGCTGGCACTCTAATAAGTCTGTATTCGTTTATAAGGTAGCCTCCCACAAGTGAGAGTAAGAAGCCTACAAAAGCTCCAGAGATACCCAGCATAAGACCCTGAAGAAGGAATATAAAGACCACCTGTTTTCTCTTTAGACCAAATGTTCTTAAAACCGCTATGTCTTTTACTTTTTCCTTAACCTTCATAAAAAGGAGGCTTGTTATGTTAAAAGACGCTATCACTATCATGAGCATAAGGACAAAGAATATACCTACCTTCTCAAGTTGTAGGGCATTAAAAAGAGGCTTGTTAAGGTCTATCCACGAACGCACAATTGCTATGTACCCGAGTTTTTTTTCTATTTCTTCCTTTACCTGCTGAGCTTTGTAGGGATCTCTAAGATATACCTCATACCCAAAGAGCTGGTAGCTATTCCCGAAGAAGTCTATGGCAACCCTTGTGTCCATAACTACTGTGGCGTAGTCTTGGTCAAATACTCCCTTTTGGAATATACCTTCCACTTTGAAGGTTCTGGCTCTTGGGATTATACCAAAGGGGGTACGTGTTCCCATGGGAGAGACCAACATCACCTCATCCCCCACATTGAGCCCGAGTATGTCCGCAAGCCCCCTACCTACAAGAATACCATCTTTTAGGCTTAACCCGTATATTTGATAAGCCTCCTTTGGCTCAAGGGCTTTTACGCTAACGCTAGTTAGCCTCCCTCCTTGAGATATGAAACCATTGTAAAGTATGAGAGAATAGACCCTTTTTACCCCAGCCACCTTGCTTATGATAGTAGCGTGATCCTTCCCCTCTTCGTGGCTTAGGAGACTGACTACTATGTGTGGTGATGCGGAGAGTATTTTTTCTCTTAGAGCATACTGAAAGCCAGCAAAAACACCCATAGTAAGGAGAAGGGCACTTACGCTCAAAACAACCCCAAAGAAGGCTATTAGAGAAACAAGCAATGTTGACCCTCTGCTGGAAAGCAAATATCTTAAAGAGAGGCTGAAAGTTGGTATCATATTGATTTTAAGTATTCCAGTATCTCCCTCTGCCTTCGTATTATGTATTGCCTTATCATCTTGGTCTGGTCTTCTTTAAGGTTAATTTTAAAGCCGAGCCTCACATACAAATCTCCTTCTTGGCTTATTATGTTTTTTAGCTCTCCCCTTGCCCTTACCCTTCCTTCCTTAGGAAGCTCTATCTCAATCTCAAAAGGAGTATGTATTTTAGATACGTCCGTCGCTATCTGCGATAGAATATCTATCAGCCTTTTTGTATCCTCTTTGCTGAGCAAGACGCTAACCCCAGACTCGCCTATGTCAGCGACCTTTACTCTTACTACACAGTTATCTTCAACGCAGAAGGATGCGTAAACAGGTTCATTTTCTGCAGGCTCAACTCTTATGAACTCTCTAAGCACCACCGGTGGGGCTGGCACTGGCACATCAACTTCAAGAACCAGCTCATCTCTGATATTGCTAAAAACCTTGCATATAAGAAAAAGCTCTCTGACCTTTATGTAAACTGGAACAGTGTCTGAAAAAACCTGCCTAAACTTACATTCCTTAAAATCTAAGCTCACAAACCTTTCCTGATGTGATACCCACCTAACTGGAAGCTTTACCCTTATGGGTATTTCCTTCCACGATGTAATCACTTCACAATACCTTTCCCTTTCCAGTTCCTTGAGTATGTCTGTCAGTGTCATAGTTTTATTATACCTTCCTCAGTTATTATGGCGGTTATGTTCTCTGGTGGAGTTATGTCAAAGGCAAGGTGAAGGGCAGGCGAATTTTCAGGAGCTACAGGAATACCCTTTATAAACTTCACTTCCATCTCGCTTCTTTCTTCTATGACTATGCTATCTCCAGTAGTATAACTTTGGTCAAAGGTGGACTTGGGTGCTACCACATAAAAGGGTATTCCATGAGCTTTTGCAAGCACCGAAAGGGCGTATGTTCCTATCTTGTTTGCCACGTAATAATCCTTAGTTATCCTGTCCGCACCCACTATGACACAGTCCACCATGCCCCTTTTCATAAGAAAGCCAGCAGTTGAGTCTGTGATAATGCTATGGGGTATATTCTCCCTAAGAAGCTCCCATGCGGTCAGTCTTGAGCCCTGAAGATATGGTCTTGTCTCGTCCACCCACACGAAGATATTCTTCCCCATATAGTGGGCTGACCTAATAACACCAAGGGCTGTACCCCAGCCGGCGGTTGCCAGAGCACCCGTGTTGCAGTGGGTTAACACTCTCGCTCCGTGTGGAATGAGAGACTGACCTATTTCTCCCATTCTTTTATTAGCTTGGTAATCTTCCTCTTCTATGGCTTTTGCCTCGACCTCTATGTCCTTTCCCTCTTCAAAAACCTTTTTCATTCTATCAAGAGCCCAGAAAAGGTTGTATGCGGTTGGCCTTGTATTTTTGAGGGTTTCATAGACCCTTTCAGGGTCTTCTTTGGACCTAACACCAAGGACAAATCCGTAAGCGGCTACGCATCCAATGGCAGGCGCTCCCCTTACAGCCATGTCCCTTATAGCTTGAGCAACCTCTCTGTAATCTTTTAGCCTGAGCCATACTTCCTTTTCAGGAAGCTCTCTCTGGTCCAACAGTTCAAGAGCATCACCCTTCCAGTAAAAAGCCTTTACCTCCATACTTAAAATATATAAGTAGACTTACGTCGGGTGCAAAATTCAAATGGCGTAGCCTCTGTTTATGAAAAAGCATTAGGAGAGGGGTGGGTATAATATCCTACCCACAACTCTCTAAAGGGAGGTAAAAAATGCAGAGGATATTCTACCACAACATACTCTCTCAAATGCAGACCTTCTATGAGGCATTTTACACTAAGCCAAAAAGAGGAAGAAAGCCCAATTCGTGTCCTACATTACTAACACCCCAGTCCTAACTTTGGCAAGACTACTTATTAGCCCTTCTTAGGGACTTTCTTTTGTGGAAAACGATTATGATTATATTGTTAAAAACCCTTTCTGGTAAGAAACTAAGACTTATAGTGGATGGGACAATACTGCCTGTTGCTAATGTGAACAGGGCGAGGACACAGAGGATAAAGCGATTTGCAGGCGGGGTATTCTGGGCAAAGAGAAAGAGGAATATATACAGTCAACATTACAAGGGGAGGGTAAAGTGGGAGGAGTTATACTATGGAGTGCTTCTGATGGTTTTATGCGATGAGACTGGTGGGGACTGTTTCAAAATTTGTGTAAATTCTGCCATACTTTATAACATACCCTCAAAAAGAATTATTAGCTGAGACTATATCCTCTTGCCCATTCAACTCCTAACACCTTACAATGGCTTGAGGCATGAGGTCTTTGGGTAGCTAACTGAACTCCCTGCGGTATTGTTCTTCTTTATCCTTGCTTGGCTGTTTCATGTTAACACCTCCTTACTTTATTTTTACACAATGGATGAAACACTCCCTATCTGGTAAGTAGTAGTGAGGTTTACGGTGATAGGGGTTATCGTGGGGTAGATGGTGTGTTGATATGCAATGCAAAGAAGGACAAGGCATTGAGGCAGGTAGTGGAGGGGGTAGTAGGTACGGTTAAGTGTTTGAATTTTGTAAGTGGGTGGCGTAAAGGTATAACTTTGCTTAGCTACTTGTATGCTTATGCTATTGGCTACAGCTTTTTTAGGAGGGCTTACCTATGGTCTTAATTTCGCACCCGACGTATAAAAAGGGTTTATAATAAACGACATGGTTATAAGAGGTAGAGTGTGGAAGTTTGGAGACAATGTGGACACAGACCAGATAATACCTGCCAGATACCTAAACACCTCTGACCCTTACGAACTTGCCCAGCATGTAATGGAGGACTCGGAGCATCCAGAATTTGCAGAGGAGCACAAAGAAGGGGATATAATAGTGGCGGGTAGAAACTTTGGCTCTGGCTCCTCAAGGGAGCATGCACCCATAGCCATAAAGTATGCTGGAGTGCCTGTGGTTATAGCCAAATCCTTTGCAAGGATATTCTTCCGTAATGCCATAAACATAG
>JAXSNY010000004.1:0-28059 GCA_037925365.1 Aquificaceae bacterium
TGTCTCCTGACACTGTAAGGTCAAGGCTTCCATCAGACCTTCTTATGCCTATAACGGTAACGCCATAGACCCTCCTTAGGTCTATCTCTTTAAGTTTTTTACCCACAAGAGAGCTACCACTTTGGACGAAGAGTTCCACTATCTCAAGGTCTGCCTCCTCACCGTAAGCTATCCTGTCAAAGAGGTCGGAAACATAACCTCCCGCCTCGTGTAGCATATAAGAGAATATCCTATTGGCTATTAGCTTGTCTGGAACTATAACCTTGTTGGCACCAAGCTCTTCCAACTTCTGGGCTGTGCCGTCGGTGGGTGCAGTGGAGTATATAAAAAGCCTTTCCCTGTCTGGAACAAGAAGTCGTGCAGTGGCAATAACCGCTATGTTTTTTGCCTCATCCTCCATGTTGGCAATAAGATACTTTGCCCTATGTATCCCTGCAGAGTTAAGAGCGGTCTTTTTAAAAGGCTCTTCTGCTATGAAATACCTTATGTTGTGTAGCTGTAGATACTTTAGGGCTTCTTCCCTTGCATCTATAACCACAAAATCAATTTTCCTTTTACGCAGAGCCTCCGCAAGCCATGCAGATGTTTTGTTATATCCACACACTATGGCGTGGTCTTTTAACTTTTCAATATCTGTGAGCATCCTTATGTATTTTATTAGGTTTAGGACATCACCCACAAGAAAAAGCCTGACAATTACCGTCACTGATGTAGTAAATACGCCTATACCCATTAGGGCAAGAAAGGTGGTGAATATTCTGCCTGCTGGAGTGTCTGTCCCCTTGGCTATTTCTCCAAAGCCTATAGTTCCTATGGTTATAACGGTCATATATATGGAGTCTATAAAGTTGCCATCAGATAGCACCATATATCCCAGTGTGCCTATGCTAAGGGAAAAATGGAGCAAAAGAAGGGGTATTCTTAGCTCCTTTAGAGATTCTATTAACCTGCTCTGATAGAAGTCTATCAACTGCTTTTCTTTCTTCTTTTTTAGTCTGAGCTTTTTCTTTATCTCCTTTAATCTTGACAGCTTTGGCATGTGTATTTATATTTTACATAGTTCCCTTAGGGGGCGAATGGGTTCGACGGGAACCGTAGGACAGGGTTGCAGGCAGGGTGGCAACCTTAAGAGCCAACCCAAACACTTCCCGAAAGGGAACTCGCTCTCGCTGCCTAACTGAAGGCAGTGGCTCTGCAACCGCTGTGCCCCTGGGTGGTTGACAGGGCTTAGAGACAGGGGTGTAGGCACGGGTTGGTGCAGGGCTGACCTGAGCCGAAAAACTTCCCTGCTCGCCTCTTGGGAGTTTGCCAGTGGACGCCCAAGAGGTCAGAGTAAAACACTGGCTAAGCCTGTAGAGGCTCTGGGTTCTGAAGGTTCTCGGACGCGGGTTCGATTCCCGCCGCCTCCACCAAACTAAAACTCCTCAAGCTCCCCCTCTTCAAAGCTAACGCTTTCTATTGCAGGGATGAGTTTTTCAAAAACCTGGTAAAAGTCTTCACTTAACATTCTCACATACTTTCCATAAACACTCTGAAAAGCTTTTGAGACTATAGCCTCTTTTTGAAGTGCGTTTTTTAATCCAAGCTCTTCGTATCTTTTGTTTAGAACCTCTTTTGCTTTGAGAAGGATCTTAGCTCTTTCTTCCCTTTCCTTTTCCGCTTCGCTCAAAGGCTTTTCCAAAAAGGCATCCACCTTCTTGAGAACTTTTTCAAAGGCGTAGCCGGGGAATTTCTTGTCTCCGTATTTGTCTACTACAAAGCCTACAGTAATTATATAAGCATCCTCTATGAACTTTTCTAAACGGTATTCGGGAAGCTTTGGGTCCCTTTGGAGATAAGAAATGAATATCTCATAAGCCTGATGGGCTTTGTCCTTTAAGGAAGGAACTTTTTCTATATTTAGGGCTATTATGTAGTCCTTGGCAGAGGGTGGCAATATTATGGCTGGAAACTCCTTAATACCAAGCTGTCTACCAGCCTCAACCCTATGTTGTCCGTTTATAACCTCATAATAGCCATCTTCTGTAGGAACTACAGATATGGGTTCTACAAAACCCACCTTTTCCATGGATTCCATAAGTCTCTTTATGTGCATATCCGAAAGCTCACGTTGAATAGAGGGTATCAATATCTTTTCAGAAGGTATAATGGCAAACTCAAGCTCAAGCCCTCTTATAGGCTCTATGAACCTCATACTTTAACTTGCTTTTGCACCCTCTTTTATATCTCTATCTGGAACAATGACAGATAGGTTTTCTCCGTCAGATAGTGCCAGTACCATACCCTGAGACTCCACACCGAATATCTTCCTCGGCTTTAGGTTTGCCAGCATTAGCACCTTCTTACCCACCAGCTCTTCTGGACTATAATGCTTTGCTATACCAGCCATAAGGGTCCTTTCTTCTTCTCCAAGAGAAACCCTCAACTTTAAAAGTTTTTCTGAACCTTCTACCCTCTCTGCGGAAAGCACCTTCGCAAGCCTTATGTCTAATTTGAGAAAGTCCTCTATGCTTATGGGATCCATGACTATAATATTTTAGCATCCCCAGGAAGATGTTTCATAAACTCAAGCAGTTCGTAGAGCAATGGACTGAGGGGGAAAGTATAGGTCCTTTGAGTATGAACTTCATCCTCTCTGTTTATCTTCAGGTATATGTTTCTGTCCTTAGACCATAGGTCCAGCTTTGCGTAGGCTACTTGCGCCGCTTCGCTTTCAAACATGGACAGGGCTATTAGGGTAAAGAGGAAAAGATTTTTGCGTTCTGAGTATACATCCTCCCTGTCCCATCCTATTTTCTCCGTAAAGAAAAGCTGGAAGGCAGGGTGATAAAAATCATCCTCACCCTGTGGTTTTGAGGGTTTTATGCCTATCACCGCCGCATCCTCCTGAAGGGACACCCCTAACCTCTCCACCAGTTTTCTGAATTCCTGTGTATATATGATGAGACAGCTCTCTTCCTCCTTCTTTGAAAGATAGGCGGTCTTTAGCTCCTTATACCGGACGCTTAGGAGCTTTCTTTCGTGATCCGCATGGCTGGCAAGCCTGTCATAGAGTTCCTTCAGGTAGGAATCTCTCAAGGCACTTATAAAGCAAAACCTTACATGTTCCTTCTCAAGTTCTTCTTTTACGAACTTTTCTATCTCTTGGGCATCTTCGTTGAACCCGCCACCCATAAGGAGAAACTTGTTTTCCACCTCCACAGTGGCGGACTTTCCCCTTATCTGTATCTTGTAAACCTCGTAAAGTCCGTGCCTTAGACCAGAGGTCATCTCCCCCTGTGTGTAGAAAAAGGCAGAAGAAGGCTTCTCCATCAAAGCATATATAATGGCACTCTCTGGCAGGCTAAAACCATCAAACTCAAACTGCAAAACTTTGGCATCCTTGTAGAGGCTTATGAGCATATTTTTCTTTATGGTCTGTTTGTCCCTGAACCTTAGCTCCTTTAGTCTTTTCAGAGACCTTTTGGTTATAGTTTGCACAGGAAGACCATAGTAGTCGTATATAAAACCAACCGCATTCCAAAATTTATACATGTCCCCCTCTTCCAGCTCCGTGTTCAAGAGTATGAGAATACCCTTTAGACTGTTTCCATCCATCTCTATCTGCTTTTGGAGGCTGGCAAGCCTCGCACAGAAGTGAGAAAGGGCATACAGTATACTCACTGACTCTCTGTGCCTTACGCTCCTGCCCTTTTGGTCAACGCCCTTGATAAGCTGTAGAAAATCTTGACCACCAAAGAGTCCATCCAGCTTATACTTACCCGTTATCTTCACACTAACCCCGGGTGCATATGCGAAGTTTTTCAACTCCTTCTCCAGAAGGGGTATATATTCCTCCATCCCAGGCTCGTAAAACAGGTATATCTCTAAGTTTTTCTCTGAAATAAGATACTTTCCAAAGCTCACCCATGTAGGGTTGGGGGTGTCCTCCTTGATTAGCACTTGGGCAACCAGCTTGTTACTTTCTCCCATTGAAACCCTTTTTAAGAAAACCTTCCAATCCTGCCTTAGAACCTTTAGAGTTTGGGGGCTAAGAGCCCTCTCCAAAAGCTTCTCTATATCTTCTAAGCTCTTGCCCGCTTCATGCATATAGTCCGAAAGGTCATCGTAGAGCTTTTCCTCTTTTAGTTTTTCCTCTATCTCCTCCCATAGCCCCAGCCTTGTCTTTTCATCCCTCTCAAAGAGGCTTGCCCTTGAAACTATCTTAGAGTTGCCAAAGTGGTCAAAGTGTAGGGGGAGAAGGTAGAAAAAGAGCCTCCTAAAGGCATAGACACTCCATGGCTCAACATAGAACTCCTCCAAGAGCCTTATGGTGTTCTCTACCTCTATAAGGTATTGCTTAACCTCTTCTGAGGAGCTTAACTCCATCCATGCATACATGAGGTCCTTTCTCATGCTCCACTCTACATCTCTGCTTAGCTCCACATCCTCGTAGCCTCTTACCCTGAGAAAGACCACTCCACTCCTCTTTTCTATGTCTGAGGGATTTGCTGTCCTTAGCTCTTGTATATAAACCCTCTTTGTATCGCTGTGCCTGTAGAAACTAAGCCCCTTCTGCATATCCCTTAGAAGTCTGAAGGGTTTCCTCCAGCGGTTTACCACAGACCTGCTGTAGATGGCTGTGCCAGAAACCATATGTTCCTTCTTTCTGAGAAAAGATTCAAACTCCTCATACTTCGCTTTTTTATTTATAAACTGGTGCATCATGTTTGCCATACTTCGGAGATAGGGTTCATATTTGTTGTAGAAAACGCCTGCACATATAAAATTCTCACCTCCTACTGGCTCTGCCTTTGCAAAGTTGTCAAACCGCTCTTCCCACTCCCTGGCTATAAAATTCTGCATCCTTTCCCTCCATTAGCTTTTGTAAAAACTCTATTGGAAACTTGGCAAACCTACCACTCAAGACCTCCAAGTATGGATAGTCTTCCCCAAGGGGTATGACTGCATACTCCCTGGGTGAGGTATCGCTCACGAGACACCTTGTAATAATATTAAGCCCTCCACCCAGAACAACCGCACCCCCTCTTCCTACTCGCTTGCCCACCCTAAAGTTGAAAAGACTGTCTTCACCCTCCCTTAGCACATGTTTAACAAAGACTATAGAATAGACAGGCAGTAAGAAGGTAGCATCGTATTCCCTAAGGCTGTCGGTGTTTTCCACAAATTTTTTAACATCCCCCCATTTTTCTTCGTTGTGCCTTTTGAGTGTCTCTTCCAACTCTTTCAGCTTTGCCATTAGGATCTTTCTCTTCTCGTTGTCAAACTTGACCCTTACCTTGCCTTCTATGACTAAGTATGGATGGTAGTATTTGTGTTTGGAACTGTCAAAATCCCTTGGCACGTCGTTAGTGGAGAAGTATACCGCCGAGGATAGCACCTTAAGAAACTCAAGAATCTTCTTGGCTTTTTCTGGGTCTCTCTTGTACTCCATTAGGTATACATCCTCAAGAAAGGTTTTGACGCTTTCCATCTCTGAAACCTTGTTGGCTCTGTATACGCTTTTGTGTTGAGCTGGCACTGGCACCAACACTGCTCCCTCTGGTGCCCTAAGAAATTGCTCCGCTACCCTACCCACCACTTGGTCAAGGACAAGCCTTTGATATATCTGCTCGCCTCTATATATGAGCCGTATTAGCTCCCTGTCTTTGAACTCCACAAGGGATTCGAGGTTGTCAATTACATAGTCCTTCTCCTGTGGCACGACATACATAAGGTGCAGATGTTTTGGTTTATTTTCTGTGTTCTCGTCGCCCCTTGCCCTTGATATGGCTTGTAGGATTTCCACCAAGTTTTGCTCTATGCCCCAGTCTACCACCAGAACATAGATGTGGTTTACAGGTTTGTGGGGTCTACTAAAATCAAGCCCTCTGGACACAGAGGATGTGCCCAGTATAACATCCTGAGAGCCTTCGTTTATTGCCTTTTGGCTCTGTCTTGAGCTGGCGGTTGCCACAAGGCTTGAAAGCCCCTCCTTCTCAAGGTAGTGCGACAGATCCACTATAAGGTCTTTATCTTGAACAAAGGCAAAGCCTGTGCTTTCCTTGTCAAGGGTCTCCCTTATATACTTTCCTACCGCCTGTGCCAAATCTTCCTTTTTGTCAACCCATAGGAAAAACTTCCTATGTAGGAAAAGCTGTCCACTGGGATAGCCGTGCTTTGCATGCATCTCCACAGGAACGTCATACCTTTCTGTGTAAAGGCTATCCTTAAAGGGGCAGAGTATCATACAATCTGGCACAACACCGTGGTCTTCAAACTCTCTCAGTAGCCTATCAAGAAGATAGGGTGAGTAGCCGTTGGCATCAAGAATGTAGAGGTTTGCCCTGCCACCTGACTTCTTTATCTTCTGAAGAAGGTCTAGCATGCCATTTATTGCATATAGACCATTTCTATACCCTAAGAACTCATCAAGGATTATATGCACTTGCCACTGTTTCAAGATATTGCGGTTAAGTATCCTCGGGTCAGAGAGGTATCTTAGGGTGTCACCCCAGTATGTGTCTGTATGAGCCTGCTGGGTGATGAAAGCCCATATTTGGTTGTATTTACGCTCGCTTATGGAGTCCGCTATGCTTTTTACGGTTCTCTTTATGATACCATCCTGTCCCTGTGTATCCTCAAAGCCATTACCAGAGTGTCTGAGAAATTTCTGCTGGCTTGTCTGCCTCTTCTCCCTAATGAGCTTAACATCCTGCCTATTCTTCTCTTTGAGCCTTTTTTGGAGCTCTTCCATCTCCTTTTCTATAAGCCTTAGTCTGGTTGCCACGTATATGACCATGTGTTTTCCTTCCATAGCGAGGATGTGGTTTCTTATGTTGGAGGTTTTGCCACTACCCGCCGAATGGAGGAGGCATATGGCTTTACAATCTTCTTGCTTTTTGAAAAACTCTTTCAACCTTAGACTAACATCCTGCCTGCAGAGGTCTATGGGGTCTGGCTTTATTTCCCTTATCTCCCTCTGACGGTTTTGCACTTCCTTTTCAAGCTCTTCTATTTTAGACTGGAGCTTTCTTATGGCTCTTTCCCTCTTACCCGCTACCTTCTCAAAGTCCTTGTCCAGCATCTGGTATGGGTCTTCCTTTTCCTTGAGGCTTTTGTATATTTCCCTTACTACCTCTCTTAGGTCTTCAAGTTCATCCTCCTTTCCTCTCAGGTAGAACCTAACTCTTAGGGATTCAGAGGCTGGATATAGAAGCTCAAGCACCACTTCCTTAAGATTGCCAAAGCTCCTTTCTATGAGATAGTCTGTCGCATAGCACAGAAGCTGAGCAAAGCCCTTTAGCTCCACAAAGACTTGACCAAGGCTTTGCAGTTTGTCCTGCTGTTGCACAAAGGACTTTACAAACTCTACGAAGTCAAGCTCACCCACGGAAAGGTTCACTGGCACACCATAGTTTACAACCGGAATGTATGGTAGCTCTTGCTCCTTGTTATATTTCCCCACCTCAAAGACCCTCTTTATCCAAGAGGCAAAGCCCGCCAGCTTAAAGTCCACTACATGAAGTCGCCTGTCCTTGAGAAAGAGAAGGTCTGCGTTTTGCCAAACTATGTGCCCAGATTCCTCACCCATCTGATACTTCTCCAACTGGGCACCTTCCTTATCCCCTCCATAAAGCCTTCCAGAGTAGTATCCAAAAAGGTATGCCAGCTTTGCATACTTCTCCTCTGCCACAGACTCGTCTATATGTGTTCCTATACCTCTCCAACCCTCTGGAGAGCCCTCAAGCTCTGAGACCAGCTCCTGTCTGAGCTCCTGCCTTAGCTTTTCAAAAAGCCCCCTCTTAAAGCCCTCCACAAGCTCTGGAGCTACACTTTCAAGAAAGCCCACCTTAAAGGCTCCCTCAAAGACAAAACCTAAGGCACTTACCAAATCCCTCATGTTTAATCAATATAACATAACTGGTCTTACCCATAAAATCTGACTAAAACCTCGCCTCGCAGACTTGCTCGTATTCTATCAGTTCCTTTATCTTTGGCTCTTTGCCACAGAGAGGGCATTGTGGGTCCTTGCGGAGCTTTACCTTTCTGAAGTCCATAGACAAGGCATCCATTATAAGAAGTTTACCCACAAGAGGCTCACCTATACCAAGCAAAACCTTTATGGCTTCTGTTGCCTGAATACAGCCCATTATACCACCTATGGACCCCAATATTCCTGCCTCTTGGCAAGAAGGCACAAGCCCCGGTGGTGGTGGTTCTGGATACAAACATCTATAGCAGGGTGAGTTTTCCTTGTCTCTGTAGTCAAAAACAGATATCTGACCCTCAAACCTTAGCATCGCTGCGGAGACAAGAGGCTTTCCAAGAAAGTAGCAAGCATCGTTAATGAGAAACCTCGTAGGGAAGTTATCAGTCCCATCAAGCACCACATCATAGTCCTTTATGATATCCATAATGTTAGACTTATTTATCATAGTGTTGTAGGTTATGACCTTCACGTCTGGGTTTAGCTTTTCCACTGTCATGCGTGCGGACTCTACCTTAGGGACGCCTACTCTTTCTGTGTTGTGGAGTATCTGCCTTTGAAGGTTAGAATAGTCCACCACGTCAAAGTCCACTATGCCAATCGTGCCTACACCAGCAGCAGCAAGGTAGTATATGGCAGGAGACCCAAGTCCACCAGCACCTATCACAAGCACCTTTGACTTGAGAAGTTTCTCCTGCCCCTTACCACCAACCTCTGGCAGGATAATATGCCTTGCATACCTCTTTATTTGCTCTTCTGTAAACTGGAACATGGCTAATAAATTATAGCCTAAGCTCCATATTTTCAATGCTGGGTTTCAACTCCACACGGTGGATTAGCAACTGAGCTATGGAGGATGTTTGTGGGCTATGTATTTTCAAGTTTCAACTCCACACGGTGGATTAGCAACGCAAAGGATGCGGAAGGAAGAAATGGAGCGTAAGAGTTTCAACTCCACACGGTGGATTAGCAACGAAATACTATGGGGGGCAGGGATAACGGGGACCAGGGTTTCAACTCCACACGGTGGATTAGCAACACCTAAAGCAGGAAAAAGAACTCCAATGGCATACAAGAGTTTCAACTCCACACGGTGGATTAGCAACCAAGCCCTCACAAGGAGAAAGCCCAAAAAGTAAGAGGTTTCAACTCCACACGGTGGATTAGCAACATAAAAGAATATCTAAACCAAGAAAAAGAGCTAAAAGTTTCAACTCCACACGGTGGATTAGCAACATAAAAGAATATCTAAACCAAGAAAAAGAGCTAAAAGTTTCAACTCCACACGGTGGATTAGCAACTCTTGAGACTTCTCTTTTATTAGCCTCAAGGCGTTTTCTGAAAGGACGCTATCCTTTATGAGTTTTAGGTTATGGCGAGGCTTTGGGTTGTCAAAAACCTTCTCTGTAAAATCTGGTAAGTCTTCTCGGATAAACTCTGGCACAGTTGCTGTCATAAGCATTACCTTAGCTCCCGCCTTCTTTGCAAGTTTTATGCCTTCCACCAAAAAGCCAAGAGTATGAGGCTCAAAAAGTTGAAACTCATCCACCACCACTCTTGAATAGGAAAGGATTGCAAGGCTCTTTTCAAAGCCCTTGTAGGCAAAAACGAAAGGAAATAGCTGGTCTGGAGTGCAAACGAGCAATGCCTTTGAAAAGTTTCTGGCATATTCGTAGTCCACAATAAGCCCAGTTAAGTGGTTTCTGTTTTCTTCTATAAGAAAGTTTAAGGCGGTAGAATGTAAAAGTCCAGCCTTTTCTCCAAAGAGGTCCTTAGCCCTCAGATATAAGGCATTCGCAGAAGTTCTAACTGGTATGGTAAAAAATCCTTTGCCTTCTAAGTATATAAAGCCTGCTTCTGTCTTTCCGTATCCCGTAGGTGCACTAAGGAGTAAGTCTTTGTCTCTGTTCTTTAAGACAAACTCCTGCAGGTCATTTAGTTCAAAGCCCTTTTTGTCTTTTATGACCTTTGCCACATCCCTTATCGGCTCAACCTCAAGGCTCTCTATATCCTTATTACTGCTTGCATGGTCTATACGCAATAAAAGACCTTTGAGAAGTATGTAAAAGCTCCTTAGTTCCTCTAAAGGTCTGTTATGTCTATCCGAAAGGTGTTCCAAAGCCTCATATTCTGACCTTCTCAGAAGTCTTTTATGCCAAGGCTGTATGGAAATACTAAACTCTTCTTGGGCAACCTTTTCAACCTTTTTTTCCACATCGTTGCCTGCCTCAGCCTCGTGGTGGTGAATTACCACAAGTGCGGAAATATCCCTCAAAAACTCGTCCTCAATGTTTCCCATAAAGAGAGGAGATATAAGATTGTGCCTTACTCTTTCTACCTTCTTGTTGTCTGGATATATGTGGTTTTTTACCACTTCCCTTTGGAATTTACAATGAAGTTTTCCATAGTCATGATACTCACAGGCAATTTCCAGAGCTTTCCAAAGATAGCTCCTCAAACCTACAAGACAGGCTTTTTCTATATCCTCTCCGTATAGGCTTCTAAGAAGTTTGAGATTTTCCAAGAGTTTGTCTGTATGCTCTCTTATAGAAGTGCCATCACTCTTCGCCCAAGCTATCTTCAGTTTCTGCGTTAGGTTCACCGCTTCCCTCCTTACCGTTCAAGCCAATGAGAAAAGCGTAGGCTATTCTTTCTAAGCCCTCCTCATTTATAGCACTTAGAAACACAGGCGGTATAGGCTTTTCCACTTCAAGGTATGCCCTTATTAGGTTTTGAGAAAAGTGGTCTATGTCCCTTCTTCTAACCGCCTCAAGCAAACGATAAGAGAGGCTTTCTATCTTCTTCTTTGCCTTATCTTCTCCAAGGTTTTCTTTGTATCTTTGTGCTAACTTCTTACCCTCCACAAAAGCCCATTTGATTTCTTTCTCCTTATTTGCTTGCATGTTTAACACCTCCTGAAATTTTATTAGATACAAAAGACTACCCCATAAACCGTTGCTTCCATACTTAACAAGCCTTGCGTCATCACTGCTTAGCTCAATATTTTTATAACTGTCTGTAAAAAGATAACCTGACACTATCTTGTATAGCATATGGTAGAGGCTCTTGCCATAATACACATACTTGAGAAATAGGTCAAAGATAAGGTTAAGGTTCTTTGGATACTTATCTATGTAATCCCGTAAGGCTTGTGCCTGCCTTGGACTTAGACTAAAGACATAGATATTACTCTGTGCATCATCTACAGGTTGAATTTCCACAACGTAGATATTCCTCAAAGCCCATACCGCTTTATCCTTTTCAACACTTTTCACCACTACGACAAGACTTTCTTTTATTATGTCTGCAGATAGCCATTTACGTTCCTCTAAGGCATTGTTTACACTTATCATGAAACTTACATCATCTGGAAGATACACAAAGAGATACCTTCCCTTTATATCCGCAAAACCAAAACGGGCAAAGTAAAGCAAAACTTCACACTCTTTACACAAAAATATGGTATTTACACCATTATAAAAGAGGTTTTGAAAGGTATCTGGACTTGCGGAAAGAGGTGTGAAGTTAACCGCATCAAAGGTTCTATAGGAGTGTCTTTCTCTGCAGAAAAAACATATGGGAGAATTATCAGAAGTCTCCACAGAGAGTATAGATTCAAAGGCTTCCTTTATTGCATCTTCGATGTGCTTTGATATGTCTACTTTGTAATTTTCCCAGCCCTGCAAAAGCTTTTTCAAAGCTTCCTTTGGCTCGCTTCCATAAGTTTGAATAAGGCTTTTGTTAGCTTCCGCAACCCTTCTTATGTAAGACTTTGAGGAGTTAAGCAAGGGTGAGTTGTTGTAAAAACCTCCAAGTTTTGAACGAACCACAAGGTCATAGGGATTTTTCACATGCTCCCATTCCGCATCCTTCTTTTTTAAAACTTGATCGTAAGACCGCATAACAACTTGGTCAAAATCCCTAAGAATATATTCCGCATATAGCTCTGGCAGTCTTTCCCATAAATCCTGTGGAACTTCAAGGAGACGCTCCCTAAAGTAGGGTAGTGGGTCAATATCTGCATGCCTCAAAACTTTGGCAAAGCCTACTGCGGAAGAAGCCATAAGCCAGTTGTCTATCCGAAACCTTATAGCCATACTGGAAGCCCTCCTTCCACCTCAAGTAAAACTTTGCCCTCTTCTATTACCGTTCCACTTTGAAGATAATAGGCTTCTATCCAATTGTGCTCCCTTAAACTACTTTCCTTTTTCAAAAAGGCTGGCAAAAGGTAGAGTATGCCAGAGGGAAATAGGGAAAGCTCCCTATACCTATCCTTTGGTAAAAAGGCGGACCATTCAAGTTTAAGTTCTTCCACCTTTCTCTCCTCAAGCTCTACAAAATCTATCCTTCGTATCTTTGCAGGATACTCTCCACCAGAAAGGTAAAGATAAGTCTGTGGGTTTTTTAAACCCTCTTCAAACTCTCTCATGAGCTCATATTCGCCGTATAGGTGGACTATTAGCTCAAGCTGGTAAAGTATGGGGACTTCAATGGGAACGGTTTCCAAAAGCTTATCCTTCCTGTTATACTTCCTAAAACGCACATAATCTCTAAAAAGGGCTTGGTGCCTGCCTTGTATGGATATTTGAAACTCTTCGCCTTGCCACTTTCTTCCTATGGCGGTATACAAAAGACCTATTATGGTAGAATAGGGTGGAAGCGGATAGGTCTCTATACCCTTTAGGGAAAAAGGGGTCTTGAAGATGCCTGTAGGCGTAAATAGCTCAAACCTTAGGGCTTTCATCTTGGAGCACTCCGTAAACACTCTTAACCTTTTGCTTTAGGCTCTCAAAGACCTCCGCTACACCTTTTGCACTTAGCTGGGTTCTTATATCCTCTTCGTTATGAAAGTGTCCAGAGGCAACTCCCACTAAAGCCTCCTCACTCTCTGGGACAAGCTCTATGGCATCTCTTAAGGCGTTTATATCAAGGATTAGCTTTCCTTCCTTTTCCACAACCTTTACCGCATCCATAAAGAAGGGATTCTTCACACTAAAGACACCACCAACTACAAAAACTGGAGAGAGGTTTTCCCATCTGCCTCTTATCTGCCTGCTAAGGGTCTTTATAACCTCAAGAAGTTCCACCACTCTTTTTGCCTTTTCCTGAGAGTCTATGACCTCTTTTATTTTTCCCTCCTCTGTTTCCCACACACCCACACGGTCAAGGTCTACGGTAAGGGTGTAGATGTAGTGAGAGGTGTGTTGTTCGGAGTTTACTATTGCTTGGTCGCCTCTATCCTCTACGTGCCTTATGTATCTGTTGTAGGCATCTATGTTGTTCATAAAGTCCATATCGGATTTGAAGGGACTTACGGAAAACATATAGCTGGTTTTGACTACGCTTACCCTCTTTACCGCATCACCCTTTGAGAGCTTTAGGGACTTCTTTTTACCATCCTCTTCCTTAGCAGGCTTTGTAAAGAGCCCTCCAAAAAGGTCAAACTCCTCGTAGTCCTTTACCAAGTCCTCGCCAAACCTATCCACATCAAGAGTATCCTTAGATGTGTGTTTTGCAACATACTCCTTTAGCTTTTCATCCAACAGCCTCCAGTCAAACCTGTCCCTTCCATGCCTTCTTATCTCATACTTTAGAGCCTTGTCAGAGGCATAGGTTAGCTGTGTGTTATCCGCAAGGGTAATCTTTTTAAGCACAGACACATTACCTATACTCTCTCCATAGTTGAGAGAGCTTGCTCTGTGGGTTATTACCGTAAGGGTTAATCCAGCCATTTTTGACCTCCCTTAGTTGTTCTACTTATTATGATAACAGACACTCTTTGCAGTTTCTGACAGTTTAAAATTTTCTCTATGCGTTTTTTGGTGAAAATGGAAAGACAAAGGGGAGAGCAAATACCCATAGACTACAGACGCAGGCTCATATCCTTGATGAAGAGGATTTTTGGAGTTAGGGAGTTTCTTGAAAATCCAGTAAGACCTTACACCTTTGCGGTATACCTTGGGAAAGATACGGTCTTTGAGGAAGAAACCATAAGTGGTGTAAAGTTTATAAACCTACGCATCTCCACAGGAGACCCAGTTTATGGGCTAAGGCTCTACAATGGGCTATCTTCTCTGAAGGGTAAAATCCACAAGATAGGAGATGCGGAGTTTGTTATAAAGGAGATTAAGTTAGAAAAGGAGGGGGATTGGTCAAAGGGTAGTTTCAAAAGCCTGTCTCCTGTGGTAGTGGAAAAACCGGGATTTTCACAAGACAGCCCGAGGGCAAGATATCTAATTCCTATGGAAGAAGGCTTTGAGGATGCTCTTCTTGAGAACATACTTAGACGCTTTAGGGTCATAAAGGGCTACGAGCCAAGAATAGTGGAGTTTTCCTTTAGCTTTAAATACTTCAAGGAAGAATTCATAAAGCACTATGGAGGGCATATTAGGGCTTTTCTTGGAAGGTTTCATATAAACACAGACAACCCAGAAGTGTTGAAGTTTGTCTACCAATATGGGCTTGGTTTAAGGACAGGTCAAGGCTTTGGATACCTTGAGGTGGATTAAAATTAAAACACTTTAAATCTCACTACTTGCGTGCTATATTTAAATTATGCCCCTTATCATACTGGAGGTGTAATATGAAAAATGCTATCTTCAACACTCCAGACCACAAGGTGGTCTTCTTTGAAGAGCTGACCCCTGCTTCTGCGGTGCAGGCAAACCAGGTGCTTATTATCCATAAGGGCGAAGGTATGCTCCTTGACCCCGGAGGTCATAAGGTTTTCTCTAAACTCCTTTCAGACCTCTCGCTCTACATACCGCCAAGCCAGATAAAGTATATATTTCTGTCCCACCAAGACCCAGACATAGTAGCCTCTATAAACGGCTGGCTTATGACTACAAGGGCAGTCGCTTACATTTCCAAACTCTGGATGAGGTTTCTGCCACACTTTGGGTTGGACTCTCAGCTTGAAGATAGGGTCTTTCCCATAGATGATGGTGGAACGGTGTTAACTCTTGGTGGAGACTGCAAGCTTTACATCCTGCCAGCACACTTTATGCATTCTCCGGGCAACTTTCAGGTATACGACCCATGCTCTAAAATACTCTTTTCCGGAGACCTTGGGGCATCTCTTGGTCAGGACTACTTTGTGGTGGAGGACTTTGATAAGCACATAAAGTATATGGAAGGCTTCCACAAGAGATATATAGCGAGCAACAAGATACTACATTTCTGGGCAAATATGGTGCGTCAGCTTGACATTGAGATGATAGTGCCACAGCATGGGGCGATATTCAAAGGTAAAGACATGGTCAACCGATTTATACAGTGGCTGGAGAACCTTGAGGTGGGCATAGATCTCTTGACGCAAGAAAGATACAAAGTGCCCACTGGCTAAAAAATTTCAAAGTTTCTTGAGTTTTGGTGCTGGTATGGACTTGCTTTATAGTTCAAGGTTTTAAAAGCTTGCAATAGAAGGAATATAGCTTTATAACCTATAGATGGTCATGAGAGACTTCGTCCATTTGCATCTTCATACACAGTATTCTCTTTTGGATGGTGCTATAAAGATAAAGGACTTGGCAAAGAGGGCAAAGGAACTGGGATATAAGGCGATTGCCATAACAGACCATGGAAACCTCTTTGGCATTTTGGACTTTTACAAAAGCATTAAGTCTGTGGGTATAAAGCCTTTGATAGGTATGGAAGCTTACTTTACCACCGGCTCTCGCTTTGACAGAAAGGGTAAGGGTTCAGAGGATAACATAACAGACCGCTACAACCACCACCTTATACTTATCGCAAAGGATGACAAGGGTCTTAAAAACCTTATGAAACTCTCCACCCTCTCTTATAAGGAAGGCTTTTATTACAAGCCAAGAATAGACTACGAGCTTCTCAGTCAACATCACGAAGGGCTAATAGCCATAACCGCATGTCTGAAGGGAGTTCCCACATACTACGCAAGCATTGGCGAAAGAGAAAAAGCTCAGGAGTGGGTCAAAAAGTTCCTTGACCTCTTTGGCGAGGACCTATACCTTGAGCTTCAATCTAACTCTTTGCCAGAGCAGGAAACTGCCAACAGAACCCTAATAGAAATAGCTAAAAGACTTGGAGTAAAGCTAATTGCCACTAATGACTCACACTACCTTATGCCAGAAGACAGGCTTGCCCATCAGGTGCTCATGGCAATACAGATGAAAAAGACCCTTACAGAGATTCAACAGGGTAATGGTTTTAAATGTGCCAACGATGGGCTTCATTTTGCCAGTCCTGAAGAGGTTTGGGAAAAGTTTCGTGGAAGGTTTGAAGGGTGGGAAACCGCACTTTTAAACACCCTTGAGGTGGCAGAAAAGACCACAGATAGCTTTCAACTTTTGGAAGGTGGTTCATATCTTATGCCACATTTCCCCACAGAGGGAGTGCCTCTTGGAGATTTTTTCAAAGAGCTTGCCATAAAGGGTCTAAGACAGAGGATTTTACAAGGTCTGGCAAAGGATAGTAAAGAATACTGGGATAGGCTTGAGTTTGAGCTTAATGTGGTCTCTCGTATGGGCTTTGAAGGATATTTCCTTATAGTCCAGGACTTTATAAACTGGGCAAAGTCTCAAGGTGTCCCTGTGGGCCCGGGTAGAGGTTCTGCGGCAGGTTCTCTCCTTGCCTTTGTCTTAGGCATAACGGACGTAGACCCCATAAGGCATGGGCTTTTGTTTGAGAGGTTTCTAAACCCCGAGAGGGTCTCTATGCCAGATATTGACGTGGACTTTTGCATGGAAAATAGAGACAGGGTTATAGAGTATGTGAAAAACAAGTATGGCTCTGAAAACGTGGCACAGATAATCACCTACAACGTAATGAAGGCAAAGCAAACCCTTAGGGACACCGCTCGCGCCCTTGGCATACCCTATCAGACCGCAGACACCTTAGCCAAACTTATACCACAGGGTGATGTGCAAGGCACATGGCTTTCTTTGGAAGAGATGTTTTTAACTCCCATAGAGGAGCTTTTGAACAAATACGGAAGGCACAGAACAGATATAGAGGAAAACGCAGGAAAATTAAGAAAGCTCTGCGAAGAAAACCCAGAGCTAAAAAGCCTTGTGGAGATAGCCCTCAGGCTTGAGGGTCTTACAAGGCATACTTCCTTGCATGCAGCAGGTGTGGTGATAGCACCCAAGCCCCTTGAGGATCTCCTGCCCCTTTACTATGACAAAGAGGGTGCTATTGCAACCCAGTTTGATATGGCAAAGTTGGAAGAGATTGGTCTTATAAAGATGGACTTTTTGGGTCTTAAGACCCTAACAGAACTTCAAAGGGTAAGGGAGCTCATCAAAGAAAGGCACGGTGTGGATATAAACTACCTAAGCCTACCCCTTGATGACCCAGCGGTCTTTGAGCTTTTGAGAGAAGGAAACACTACGGGAGTCTTTCAGTTAGAAAGCAGTGGCATGAAAAACCTACTCAAAAGGCTTGCACCAGACAGCTTTGACGACATAGTGGCGGTGCTTGCCCTTTATAGACCTGGACCTCTAAAAAGTGGTCTTGTGGATAGTTATATAAACAGAAAGCATGGAAAGGAAAAAGTGGAATATCCCTTCCCCGAGCTTGAGCCAGTCCTAAAAGAAACCTATGGTGTGTGGGTCTATCAAGAGCAGATAATGAAAGCATCGCAGATACTCGCAGGGTTTACACCGGGCGAAGCGGATACACTAAGAAAAGCCATAGGCAAGAAGAAGGCAGACCTAATGGCTCAGATGAAGGAAAAGTTCATAAAGGGTGCGGTGGAAAGGGGATACGATGAAGGAAAGATAACTCAGCTATGGGAAGACATAGAAAAGTTTGCCAGCTATTCCTTTAATAAATCTCACTCGGTGGCTTATGGATATCTCTCTTACTGGACTGCCTTTCTGAAGGCACACTATCCAGAGGAGTTTTTCTGCGTAAAGCTGTCTACCGAAAAGAACGACAAGAAGTTTATAAACCTCTTAAAGGATGCAAAAAACGAAGACTTTAGGATATTGCCACCAGATATAAACAAGAGCGGTGTGGACTTTGTGATAGAAGGTGAAAAGACCATAAGGTTTGGTCTTGCGAGGATAAAGGGTGTGGGCGAAGATACCGCAAGACTAATAGTAGAAAGCAGAAAAAGAGCGTGGACTTCTCTCGGAGACTTTGTAAGGACAGTAGACAGCAAAAAGGTAAACAAAAAGACCCTTGAGGCACTCATAAAAGCGGGAGCTTTTGACTCCTTTAGAGAAAAAAGAGGAGAACTACTCCAAAGACTTGAGGGAAGCTCCGCACTGCTTGGTAAGGGTCTTTTTGCCACAAGGGAAGAAAAAAGGGAAGAGGACTACTCTAAGTATGAAAAGGAAGTGCTTGGCTTTTATGTATCCTCTCACCCCCTTGACCCCTATGAAAATCTCCTCAAGAACAAGGTATCTAACCTCGAAGTCCTTGAAGAGGCAGAGGGAGGAACATACACCTTCGCCGGTGTTATAACAGACCTCAAGGTCAAAAAGAGCCAAAAGGGCAACCAAGTTGCCTTGTTTAACCTCGTAGACAAGACGGGCATAGCACAGGTCTTTGTCTTTCCAGAAACTTATTCACAGAATAGTGAGAAGATAAAAGAGGACAAGGTAATAGTGGGTAAGTTTGAAGTGGATATAGACCAAGAAACAGAGGAGATAAAACTTCTCCTGAGAGAAGTATACACACCAGAGGAATTCCTAAGGAGCGAAGACATGAAAATAAGGCTGGTCTTTCTCAGAGAGCTACAAGAAGAGGCACTGCTAAGGCTAAGAGAGCTTATAAGAGAATGTGAAGACCCAGAGGGCAAAGAACTTACCCTTGAGCTAAGGATAAACGGTTATAGGACCGTACTCCACGCAGACCCAAGAATAAAGGTAGGAACAAATATAGTAAAACTAAGGGAAAAACTAAAGGAGATGGGAATAAACTTAGAAATCTCCTGAGCTTGGAAAGATGGGAAAGTCATGCACATCACCACCAGCCTCTAAAATTTGTAAGTGTTTGCTTATATACTCAAGGAGATAGGCTATGTCTATACCTCTAAAGCTCTCTCTACAAGGTTGAAGCTGGTAGTAAACCATCTTTAGAACCCTTATACAGCTTTCTCTTCTTCCACATATATAATGGTTATAGGCGATTGCGAGCCTTATAAGTCCTTGGTAGCAGTTTCGTGAAAACTTATCTTCTTTTGGGAAAAGTCTCCATATATCCTCAAGCACTTCGTGAGCGGAGTAAAAATCTCCTTTGTCCCATAGGCTTTTTACTTCCCTTAGAAGGTCTCTCTCGCTCAAGTTTTCAGCCCTATGGCAAAGCCCACTGCAAAACTGCCAGCAAAAGCCAGCTTTCTTATAAGTCCATGCACAAACTGAGAAAAACCTTCAAACATACCCTTAAACAATGCAAACAACTGCTCCCATTGAACTGTGATAATACCCTTGCTGGCAAGCCACATGAGAGACAAAATATAAAGACCAAGCAGGAGGAAAAAGAAGTTAAGCACCCTCCTCACTGCAAAGCCTACCACAAAGCCTGCAAAACCCGCATAGCCCATATCAAAAATAAGCCCGCCCCAGTTCATTGATACCTAAAAACGCTCGGATTTAACACATCTGGATAGTTGGTGGTCATTTCATAGTCAAAGAGCTGTTTTCTTATTCTCTGAAGGTCTGACCTGTTAGGCTTGAAGGGATAGCTCTTTATGTCGCTCACAGAGCTGTCTCCAAAAGGTCTGTTGCAGGCGACCTCTGTGGTCTTGCCTCTGCAACCTGAGGTCATAAAGGGTCTTCCGCTCCAAAAGAGCTCCTCAAAGGTATCCTTGTCTATGCCAAAGTCTATCACTTGACCCTTTTCGTTAAACTTCATATCTTCGTAGCGAGCTATCTGATTGTCTATGAGATATCTGGCAAACTGCACTCTTCTGTATTGAGGTGCAGGGCAGGGTTTCTCCTTTTCCATCATGGACCCTTCCTCGGGCCAGAAGGAAAAGAGGTGTGTCCTTGCTCCAAGGTCTCTCACTTTCTGTATGGTTTCTATCATCTCCTGCTCAGTTTCACCAAGACCCACCACAAGATGGCATCCTGCGTATCCATCCCCCATAACATCACCCGCCCATTCAAGGACCTTCCAGAAGGTTTCCCATCTGTGAGGGCTGTTCATAGGTCTTCCACGGAGCTTTTCAAAGACCTCTGGAGTTCCACAGTCTATTGCAACAGTGACCGTGTCCGCACCAAGTTTTTTGTAGTCTTCCATGTCCTCGTAGGTTGTCCCTGTTGCGTTTATAAGCAAAGAGACGAAAATCTGGTCTCCAAGCTCAGAAAGCACCCTTTTGAGCACATACTTTGTATCCCTTATAGCTCTTGGATGGGTTATCTGGGCTATGCAGAGCCTCTCCACATGCCCTACCCTTTTTGCCCTTTCTATGATATCATCTAACTTCACCGTAGGCCACTCAACCCTTATAAAGTTCTTCTTTGAATACTCCATCTCCCTCGCCTTTTGAAGACCGCAGTAGGCACAGGTGGCATGACAACCAGAAGGGTATGTAAGAAGTGTGTTTATACAGCTTAGTTTTGTATTTCTATAAAACTGACCAGGCACTATGCCAAGGGTCATAGCCGCTGCCATGCTTATCTGAAGGTATTCTGGGCTTTCCTTTTGTTCTGTGAGCCTCTCTAAAACTAACCTGTCCATCCTTACACCTCCAAAGAGTTATTATAAGCCTTCCTACGAAGGCACTTTTAACAATTTCTTATAGTCTCATAAGCTCATCTTTTCCTTCTTCTCTCCAACACAATTCTTGAAACTTCCGCCGCCTTTTGAGGGTCCATAGCTTCCAATATGGCAGCCGCTTGTCTTTCCCTTAGATTTAGTAAAATCTCCGCAGCGAGGCTTGGTTCAAGGTTGTTCATAATAGCACCTGCTTCGTCAGGAGATGCTTTATTAAATATATCCACAAGTTTTTGGACTTGAGGTCTTTTTTCCTCTCTTGGTGTTGGTGTTTTTTTAAGTTCTTCAAGTTTTCTACGCTCCTCTTCTATCTTTTTTAGCTTTTCCTCAAGGTCTTTTGAAATGGAGCTTATCTCCTCTTTTGCTTTCCTCTCTCTGTCTTCTCTAAGTTTCTTTTGAAGGGCAGATTGAGGGAGTGCAATACTAAAAACCAGAAGCAGAAGGATTACACTCCTAAGCATCTCTCCATCTCCGCCTTATAAGATGCATAAAACCCATCCTCTGAAATTCAATATTTAGGTTCTTTATAGTGTTTTCCCTTTCTTTGTTTATCCTTAATATCTCAAGAGCCTTCAGGTCTCTGTATGCTTCTTTTAACCTCTCTCTTTTTTCTACCCTCAAAAGCTCCAATTGACGAATTCTTTCCGTTAGCTCTTTCTTTTTTGCCATGATGGCTTTGTATCGGATAAGAAGATTATGGGAAAAGGAAACCTTTAGCTCCTCATTTATGCTTTCCGCTTGAAGTTCTAAAAGCCTTACTTCTTCTTTTAGTGCGTCAATTTGCATACTTACCTCTTTTAATTCCCTCGCCCTTAATTCCTTTATACCCTCCTTCAGCTTTATTATTCTCCTTAGGGACATGTTAAAATTATAAATTGATGACATGATGGAGAGAAAATGTTCTGTCGTGTAAAAAGCGGTGGGGTTCTGGGGATAGAAGGTTTTGAAGTGGACGTGGAAGTGGATATCGCCAATGGACTACCGCAGTTTTCTATTGTGGGTCTTGGAGACAAAGCCATAAACGAAGCAAGGGAGCGGGTAAGGTCTGCCCTCAAAAACATCGGCTTTCAACTACCCGTAAAAAGGATAACCGTAAACCTCTCGCCCTCACACCTCAAAAAACAGGGAACACACTATGACCTGCCTATAGCTTTGGGTATCCTTAAGCTCTCAACAGGTATAGATTTTCCCGAAGACTATGTGGTTCTTGGTGAGCTGTCTCTTGATGGTAAGATAAACCCAGTTAAGGGTGTCCTGCCGATAGTTCTCTCTCTAAGAAGTTTTGGCTACAAAAAGTTTATTGTTCCAGAAGGCAACGCAAGGGAAGCTGGGCTCGTCAAAGATGTAGAAGTTTATGGTTTTGAAAATCTAAGGGATGTGTTGGATTTTTTCAGTGGGAGTTTTTCAAAAAAGCCAGTGGAGGTAAACTTAGAGGAGGTCTTTGAACAAAACCTTTCCTTTGATGTGGACTTTAGCGAGGTTTATGGTCAACATCAGGCAAAAAGGGCTATGGAAATATCCGCAGTAGGCTTTCATCATATCCTGTTAGTGGGTCCGCCCGGTGCTGGCAAAAGTATGCTTGCCAGAAGACTCATTACCATTATGCCACCCTTGACCTTTGAGGAATCGGTAGAAATAACACGCATATACAGTGTTGCTGGTCTTTTGGATGGGCAAAAGCCACTCATTACTAAAAGACCTTTTAGAAACCCTCTAACAAACGCCTCAGATTCTGCTCTTGTAGGTGGTGGCACAGTGCCACAGCCCGGTGAGATATCCTTAGCACACAGGGGAGTGCTCTTTCTTGACGAGTTTCCCGAGTTTAGTAGAAAAGCTATAGAAGCTCTACGACAACCCTTAGAGGACGGAAAGGTCACTGTGTCAAGGGTTGGAGGCAGGATAACCTTTCCTGCAGAGTTTCTGTTGGTGGTAGCCATGAACCCTTGTGCCTGTGGCAACTACGGAAATCCATACAAAGCCTGCGTATGCACTCCCATGCAGTTAAAAGCCTACCAGTCAAGGATATCTGGTCCCATAATGGATAGGATAGACCTAAAGGTTTGGGTATATCCAGTAGAAAAAGAAGACCTGCTAAAGATGTCATCAGGCGAAAGCTCAGCACAGATTAGACAAAGGGTTGTGAGAGCTGTTGAAATTCAAAGGGAGCGTTTTAAAAATAGCCCTACTAAATACAATTCACGCATGACAAACGAGGAGGTGAAGAAATACTGCGAGATGACCCAAGAAGCAAAATCTATGCTCCAAAGTGCCATGGATAGACTAAACCTCACTGGCAGAGGCTACATTAAAACACTAAAGGTGGCAAGAACCATAGCAGACCTTGAAGGAGAAGAGAAAATATCCAGCCATCACATAGCGGAAGCTCTCCAGTATAGGATAAACGAGAAAGCCCCAACTCTATGATATAAATCATAAAAGAATTTCACACCCTATTTCTAAGTATGGCTTTTTCCATAACTTTTTTAGCCCGAATTTCACAGGGAATTTCACACCCTAATGCGGAATTTCACATCTGATACAAATCATATTTCTAAGTATAGCTTTTTCCGTATATTTTTAGAGACGAATTTCACAGGTTTTTCGGTTTTTCACAGGAAAATTTCACACCCTGTGAAATTCTTTAGGGTATGTTTCTAAATATGGCTTTTTCCAACATTTTCTAACATACACAAAAACGGAAAAATTACGGAAAAGTCCATACTTAGAATACGGACCTGTGAAATTGTGAAATTCGTCTGAAGTGCTTGATTCTCAAGGGTTTGCTATAATCGTAAAATCAAGGAATATCAAGCATTTGAAAGGGGGTGTGAAATTCTTCTTCCGCAAGTGCTTGATTCTCAAAGCTTTTCTGAAAGGGGTGTGAAATTCGCAGGGGTCTATTATTATTATTATTAACTAAAAAAATTATAGAAAAAGAAAAATAATAGGAATTTCACATCCCTTCAGTAAGAACCCGCTTGACTTGTTAAAGAGACGGAAAAAGCCTACCGCTTATCTCAGCGGGTTTCTAAACATAAAAGGTGAAAAGAGACGTTATGAGGTGTTTCCATTAGGCACCTCTATCTGAAGGAGCCTTTCATATCCTAAGTCCTTGAGAAGTTGATAGTCCTTCTTTATGTCCCTTCCCGCTCTTGTGAGATAGCCACCCACCATCATGGCGTTAGTCATAAGAACAGCCATACCGTGGAAGTCTCTCAAGTTTTGCTCTCTTCCTCCACAAAGTCTTAGCTCCGCCTTGGGGTTTGTGAACCTAATCATGGCTATTATTTTTAGAGCTTCAAGGGGGCTCACGCCCGGAGCAGTTTCCATAGGCGTTCCTTCTATAGGCATAAGGAAGTTAAGCGGTATAGAGTCCACCTCCAACTCTCTGTATGTGAGTGCAAGGTCAACTCTATCTTCGTCGGACTCTCCCATGCCAAAAATTCCACCACAGCAAGTGGAAAGTCCTATAGCCTTAATTCTTTTTATGGTCTCATACCTTTCTCTCCACGTGTGTGTGCTTACTATCTTAGGAAAAAAGTTCTCCGATGCCTCAAGGTTATGGTTTACTCTTTTAACTCCTGCGAATTTCAGCCTCTTGAGGGATTCCTCATCAAGAGTTCCAGCGGAGACACAGACATTTATGGGAAGCTCCTCCTTCTTTATCTCCTCTATGCCTTCACATATTTTTTCTACTTCTTCTTTCGTTGCAGACCTACCGCTAAGGACAACACAGTATCTATTTGCACCAAACTCCACACCTCTGTATGCACCCTCTAAGATTTCCTCCTTAGGCACAAGGTTGTATATGTTTATGGGTGTTTTGTAAAACTTGGATTGGGCACAGAACTTGCAATCTTCTGAACAGGCACCACTTTTTGCGTTTATTATGGAGCAAAACTCTACTTTGTCTGGCGGATGAAAGTGGTTTTTTACCTTTTGTGCCAGATAGACCATAAGGGCAATGTATTGGTCTGGTATTCGCAAAAGTTTTAGTGCGGTTTCCTTATCTATAGGCTCATAGGCTATAGCCTTTTCTGAAACTTCAAAGAGAAAGCTCTCCACTCTGTCCATGCAAGCCTCCTTTTTAGGGTATTAGTCTACTAAATATATATCTCTTACGTCGGGTGCGAAATTAAGACCATAAGTAAGCCCTCCTAAAAAAGCTGTAGCCAATAGCATAAGCATACAAGTAGCTAAGCAAAGTTATACCTTTACGCCACCTACTTACAAAATTCAAACCGTACCTATTACCCTCTCCACTACCTGCCTCAATGCCTTGTCCTCCTTTGCATCGCATATCAACACACCATCTACCCCACGATAACCCCTATCACCATAAACCTCACTACTACTTATCAGATAAACTACTCCTCCTCTTCCTTTCCTTGTGTGCCCTCATCTCATGCCAATTGCCAAGCTTGAACCATATGTCATACACCACACCAGTCTCATCGCATAAAACCATCACAAGCACTCCATAGTATAACTCCTCCCACTTTACCCTCCCCTTGTAATGTTGACTGTATACATTCCTCTTTCTCTTTGCCCAGAATACCCCGCCTGCAAATCGCTTTATCCTCTGTGTCCTCGTCCTGTTCACATTAGCAATAAATAGTCTTGCCGAAGTTAGGACTGGGGCGTTGGTGATGTAGGACATGAGGAAGATAGTGGCTATTTGAAGCAGGGATATTTTGGGCTTTTTTTCTCTTTTTGGCTTAGTGTAAAATGCGTCATAGAAGGTCTGCATTTGAGAGAGTATGTTGTGGTAGAATATCCTCTGCATTTTTTACCTCCCTTTAGAGAGTTGTGGGTAGGATATTATACCTACCCCTCTCCTAATGCTTTTTCATAAACAGAGGCTACGCCACTTGAATTTTGCACCCGACGTATGAGAAACTATTATAACTTTTTAAGCCTCTTGTCCCAGAGCCCTTTCTTTTTCCTCTCCTCAAAGGTGAGGTTAACCTCATGAAGGGAAAGCTCATAAAGGACTCTATGCCTCTCCTTATCTGCGGATTCAAGCCTCTTTATGGCGTAAGCGACATACTCCTCAGATATGTCTATTCCTATATAAGCCTTACCTAATAGTTTTGCGGACACAAGTGTAGTCCCTGTGCCACAAAATGGGTCTATGACTACGCCGTATCTGTCTTCAAGAATAGAGTGGATTATCCTCGTAGGAAGCTCTATGGGAAAAACCGCAGGATGGCTTTTGTGTCCTTGTTCTGGTCTTATGTCCCATATGGATGTGAGTTTTGCATGCTGTGGTTTTAGTTCCGCAGGTTTTCCCTTTACGAGCCAATATATTCTTTCCTCAACCTGCCAAAACCTCCATCCTCTAATGTTCCCTGCTATCTTCCTGTTCCAAATAATCTCCTGCCATATATTCCACTTGGTTTTTGTGAGCCACTCAAGAGGATGTATCATCTTTCCGTTTTCGTATCTAACCTTGTGGTTATAGAAAAAACTGCCTCCTTCTTTTATCACTCTGTGGAGTTCATCTAAAACATCTATCTGCAATCTTTGATAGTCCTCTTCCTTCATAGCATCTTTGTAAGTTTTGTATATCACTTTTGGCACAAGCCAACCGCCATGTTTTTCCTTCTTATTGCTTTGTCCAAAATTTTTATGATGTAAGTCATGCCTATTGAAATATTGTCTTTCAATAATCTTAAGGCACTGGCTAAAGATATTAGACAAAGTAAAGCAAAATGCAAACGCAAAAGTGAAGAAAAAATTGTTTCAACTCCACACGGTGGATTAGCAACTGGCGGGACGAAAAAACCCGCCAACTTCTCAATGAGGTTTCAACTCCACACGGTGGATTAGCAACAACCCTACCTATTATTTTACAATCTGAATAAAGCTCGTTTCAACTCCACACGGTGGATTAGCAACCTCCTACTCTGGGGTGAGCCCGGCTCAGGGAAGACCGTTTCAACTCCACACGGTGGATTAGCAACCGAGTTAACGCAGGAGTAGAATACAAAAAAGACATAGTTTCAACTCCACACGGTGGATTAGCAACCGTATAACGCTATACTATATGTTTCAATTGAACCAGAGTTTCAACTCCACACGGTGGATTAGCAACAACCCTACCTATTATTTTACAATCTGAATAAAGCTCGTTTCAACTCCACACGGTGGATTAGCAACCTCCTACTCTGGGGTGAGCCCGGCTCAGGGAAGACCGTTTCAACTCCACACGGTGGATTAGCAACGATGACTGGGAGGAGACAAGAAAAACCACCCTTCTTGTTTCAACTCCACACGGTGGATTAGCAACTCTTTTGTTTGTGTAGGTTTAAAAAATCAATAAAGGGTTTCAACTCCACACGGTGGATTAGCAACATAAAGGTTCAAAATAAGTGGGATGTTGCAAAGATAGAAGTTTCAACTCCACACGGTGGATTAGCAACCTCAACTCACCACATAAAGAATAATAAGACATATCAAGCCTTTTGTCAAGGGGGCACCCCTCTCAAGTGAAGGTAGTTTGCCAGAAGTGTCAGGTCCTGCAAGGTTGAGTATGGTATTGTCAAATTTAAACCCTTGAGAGACAAGGCTTTGAGGCATACGCCGTATTACCGTAAAACCGTATTTATGTTTTTACGGTGTTATGGTTATACGGTCATATGGCATAATATAAGCTATGACCTATTCAGTTGCCAAAATGTCATGGGAGCAAACGCTCCCTAAAAGCCTTACAGAGCATATTATACCATAAAGAGCCTTTTAGAGGATATTGGAAGTTGGGTCTACGGAGTTAGAAGGCATGTCCCTAAGAACTTCTAAAACTCTCCGCATATAACTCTGTTGAGAAACTCTTCTATGCTATGCATTGCACTCTTTATTTATATAAAAACCACACCACTTGCTTATAGGACATTCTCCGCACTTTGGCTTTATGGGTTTGCATATGGTTTGACCAAAGGCTACCAAAAGTCTGTTATAGTCTCTCCAATACTCTCTTGGCAGTATTTCCATCAAAGCCTCTTCTGTCTCTTCTGGAGTTTTTGTCTTTACAAGCCCCCACCTGTTGCTTATGCGATGCACATGCACATCCACCGCTATGGCGGGCTTTCCAAAACCTTCAGAAAGCACGATGTTTGCCACCTTTCTTCCCACGCCCTTTAGCTTTAAAAGGTTTTCAAGGTTGTCTGGAACTTTACCATTAAAGTCTTCTACAAGCTGTTTTGCAAGCTCCTTTAATTGTCTTGCCTTGTTTCTATAAAAACCTACGGGGTATATGAGGTTTTCAAGCTCCTCTTGGTCTATCTCCAAAAGGTCCTGTGGCTTTTTGACCCTTTGTAAAAATCTTTTGCAGACCTCTGCGGTTGTTTCGTCTCTTGTCCTTGTGGAAAGGAGAGCACAAAGAAGTG
>JAXSNY010000005.1:0-27309 GCA_037925365.1 Aquificaceae bacterium
AGTTATTTTTCTGTGTTTAAGCGATGGTTTGGCGAGTATGTGAGTAGTGTGAGGTTTGAGAACATAAGGTTTGAGGTGGTGTTTAAGGTATGGATATTAAACCTATTCTTGGGTATGATGAACTAAGTTATATGTTGATGGTAGGTCATGAATATGTCCCTGAAAAAAGGTTTTTGGACACAGCAGAAATGTGGAGTCAACTCGCAGAAATTAAACTCTTATAATAGTCCACCACTACCCTTCTCACCTTCTCAAAAAGCTCTTTATCTTCAAGCTCCACTATGGCTCTTTTCCTTTCTGGGTTGTATTCTGGCATGGATATAAAATAGCCTCCGTTTTTTGACTCGTAGAGCCTTATTCCTCTTATGAGAATCTTACCGTCAATTCTTACATCCGCATAGGCGAGAAGTCGTGGTCTTCTTGTGGAGACTTCAAAGGGATAAAAGTCAACAAGCTCTACACTCATGCCTTTTGCTTTTGCAGTTTTGAATACTTTTCCAATGCCAGCCTTCTCTTTAGTCCGTTCACTCTGTCTATAAAGGTTATTCCCATAAGGTGGTCCATTTCATGCTGAAAAACTATGGCTGGAAAGCCTTCAAGCTTGTATTCTTTTTCTTCGCCATTCAAGTCCAATGCTCTTACCTTTACCTTACTGTATCTTTCCACTTCCACCGTTAACCCAGGGAAGGAGAGACAACCCTCTCTATATTTGATGCTTCCCTCCGTAGAGACTACTTCAGGGTTTATCAAGACCAGCTTAAGAGGTGGGCTTTCCTTTTTTGGGGTGGTGTCTATAACCATAACCCTTAGGCTCACACCTATTTGGTTTGCTGCAAGTCCCACACCCTCTGCATGATACATGGTCTCAAACATGTCTTTAACAAGCTCTTTTATTTCCTTATCTATAACATCTACCTTCTGGGTGGGTGTTTTCAATACAGGGTGAGGAAATCTAACTATTTCTCTTACCATAAGGATAAAAGTTTATGCCTCTTTTGTGTAGTTTCAAGTCTTGCACGGTGTTGCATCGGTGTTGCAACATGCAACATATGATATAAAGCACTAATTCATGAAAACTATTGATAATTCTACATCTTATGTTTATGGCTTTTGGCAAAGTATTTGCGTAGCATAAAGGCGAAAATCTTTAAAGGAGGTAGAACAATGGCAACACTTAGCAAGCTCAAAGAGCTAATGTCATTGCCTGGTGCAGTAGCAGCAGGAGAGTTTTCAGATGATGGTAGGCTTCTTGCCTACTACGGCGACATTGATGAGAAGTCCGCAGAAATTGCCGCTATGATGTGCGCTGCCAACAAGCTCATGGGCAATATGCAGGCAAAGGGTTGGAGTGCCTACACGGGACAGGATGGTTTCTATCCAGTTGTAGGCTTTGCAGTTGCTGGTGGCAAATACGCTGCCTGCATACTGGGCAATGTGGGTGTATTTTTGGAGCTTGGCAAGGCAGACTTTGACAAAACTTTTGAAACTCTTTCCAAGTATATCTAAAAAGGAGGTATAAACCATGGCAAACCTTGACAAACTCATGCAAATCAAAGGTGTTTGGGCAGCAGGTGAGTTTACCGATGATGGTAAGCTCGTGGCTTACAAGGGCAATATTTCAGAAGAGCACGCAGCTATGGCTGCGGAGATGTGTGCAGCGAACAGTGCAATGGCAAAGATGCAGTGCGATGGATATACTGCCTTCTCTGGTCAAGAATGGACACCTATGCATGGTTGGGCTCTTACTGGTCCAAAGTATTCTGTATGCGTAATGGGTAATGTGGGGGTCTTTGTCAATAACGACGAGGTATCCTTTAATGAGGTTTTCAAAGCACTCAGAGAAGTAGCGGGCAAATGACCGCCACCTGGGAAGGTCCTGAGCCTTCCCTCTTTTTTATTTCTTGTGGTTTAAGATGTGGAAGCTTATTTTTTTGTGGGTTTGTTTTTAAATATTGCCTTAGCTAGTGAACAGTTAGCAAGGCAGAAGGGTTGTATGGCATGCCATGACATAAAGGCAAAAAAGGTAAGACCAAGCTATACAGATATAGCTAAGAAATACAAGGGTAGAGGGGATGCGGTGGACTATCTTACAGAAAAAACCCTCAAGGGTGGTGTGGGTGTTTGGGGTAGTATTCCTACCAGAGGTAGAAGCTAAACAGATAGTCCAGTGGATACTCTATCTTTAATAGGAGGTCTGAGATGTATAAGTTTTTGTCAGAGGAGTGGATAAAAACCTACATGGAGGAATGGAACAAAAACGGGAAGCTAAAGTCTGACCTGAGGGACTTTTCTGCGAGCATAAAGTATTACATAGAGGGCAAGGAAGGAGAGGCGGTGGAGCTTGTAGTAGAAAATGGAACTGCGAAATCCGCTGGAAAGGCTAACGCTCACAAATACGACTTTGAGCTATGGGCAAGCATAGAAAATTGGAAAAAACTGGCAACTGGGGATATGGGACCTCGTTCCGCAATGCTAACAAAGAGGCTCAAGTTTAAGGGCTCCATGATAACCGCAATGAAGTATATGTCCGCCTTTGAAGAGAGTTTAAGGATGATGTCAAGGATACCAACCAGCTGGGATTTATAATTTTGCCTATGGATTTTTCCTCTTTCGATAATCTTTTTGATGCAGTTCTTGTGATAGATGAAAATTTCAAGGTAGTTTATGCCAACAGGTCAGCCAAGGCTCTTTTACAGCGTGAGGATATAGAAGGTAAAAACTGCAGGGGACTTTTCTCCATATGTAATTCCTGCCCCTTTGGGTATGTAAGGGAGGAGGGGGAAGGAGTTCAGGTTTACGATGTGGAGACCATAAATTCAAGGCACGCCTGTTGGAGCATGTCGCCCTTGTATAAAGAGGGAAGGTTTGTGGGCGCCCTTGAGGTCTTTAGAGATGTTAGCAATGTGGTTCACTGTATAGTGGAGGCGGAGCGTCAAAGGACTTACAAGGAAACAATACTAAACTCCATAGTGGAAGCTATACTGGTGCTTGACTCAGAGGGTAATGTAATAGAACACAACAGAGTTGCAAGCAGGATGTTATGTAGGGAAGAGGAAGGTATCTTAATAGGCAAGAACATAAAAGAGCTTATAAACCTATCCCTTGAAGAACTACCTCCAGAGGGCGAAAGGTCTGATATATTTGTGGAAACTCCCTGCGGAAGACAGAAGGCATCTCTTCTTGTTTCTCCCATGTCCTCTGGCTTTGGTTATGTGGTCTCCTTGTATGTGTTAAACGATGTATCTGTGTGTGAGCTGGGAGAAGAGGAGACAATAATAACAAAAAGCCTGGTCTTTCAGAAGGTGCTGGACACGGTAAAAACCATAGCGGATTACGATGTGAACGTCCTTATTGAGGGAGAAACGGGAACAGGTAAAAGCCTACTTGCTAAATACATACACTACCTTTCTCCTAAAAGAAACGGTCCCTTTGTAAAGGTAAACTGTGCTGCTATCCCTGAAAGCCTGCTTGAAGCTGAACTTTTTGGTTATGTAAAAGGTGCTTTTACTGGAGCTGTGAAAGACAAGCCTGGCAAGGTGGAGCTGGCGGAAGGTGGCACTCTCTTTCTGGATGAGATAGGCGACATGCCACTGCCTTTGCAGGCAAAAATTCTTCACTTGGTGCAGGAAAAAGAGTTTGAAAGACTTGGAGATACAAGGACAAGAAAGGTAAACCTTCGCATAATAGCCTCCACTAACAAAAACTTGAAGGAGCTTATAAAGCGCGGTGAATTCAGAGAAGACCTCTACTACAGGCTGAGCGTGGTAAAACTGCACCTTCCACCTCTCAGGGAAAGGAAAGAGGACATACCCATCCTTATCAAGCACCTTTTGGAAAAATACACAAGGAAATACGCAAGAAGGCTAAAGGGCTTTTCCGCCGAAGCCATGAGACTTCTTTTATCCTATCACTTTCCTGGCAATGTGCGGGAGCTTGAGAACATAGTGGAGCATGCGGTTATTACCTGCAGAGGAAGTCTGATAAATGTGGAAGATATCCAAATAGAAGCGGAAACCCTTCAGAGAGACCAGGAGGAAGAAAAGGAAAGGATAAAGAGGGTTCTTGAGCAGGTAGGTGGAAACAGAAGCCTTGCGGCGAGGATGTTGGGTATGCATAGAACCACCCTCTGGAGGAAGCTAAGGGAGCTGGGCATAGGGTAAAATATTCTCATGAAGGTGGTGGCAAAAAGCGTAAGCATAGAGGTGGTAGGTGAAATAGATAGGTGCCATGACGGGGAGAATTCCAAGTTTTACTGCCTGCCGGTGAGGATTCACTTTGAAAATGGCGAGGTAAAAGAATACATGCTCAGAGCCCATGGAGAGCCCAAAACCCTTAAGGATTTCTTAGAAAACAAAAAGGGTCTCAGGGATAAGATGGAAAAGTCCTTTGGTCTTACAGAGGATGGCAAGGTGCTATATGTGGGTTATGAGATTTCTAACAGCTAATATGTCCCGGGCTATCTGATTTCTTAGGTCCTCTGGGCTGGAGAACCTCTTCTCCTCTCTTAGAAACTTCAGAAACTCCACCCTTATCTCTCTTTCCCTAAGGTCACCCTCAAAGTCAAGAAGGTGAACCTCTAAGACCCTTTTCCCGCCCCCAAAGGTAGGTCTTGTGCCATAATTGGCGACACCCATAAAACTGTCATCAACCTTTACCGCATATACACCCTCTTTAAGGCAGAGGTTTTCTGTGTTTTGTAGGTTAGCAGTGGGAAAGCCAAGGGAGGAGCCCCTCCTGTCTCCACTGACCACCTTCCTTCTTATGACGTAATTTCTACCAAGATAAAGGGAAGCCTCCTCAATCCTTCCCATGTGAAGTAGTCTCCTTATAAGGGTGCTACTTACCACATGCCCGTTTATCCTGAAAGGTTCAATCTCCTCCACCTCAAAACCCATCTCTTTCCCCATCTCCTTGGCAAGCTCTATCTCTCCCTCACGCTTGTATCCAAACCTCCAATCGTAGCCAACCACGAGATGCCTGCACTTTAACCTACTCCATAGAATTTCCCTTATAAACTCCTCCGCAGAAAGCTTAGAAAATCTTCTATCAAACCTTATGAAGACTATCTGTTCCACACCCTGCTCAAGAAGTAGGCTTGCCCTCTCCTGTATGCTGGTGAGCTCGCAGGGTGCCTGTGCTGGGCTTAGGATTTTCAAGGGATGGGGGTAGAAAGAAAGCACTACGCTCCTTAGTCCCTTATCCTTAGCCCTTAGGGCTACCCTTTCCAGAAGGTGTCTATGTCCCCTGTGAACACCGTCAAAGTTGCCAACGGTGACCACAGAGGGCTCTGTAAGCTCCTGAAGGCACCTTAAACCCTTCAGGCATCCGCTCTGACTTGTTTTCAGACAAACTACCTTTTCCATAGCTTTTTTATACGCTCCCAGAAACTCTCCTCCGGAGTTATCTCCAGTTTCTCTTCCACCACAAACCTGTCCATGTAATCATCCAAAAGCAAAAACCTATCGCATACCTTTCTAAGATGATAAGAGCTTGTCCTCTTGAAGGTGGCGTTCTCAACCCTTTTGCCAATTCTTTGCACCTCCTCCACCGTGTAGGAAAAGTCGCTGTCTCCACTTACCAGCACTGCGGTGTCGTAGGTGTTCATGTGAGCCATGCTGAGCATGTCCGTTGCAAGCATTATATCCACTTCCTTCTCTATGTATTCACCCGAGGGAAGCCTTCTTAACTTTGCCAGCTTTACCTTTATGCCTTGTAGAGACAGCTCCTCAAGAAACCTCCTTTGCCTGAGATAGCTTTCCCACTCTGGACTGTTCTTCTTTATGTCCTTCTCCTGAGGAATAGCTCCATAAAAGTATGCTCTTATAAGTTTTCTGTCTTCCTTTAGAAAGTCCACTAACTTCTGATAGTCTATCTTTATGTTCATATACCTTATGGCATGAAAAAGGTTAGAGCCATCTATGAATATTACCACCCTTTCATAGTTCATAGAGCAAACCACATAAAGCAGGCAAGCCCGTCTATACTTCTCTTGAGCTCTTCTGAAGATACAACCTTTATCCTTGCCCTCTCCTCAAGAGCAAATTCAATGACCTCATCCACCACATCTGGGACAGGATAGACCCTATCCTCCAAGGGACATTCCGGTGTAAGAAGAGGCAGGTGGGACTTTTCGCACACATATCCCGGTCTTTGAAAATCATCAGCAAGTAGCAGAAGTCTTACGTTTCCGTTGTATAACTGCTCCAAAACCTTTGAAGTGCCGTTGACCGCAAGACCCCTACCTTCTAACTCCTGCAGTTCCTCTATCAGGCTCTTCTCTTCTTCCCTACTTTTGCTCATAAGGAGCTGGTAGACCTTTTCCCTAAGTTCCACATCCTCCACGTAGGATGGGTTCATATTTATATATCCTACTAGCCTCTCCAAAAGGTATGGGTGCAGGTGGTTTTCTATCTGCTTTATATCCTCTCTGTCGGAACCTATGATCAGTTTGTCAAACTTGTTCTCTTTCCAAGCTTCCATAAGAGCATCGCTCGCAATCTTGAAGAGCCTATGCTTTTCTTCCTTTATCCTCATGTTAAACCTGTATTCACCAAAAGAGTGCTGGACCATGTTTGGACCACCTATTCTGGAGGGCATGGAAAACCTCATAGTTCCCTCCGCCCCCTTGAGCATACTACCTCCAGAGTGAAACCTGTGTGCCCTTGTAGCAAGAGGCTCCATGAAGTCCAATACCTCTACCGTTCCCTCAAGGTCCATAAGAAAGAACCTCACATGCTTTCTATCTATAAGAAGCACACCTATCCTGCCAAGCTCCTCGTCAATTACCGCTATTTCTCTTATAAGAGGGTCATGGTCAATCATGAGCCTGTTTTTGTAGATGTATGGTAGTTTAACAACTTCAAAAAGCCCTCTAAGGTAAGAGGAGAAGATAGCTATTCCTCTGCATCCCTTGAGGTTTTCTAGCTCTGAAAGAAAGTCTTCCATTCTCCTAAAGTCCTCTTCCAAAGAGTATCCCTTAGCATAGACAAATATCCCTATTAGGGACATTTATCCACACCTCGGGTTTAGGGGCTCACTGACCCCAGTGCCTTACTCCAAAGGCACTAATACCGCTCATCAAGCAGGCTTTTTATACCCACTTGATAAGGGCTTGCAGAGTGCGGTGTAAACACCAACCTTACCTAACACGGTTAGGTAAGCCTTTGTCGGTATTCACATTCCGCACCCCACTTTAAAAACTAAGGAATAATATACAACATTTATCTTCGTTTGTCAACATTTTCAAAGACCAGTTGCCAAGACTTAAGAACATCATTCTCTAATTCTCGTCCTTTTAGAAGTTCCTTCTGAGCTTTAACCAAATCTTTAAAGGTCCTTAGATACTTTCTGTCTGTCCTTTCTTCCACGCCGAGCTTAAGGTATAGGTTGGCAACCATGTAGTTGTTTGGTTTGAAGCTCAAAAGCCTTTCAATGGCCTCTTTCAAACTATTCACCAATCACCTCCTTTCTTGATTACCTTTCTATATTTTATCAGAAGCTCCTTGGCATATCTGTCCTTGCTTTTAGCGTCCTCACCCCAAAGCATACCAAGAACTTTCCATCTTTTTGTTTCGCCAAAGGTAAAGTATATCCTTCCACCCATGGGCTTGAGTTTAAACACATTTTTGTAGCCCTTCATTACCTCAAACCTTTCTTCCCTGTCCTTCATGTTGAGAAGCATAAGCTCCCTAAGAAATTCTCTCTTTGTTTCCTTGTCAAGCTCTAAAAGCTCCCTTATGGCTCTATCTTCAAACTCTATGTTTTCAAAGAGGGTTGAAAGTAGGTCTTCGTATATTTGTCTTTTGCTCTCCACCTGCTTGAGAAGGTCTTCCACCTGTAGCTGGAGCTTTTCTTTTTCCCTCTTTTCTGTTTCAAACTTCTGCAAAAGCCCTTCATACTTTTGGCTTATCTCCATGTTTTCCCTTGAAAGCTCTTCCAGAAGCTCCTGTAAGGATATGAGCTCTTTGGATAACCTTTTTCTTTCTTGCCTTAACCTTGATAATTCCTCCTTGCCTCCCTTTGGTTCTGTGTCTTGCATGGCTTCAAGCATCTGGAAAAGCTCCCTGTTTATTCTTGTAAGTCTTTCAAGCCTTTCTGTGTATTCCATGAGCTTTTTTTGGTTTTCCTGTAGCTTTTTCAACAGAACTTGCCTTTCCCTTTCCAGCTCCTCCTTTTTTGCAAGCTCTTCCTCTTGGAGTTTTACAAGTTCTCTCTCTATAAGCTCTTTCTCCTTAGAAAGCCTTTCTGTTAGGTCTTTTGAGAGGTTTATCTGCTCAAGGAGCCTTGTTAGCTCTGTCTGGTTCCTGCTTAGCTCTTCTTCCAGCCTTCTTCTTTCCTCCTCCAGCTTCTTTGTCCTTTTTTCCACGGGAGACTCAAATAGCCAGATAAGGGACACAGTAAGCAAGAGGGATGGAAGAAACTGGGTTATGACCTCATAGTTTCCTCTCACAATAGAAAGCCCTATTATCTGAAATAGGGAAATGTAAGCAAGCCATATCACAGTCTTTTCTCTGTATCCAAAGAGCCACGCAAGATAAAGGGCAGAGGTGAAAGAGACAACCATAAGGAGACCTTCCAACTGGAGCGGAAATAAAAGAACAGGTGTTAAAGTAGACAGGTAGTGCAGTATAAAGTTATAAGAGACTATGAGAAAGAGTAGTTTTAAGGCTTCTCTTACCATTTAGTATAATATAGCCCATGTCTACCTTTGATAAACTTCTTAAGGTTATGGAGGAGCTTCGCTCCAAATGTCCCTGGGATAGGTCTCAGACCCACCAAAGCCTCAAAAAGTATCTTATAGAGGAGGCTTATGAGCTTCTTGATGCTATTGATTCTGGAGACGACGAAAAACTAAAGGAAGAGCTTGGAGACCTCTTGCTTCAGGTGGTTTTCCACTCTCAAATAGCAAAGGAGAGGTCCGCTTTTGACATAGAGGAGGTTATCCAAAGGCTTAATAAAAAGCTCATAGAGCGCCATCCTCATGTCTTTGGCTGTGAAACTCCAGAAGAGGTGCTCAAAAACTGGGAAGAGAGAAAGCTAAAGGATAGAGAAAGCATCCTTGACGGTGTTCCTAAGAGCCTTCCTGCACTTATGAGGTCTCAAAAACTTCAAGATAGGGCAAGTCTTGTGGGCTTTGACTTTGAGAGACCAGAGCAGGTAATAGAGAAAATAATGGAGGAGCTTCAAGAACTAAGAGAAGCCATAACCTCTGGAGATAAGAGGGAGCTTGAGCATGAGCTGGGAGACCTTCTCACTGCGGTGGTGGAGCTTGGAAGGCTTCTCAAACTTGATGCGGAGCTATGCCTTCAAAGGGCAAACGACAGGTTTGAAAAGAGGTTTAGATATATGGAAAAGAGGGCAAAGGAGATGGGTAAAGACCTAAAGCAGATGACCCTTGAGGAAATGGACATTTTATGGCTTGAGGCTAAGAGGTTTGACTACACAGAAAACTCCTAACCTTTTTACCCGTTCTTTCTTCAAAGTATCTAACCCCAGGGTTTCCAAGTGTGCTCGCACCAACCAAGAGGTAGGCTTTTCTTCCTACCGCTATGTCCCTTTGCTCTCTTCTTAGAAACTCCTTTAGCCCTTCCAAACTTACCCCTCTGCCATCCTGAAGGGTGTCCGCAGGCAGGTAAGCTATGTCCTCTGCATCCAAACTGCCTATAAGCAAAATAAGAGACTTATCTGGGTTTATCTCTGTCTGAAGCTCCGCAGAGACCCTGTTTCCTAAGAGACTTTCCTCATATTCCTTTGGAACAAGAAAGGTGGGATTGCATAGATTGTCAGGATGCTCAAGAGGTTCGTCTCTCAAACCTTCTGTCAAAATTACCCTTAGACCACCCTTGGTGTAGTATATGACCCTTCCTACCTTTTCCACTGGATCCGCCTTTAAAATACCTCTTATAGATGGAGAGTAGGGTCTTACAAAGGATGGGATTGTCTGACTATTGACCTCAAGTTTTCCTCGCAAAACCTTCCAATTGAGAAAGCCAAACTCCCACTCCTTGCAAGAAAGCCCAAGCTCCTGCTCCGCAAAGAGCCTTGTCTCCTTTATAAAGCTCAGCTCCTCATTGCTTCCCGGTCTCCTGCCACCAAAGGAGACCAAATCCCATTGCACTGAACCCTTCTTCTGCTTAAAAAGTCCATATATGCATCCACAGTAGTCCTGATGGTATAGCTCTAACTCCCTTGAAAGCCTAAACATCTCCTGAGTGCCACCACCCTTGCGATAGTCCAAAGCCAAGAACTCAACGCCTGAGTCTTGGCATACCTTTTGCCCGCTCTCTTTTAGCATAAGAAACTCCTTCTTGGGGCTCATGAGCAGGGTGGTGGTCAGGTGCGTAGCAGCCATCTCCTTGGCAAACTGGAGACTTCTGAGGAGCCGGTAGTCAAAACATATGGCACATCTTTCGCCCCTTTCTGGCTCATCCTCATAGCCTTTTACCGCAGAAAGCCAACTCTCCAAGTCGTATTCGCCTTCATACAGCTCAATGCCCAGCTCCTTGCATATCCTTTCTGTTTCCAAAAGCCTAAGCCTATACTCTTCGTAAGGGTGTATATTAGGGTCGTAGAAAAAGCCCACTATCTCAGACTGTGGATAGTCTTCTCTTAGCCTTTTTAGAAAGTAAACCGCGTCAGGTGCACAACATATATGGACTAAAATTTTCATTTCTTGCCCTTCACATACTGCTCCCAGTTTTCTGGGTTAAAGGGTGATAGCTCCCTGAGAAGTTTTACCGTCTTTGGAAACTCCTCTATCACATAGTCCACATCTTCATCCGTGTTATCCCTTCCAAAGCTAAAAACTATAGAGCCGTTAGCCACCTCTTTGGGAACACCTACCGCAAAGAGCACATGAGACTGCTTTAGAGCCAAAGACACACAGGCAGAACCAGAGGCGGTCTCTATACCCATAAGGTCAAGCCTAAGGAGCATGGCTTCTCCCTCTATTAAGTGGACTATCAAAGAAAGATGATGCGGTAGCCTTTGCGTGGGATGCCCCGTAAACTCTATCATCTCAAGCCTTTCTTCAAGCCCTTTTCTTACCCTATCTCTGTAAGAGGAAAGCCTCTCCATTCTGTCTGGCAGTTCCTTCATGGCAAGCTCGCAGGCAGCACCAAAGCCCACTATACCTGGCACGTTTTCCGTTCCAGCCCTTACGCCCCTTTCTTGAGTTCCACCTTCTATTAGTGGTCTTATCTTTACACCCTTCCTTGTCCACAAGGCACCCACACCCTTAGGTCCATACATAAGGTGTGCGGTAAAGGAAGCGGCATCTACACCCCAATCCTTTAAGTCTACAGGATAGTGCCCCAGTGTGGGGCAGGCGTCCGTGTGGAAGATAACCTTTGGGTTTTTCTCCTTTGCAGCTTTTACGAGCTCCTTTATGTTTTGTATAGTTCCTATCTCTCTGTTGGAGTGCCCTATGCTTACAAGAACCGTATCTGGTCTGACCGCATCCGCTAGCTGTTGTGGGTCTATAAGTCCATACTTGTGTGGCTTTAGGTAAGTTACCTCCCAGCCCTTCTTCTCAAGGCTTTTTAGAGGGTGCAATATGGAATGGTGCTCTATCTCTGTGGTAATTATATGTCTTCCCTTCTTCTCATAAGCCTCCGCTATACCCTTTATGGCTAAATTGTTAGCTTCTATACCACCAGAGGTGAAGATAAACTCCTCAGGGCTGTTGGCGTTAGTAAGACTTGCCAGCTTCTCACGGGCTGAGTTTATGGCTTTCTTTGCGATCTGCCCAAAGCTGTGTAGAGATGTGGGGTTTCCAAAATGTTCCCTGAAGTATGGGAGCATTGCCTCAAGCACTTCCTCTGCCACTGGCGTTGTGGCTATATGGTCCAAATAAACCACCCTTTTGCCTGCCTTTTTTACAAACATTTCTTACCTCCTTTCTGTTATATCACTTATGAGCTTTGCTATGCTTACAAAGGCTCTGGCGGTGTCTGAGTCTGGATGGCTTTCCACCACTGGCATACCCAGGTCTGAGGTCTCCGCAAGCTCTGGGTCAATGGGTATTGAACCAAGTATCTTAAGCCCGTAAGTGGTGGCAAACTCTGCCACCCTACCCTTTCCAAAGATGTTATATTTCTTGCCACTATCGGGGCATACAAAGTAAGCCATATTTTCTATGACGCCCAGAATGGGTATCTGAACCTCTTTGAACATGGCGACCGCCTTTTTCACATCTGCCAGAGCCACATCCTGAGGGGTGGTGACCACCACCGCACCTCCCATATGCACGTTCTGTGCAAGTGTCAGCTGAACATCTCCTGTTCCGGGTGGGAGGTCCAGAATAAGGTAGTCAAGTTCACCCCAGTTTACATCAAAAAGGAACTGCGTAAGGGCTTTCATAAGCATGGGACCACGCCATATTACGGGCGTGTCCTCGGAGGGCAGGAGAAAGCCTATGGAAAGGAGTTTTATGCCATATTTTTCCACTGGTATTATCCTATTGTTTTCGTCCACATGCACCCTCTCGCCCTTGACGCCCATTATGGTGGGTATGCTGGGTCCATATATGTCCGCATCCAGAAGACCCACCCGGTAGCCCAGCTTTGAAAGGGCAAGTGCCAAATTGGCGGACACGGTGGACTTACCCACGCCACCCTTTCCGCTCCCCACCGCTATGAGGTGCCTTATGCCAGGAACCCTCCTGCGAGTAAAGGCAGGTGCACCCATAACAGGCTGTGCGGGAATGTCCTCCACAAACCTAACCTTTATATCTTCCACATCTGGCACCCTCTCAAGGGCATTTCTGGTTTTTTCAACGATATCCTCTTCAAGACCCCTTTGAGGAAGCCTGTATACTATCTCAAGTGTTCTTCCTATGAGCTTTATATCCTTAACCAGCTCAGAAAGCCTTGAATTGTTAACCACCTTATCCCTAAGGGCTTCCATAATGTCCTTTACCGCCATTTTTTCCTCCTGGCTTTTAGACATAATATAATTCTCTTAGTGAAGGAGCGGTTATGAGAATTGTCAACAAGGAGATTTTACGAAACCACCACAAGAAGGCTCTCCTTTTCAAAGGATAGATGAATTGTGGTAAAATAGATAATACTATCCTCTGGTATGCGGGATATAAATATAGCATACCCTACCGTTGGACTGACGGGAAGTTAAGCCCTGAGAAAGGGAAGCTCCTCATTTTAATTAGTAGAGGAAGTCACAATGAATTACGCACCGCATATAATGAGCTATTTGAGTGCCAGCGAAGACATAAGGGAGGTATACCTTGTCCCAAAAGCCTTTATAACAGAGAAGAGAGGACAGAAACTTCTAAAAGTTTCAGACACCCTTCTCACCCCTGAGGATATAAGGGATACACTGATAGCCCTTAGAAGCCACACACCCTTTGCACTTGGACCACTTGGAAAAGAGGGCATGTTCTCCTTTGGTCTTCAAAATGTGGGTAGGTTCAGGGTAAAGTATATAACCCAAAGGGGTAGCTATGTGGTCTATATATTAAAAACTCCTTACCACATACCACCTCTAGATAGACTCTGTCCAAGCAGGAAGGACTCAGATAAACTGGAAGAGATAATAAGGATCCATGGCTCTGGCTTTGTTATTTTTCAAGGGAAGGACCATCTTTTAGTGAACACACTTATATACTCACTTTTGCAGAAGGTTTGTGAAAACTACAGCAAGATAATATTTATCTTAGAATCGCCTCTTACTTTTTTGCTTAGACATGGGCAGTCCCTTGTGGTGCAGAGAGAAGTGGGCGTTGATGTGGATACCTTTGAAGAAGGCTTAAGAGATGCCTTTTATATGAATCCAAATATACTTTTTATGGGGTTTAGGGAGTTAATACCATCCAAGGAGATGGAATACATGCTTATGCTTGCGGAGAATACGCTCCTTCTGCTAAATATTCCTGTGGTTGACAAAGCCTTTCTTGAGCTCCCTAAGCCACTACTCAGGGCATGGGTGCAAGTGGACAGCAACATGGACGGGACGGTATCTTTGAGCTTCAAAGACACAGAACCTCAGGCTCAGGAAAACCGTTAAAGTCCGCAGCGTATACGGTGGTGTAAGCCCCTGCGGAGAGAATGTAAAGGTAATCACCCACTTCGGGTTCAGGCAAGGGCACCATACGCGCAACCACATCCATGCTATCACAAGAAACACCGCCTATTGTCCATCCCTTTAGTTCTCCACCCCTCTCAAGGTAGAAGGGGTACCTTATACCTCCGAGGGCTTCCGCAAGACCGTTAAAGACTCCCGTATCTATGTAAAGCCAGTTTTCCTCACCTCTTTTTGCCTTTCCTATAACCCTGCAAACCATTATGCCTTGGTCTCCCACTATACCTCTTCCTGGCTCAATTTGAAGCTCATGGGGAAGTGAAGGCATAAACTTCTGAAGTAGCCCCTTTACATAGTAGGCTATATCTTCTATCCTAAGGGCTTCGTAGGTATACCTCACCGGCAGACCACCACCCATGTTTAGCATCTGAAGTCTTAGACCTCTAAGTTTTGCCTTCTGCCAAAGCTCGCTGGCTTTCTTTATACCTATAAGCCAGTTTCTGAAGTTATTACACTGAGACCCCACATGGAAGGTTATACCGTAAGGAACAAGACCCTTACTTTGGGCGTATTCCAATATATCAAGGGCTGTGTCTACATCAACTCCAAACTTCTTTGAGAGGGGCCAGTCGCTTCCTTCGTTTGGAACCACAAGCCTTACATAAACCCTTGACCTTGGAGCTGTCTTTGTCAATTTGTCTACTTCTGTGAAAGAGTCCACCACGAACCTGTTTATTCCCTTCTCGTAGGCGTAGGCTATAAAGTCCATAGGTTTTACAGGATTGCTGGAGATTATCCTTTCTGGCTTTACTCCAAGCTCTAAGACTTTTTTTAGCTCCTCCGAAGAAGCTACCTCAAAACCAGAGCCAAGCTCTGCAAGGGTTTTAAGAATGTCCACATGGTCGTTAGCTTTCACCGCATAGTAAACCTTAAACTGAGAAAAGTGATACTTTACCTCAATGTATCTGCTTTTTATACCCTGAAGGTCCATAAGTAGCAGAGGGGTTTTTTGTGGCTTTAGGTAAGGAAGCAAATGCTCTCTTTGGGAGATGAACTCCGTAAAATACCTGCGGGCATTTTCGTATTGCAAAGACAAGGGGTCTATAGTTTCTTTCAACATTATGGCATATAATATATACCAAACGGCCCGTAGCTCAACTGGATAGAGCGTGGGACTACGGATCCCAAGGTTGCGGGTTCGACTCCCGCCGGGCTGGCTTTCATTGACTTTTCATGAAAACCTCCTTAAAATTATCTTTAAGTTCACTTAGGAGGTAAAGCCATGAGAAAAGTTCTTCTTGGAAGCCTTTTCTTGGCAGGACTTAGCCTTGCCCAACCCAAGATTGAAGTGAAAGACGCATGGGTCAGGGAAGTTCCTCCCACCTCTAAGATGTCCGCTGGCTATATGGTTATAGAAAACAAAGGGAAGGAAGCGGACAAGCTCGTGGATGCGTCTAACAATGTATCTGAAATAACCGAACTCCACGAAACCGTGGGAGGTAGAATGAGGAGAGTTAAAGCCATAGAGATTCCTGCAGGCGGAAAGGTAGAGTTAAAGCCCGGCGGTCTTCATGTTATGCTTATAAACCTCAATAAGCCTCTCAAAGAAGGCGATACGGTTGAGCTCACTCTCAAGTTTGAAAAATCTGGAGAGGTTAAAGTCCAAGCACCTGTAAGGAAAGGCATGGGTGGGCATATGCATAAGCACGGACATTGAGCTTTCTCATAGAAAAGGAGTTTCTGAGGGCATTATAATAGGTTAAAACTCACTAAGGAGGTAAGCTATGCCAGTGCATAAGTTAGAGTCAAAGAACCATCTTAAGCCTGCAAACCTCAATGGCATTTCCAACGAGCAGATTGAACCCCACTTTGAAGCCCACTACAAGGGCTATGTGACTAAATACAATGAGATTCAAGAAAAGCTCGCAGACCTTAACTTCTCTGACAGAAGCAAAGCAAACCAAAACTACTCTGAGTATAGGGAGCTAAAAGTGGAGGAGACCTTCAATTACATGGGGGTTGTTCTTCACGAGCTTTATTTTGGTCATCTTGGTGCAAAGGGAGAGCCTTCAGAGGCTTTCAAAAAGAAAGTAGAAGAAGACTTTGGCTCTTGGGATGCCTGTGTGCAGGAGATAAAGTCAGCAGGTATTGCTTTTAGAGGTTGGGCTATTCTTGGACTTGATATATTCTCTGGCAGGCTTGTGGTAAACGGTCTTGACGCTCACAATGTTTACAACTACACAGGGCTTATACCTCTCATAGTCCTTGACACCTACGAACACGCCTACTATGTGGACCAAAAGAACAAGAGACCTCCTTACATTGACGCCTTCCTCCAGAACCTAAACTGGGAACTTATAAACGAAAGGTTTGAAAAGGCTATGAAGGCTTATGAAGCACTCAAGGATTTTGTGAAATAACCTCACGGGGGCTGTGCCCCCATTCTATCCATCCTTCTTCCTTGTTTATACAAACCTTTTTTACACCGTCGTAGTTTATCTCTTTTGATATTCTATAAAGCTGTGGGTTTTTTATAAAGGCTTCCATATGCTCTCTTATGTCAAAGTAAAGAAGGCTTTTGCTGTCCATAAGCACGCAATAATTCCCTTTTGTGTCTATAAAGCTACCGCACACTGGACAACGAGTAAAGGGCTTAGGAGGTGGAGGAAACTTCTCTTTTAGTTTTTTTACCTTGTAGGCTTTCAAAAATATGGCAATGCTTAAGGCGATTATAATTATGTCCGCGATAAGCACTTCTGGCAATGAAAAAAGCCTTGTTAGCACGCCTGTCAATATGGCAAAGAAACCTACAAGGTTTATGGCAAAAACAAGAAAGGTGTACCCAAGAGGGAACTCTTTTATAAGCATAAGTATGGCAAAGAAGAAGCCAAAAACCTGAACAAACCTCGCCACTATCACAAGCAGGTTAATAAAATCCCACTGCTCTTGGGTCATGCTTTTTAGACTTTATGTATAAGCCTCGCTGTACGCAATGACAAAGCTCATTCACTTTCAAAGTTATGCCTGTTAAAATATCCAAAGCCCATGAAGGAAACGCGCATAGTAAAATACATAAGAAGCATAATAAGAAACCACAAATACACTACCACAGAGGATATAATGCTCCTACTTGAAAGGTATTACGGGCTTCCCATAAAAGTCCCATCTGTATACTACAAATACAAGGCTATAATAAGGCAATGCAGACAGGCGGTTTACAAAGAAAGGAGGAAGAAAAAAGATGTATGACCTTGTCATTGTGGGTGCAGGTAGTGGTGGCTATGAAGGTGCACTATACGCACACAGAAGAGGTATGAAGGTTGCCCTTGTGGAGCTGAGCCCAGAGACTGTGGGAGGGAACTGCTTAAATAGAGGGTGTATACCTTCCAAGTATATGAGGTATGGTGCTTATATGTTAGATAAATCTCAAAAACTCCCAGAATATGGAATATTTCTCAAGGGCTATGACCTAAACATGCAGGCTCTCAAAAGGGGAAGGGACAAAGTGGTGCTTACCATAAGGGAAAACTTTAAAAAGTTTGCGGAGCATCTAAAGATTCCCATGTTCTATGGCAGAGGTGTTCTCAAGGATGCTAACACTGTAGTGGTTGAGCCCGAAGGGGTTGAGCTTAAGGCAAAGTATATACTTTTGGCTACTGGGTCATCTACAACCTCTGCTGGCAACCTAGTGCCTGACGGAAGGTATATCTTTGACACAGACCAAATATGGTCTTTGGAAAACTTCCCAAAGAGAATTCTCATATTAGGTGGTGGTGCGGTTGGCGTGGAGTTTGCCTACATATTTAGGATGTATGGCTCTGAGGTGGTCTTGGTGGAGCTAAAAGACAGGCTTTTGCCCTCTGCGGACATACCAGAAGAATCCTCTCGCTATCTTGCCAGAAAGCTAAAGAAGATAGGCGTAGACATAAGGCTCAAAACCACGCTCAAAGGCTGGGAGGTCTCAGGCTCGCAGGTGAAGGCTTTTCTTTCCGATGGCTCTGAAGTCTATGTAGACCTTATCTTGCTTGGCGTAGGAAGAAAGCCTAACACAGAGGGCATAGGTCTTGAACAATTAGGTATTGAAAGGGATTCAAGAGGCTTTGTAAGGGTAAACCAGTTTTGTCAAACAAATATCCCCAATATATACGCCTGTGGAGATATAACCTCTCCTTTGATGCTTGCCCACAAATCTATGTATGAGGCAAAGGTTGCCGTAAGCCATATGCTCGGAGATAAAGACACGGTTAGGAATGAAAGGCTTGTTCCTAAGATAATTTACTCCGCCTATGAAATTGCCAGCGTGGGACTTACAGAAGACCAAGCAGAAGAGGAAGGCTATGAGGTAAAGGTAGGCGTGGTATCCTTTGTTCCCAATCCAAAGGCTATGGATGACGGAGAAAATGAAGGCTTTGTAAGGCTTGTGGCAAGTGAGGACGGAAAGATATTGGGTTGTCATATACTTGGTCCACATGCGGGAGAGCTTCTCCACCAAGTATTGCACCTTATGAAGGCAGACCTTGGAGTGGACTTCCTTTCAAAAGCTATGTATTCCCACCCCTCTCTCTCAGAGTCCATAGTTCAAGCAGGCATGGAAGTGCACTTTGGACCCATAACCTGGGCAAAAAGGCATTAGAGTTCTGCCAAGATATCGCTTACTATTAACTTTCCTTCCTCTAACTTTACCTCCTTAACCAATGCAGACACGAAGGGTATGTAGAGTTTTCCTTCGTCTATCTCCAGAAGGTCATAGGGCTTTTGTTCCACAACTCCTGAAACCCTTCCCATATGCCTTCCACTTTCCGTAAAAACCTCCAAGCCCTCAAGCTCAAAGTAGTAGTATTCTCCCCTTTTACTCTTTGGAAGCTCCCCCTTAGGCAGAAAAATCTTTGCTCCACTAAAGGACTCTACTTCCTCAAGCTTTTTAAAACCCTCAAACCTCAATATTAAATAGTCCTTTCCATGTGGTTTTGAGTATTCCACGACAAAAGGCACGTAATCCCCACCTTTACGTTTTAGAAAGACCCTTTTTATCTTTGACCAATGCTTCTTGTCTAAATATGCCTGCACTTTTAGTTCACCTCTGAGCCCGTATGTGTCAAGCACCTTACCTATTACCACATAATGATTTTCCTCATTGATGAACTTTTCGCTCTGCATACCCTTATAGTTTAAAACTTTTTATAGGAGGAAGAAGATGGCAATGCCTACTTGGGAAGAGGTAGAAGCAGTCCTTGATGAAATAAGGCCAGCTCTTAGATTTGATGGTGGAGATGTGGAGTTAGTAGACATAAAAGAGGATGGCACTGTGCTTGTTAGAATGGTGGGAGCTTGCTCAGGCTGTGGCATGTCTGTGCTTACCCTAAAAGCGGGTATAGAAAGAGCTCTCAAGAACAAGTTCCCGGAAATAAAAGAGGTCAAGGATGTAAACATGGATATTCCTATGACCTTTGGCTTCTGAACTATTGAACTTTTATGTAGGCAAACCGCTCAACTGCCTGAAGATGCCCTATCATCCCAACGCCAGAGAGAACTATCTTTGTAAATTCGTGCAGTTTATTAGCATCAAGCCTCAATCTTTGGAGAGTTATATTACAAATAAGATATTCAACTCCGTATGTGGAAAGAGACTTTTCCTCTTCATAAAGTTCTTGAAGTTTTATAGCTTCCTTCTCCCAAGGAGTGCCTGAGAGGTCTTTCATGAAAAACTTTACTCCAGGTCCGTGAGCTACTGCTTTGTCTAATATCTTTAGCCCTTGCCTTAAGATTATTGAGGAACAACATCTCAACAAGCATGATTTATATCATAAAAATTCTCCAGATTACCGAAATTTCTACTTTTCCTACGAGCATATTGGACAAAGCAAATTAAAGCTACTTTGGAAAAATGGCAGAGCTTTTCTTTTCAATCCCTCAGGATATACAGAAAAAAGTTCTCTCGGTCAAAAATCACTGAAGAGTTCTTAAAAGCCTTGGAGGAGCTTACTACACATTAAACCTAAAATACATAATGTCGCCATCTTTAACTTCATACTCTTTCCCTTCAAGCCTTACAAGACCAAGCTCTTTAGCCTTTACCATTGAACCGACCTTTACATAGTCCTCGTAGTTTATCACCTCCGCAGCGATAAAGCCTCTTTCAAAGTCTGAATGTATTTTGCCTGCAGCTTGTGGTGCCCTTGTGCCTCTTTTTACAGTCCACGCCCTTGTTTCCTTTTCTCCTGCAGTGAAAAAGGTTATAAGCTCAAGAAGTGAGTAAGCAGACCTTATAAGTTTGTTTAGCCCTGGCTCTTCAAGCCCATAAGACCTAAGAAGTTCCTCCTTCTCTTCCTTTTCAAGACCAATAAGCTCCTCTTCAAGTTTAGCACATATCAATACTGCAAGAGAGCCCTCCTCTTGTGCGTATTGAAAAACCCTCTCGCTTAGTTGATTACCCTCTGGCAGGTCTGCCTCGCTTACGTTTGCCACATACATAAGAGGCTTAGTTGTGAGGAGAAAAATATTCCTCTTGGCATATTCAAAGACCTCTGAGCCAAGCTCCTTTATGTGTTTTCTAAGAGGTTCCATATTTTCCAAAACCGCCTTTATGGCTTTTAGCATTTCCAACTCTTCCTTTGACTTTTTGTCTCCAAGCCTTGCCATCTTTTCCACCTTCTCAAGCCTTTTGTCTACCGTCTCCAAGTCCTTTGCTATAAGCTCAAGGTCTATTATCTGAGCATCCCTTATGGGGTCAACACTGCCTTCTACATGAACCACGTCAGGATTTTCAAAGCACCTTAACACCATAGCAATTGCGTCCACTTCCCTTATATGGGCAAGGAACTGATTTCCAAGACCTTCTCCCTTGCTGGCGTTTCTAACAAGTCCAGCAATATCCACAAACTCTATAAAGGTGGGCGTTATTTTCCTTGACCTTTCAAGCTCTGCAATATGGTAGAGCCTTTTGTCTGGCACTTCCACCGTGCCCACGTTTGGCTCTATGGTGCAAAAGGGGTAGTTAGCAGAGGTCGCCTTTGCGGACTGTATTAGGGCGTTAAACAGAGTGGATTTTCCTACATTAGGCAGTCCTACAATTCCTACACTCAGAGCCATAAGCTAATAATTATAAACTCCAAGGCTTACTTTATCAACTCACCCATCTTGAATATAGGCATGTATAGGGCTATGAGTATAGATCCCACTATACCACCTATAAAGACTATAAGCATAGGCTCTATTAACTTTATCATTCCTTCCACAGCCTTATCAAACTCGTCTTCATAGAATCTCGCTATAGTGTCTAACATATCATCAAGCCTACCCGTATCCTCACCTACCCTCACCATGGCTATTATAAGTTTTGGAAACATTCCAGTTTTTTCAAGAGCCTTGTGCATGGGCTCACCCTCTATAACACCCTTCTTTGCATACTCAAGAGCTTCCCTTATCACCACATTTCCCGTTACCTGACCTGCTATCTCAAAAGCCCTTTCAAGAGCTACACCACTTGAAAAGAGGGTCGCCATAGTTCTGGCAAACTTTGCCATGGTGCTTTTCATCACAAGCTCACCCATCTTTGGAGCTCTTAGCATAAAGGAATGCACAGATTTTCTAAATTGGTAGCTATTTTTGAGTAAAAATCTAAATATTAAAGAAAAAGCCACTATGAAACCAAGTACAAAGATAAGTTTTGACCTAAGGGCGTTAGAGGCAGCGATAAGCATTTGGGTAGGAGCAGGAAGTTCACCACCAAAAGAGGCGTAAATCTCTGCAAAGGTGGGCACAAGAAAATAGAGTATACCCGTAACTATAGCAGTAGCTATTATAACCACAAAGGTAGGGTAGAAGGCTGCGCTCTTTATCTTGCTCTTTATCATTGCCATCTTCTCGTAATAGTCTGCAGCCCTCATAAAAGCAATATCAAGATTACCCGTTTCTTCACCTACTCTTACCAAGTTTACAATAAACCCTGGGAAAACTGCTGGGAACTCAGTCATAGAGTTTGATATGGGCTTTCCTTCACTTACCATTACTGCGACCTTCTTGCTGGCTTCCGCAAGTTTTTTGTTGGGTAATTGGTCTCCCAATATGTTAAGAGCGTCTACTATGCTAAGTCCTGCGTTTATCATTGTTCCAAGCTGTCTGCAGAATATGGAAAGGTCTCTATCACTTACTTTACCACCTATTGGGAGTTTAATGTCTAACTTTCCCTTCCCCTCTTCTTTTTCTTCCTTATCAACCTTTGTTACCTCTATGATACTCAAACCTCTTTGTTGTAAGTCCGCTATTAAGGTTTCTTGACTTGGATAATTTGCCTCACTTTCTACAAAGTTTCCCGTGTCGTCAAAGGCTCTATATTTAAACCTTGGCATCTTTACCCTCCTCTTCCTATCATTCTCTCCAACTCTTTTATATCTGGCGAGTATTTATGAGCATCTTCGAGGGATATAAGACCAGCCTTGTAAAGTCCGTAAAGGGACTGGTTCATAGTTTGCATGCCCGTTTGAGCCTGCCCGCTTTGCATTATGGCATAAATTTGCTGAAGTTTATTCTCCCTTATAAGGTTTCTTATTGCAGTATTTGGTATCATAAGCTCATATGCAAGGACTCTTCCACCCCCAATCTTGGGTATTAGTCTCTGAGATATAACACCCTGAAGCACAAAAGAGAGCTGTGTTCTTACCTGTTCCTGCTGCTCTGGAGGGAATACATCTATTATCCGTGTAATGGTGGATATGGCAGTGTTTGTATGAAGTGTTCCAAAAACAAGGTGCCCCGTTTCTGCTGCTCTCAGTGCTATTTCTATTGTCTCAAGGTCTCTCATTTCACCCACAAGGATAACATCTGGGTCTTCACGCAAAGCAGCCCTGAGAGCATCTGCAAAGCTGTTGACATCCTCACCTATTTCTCTTTGGTTTACTATACTCTTCCTATGCGGATACACGTATTCTATAGGATCTTCAACGGTTATAATGTGATGAGGAAAGTTTTCATTTATGTAATTTATCAACGCTGCAAGGGTCGTAGTTTTTCCAGATCCCGTGGGACCAGTTACAAGAACAAGACCCATACTTTTGTGGCAAACCTCCAAAACCCTATCACTTAACCCTAAATCTTTAACGCTTAGTATCTTACTGGGAAGCCTTCTAAAGACCGCTGCGATACTTCCTCTTTGGTAAAAAACGTTCGCTCTGAACCTACCAAGGTCTTTGACACCAAAGGAAAAGTCTACTTGTCCCGTTTCTTCAAGTGTTTTTCTGTGTCTTTCAGACATGATAGAATAGGCAAGAGTTTGGGTTACATCTGGAGTTAGTATAGGATACTCAGCAAGCTGTGTTATTTTTCCATCAATCCTTAGCGATGGTCTTGCACCCGCTGTTATATGCACGTCAGAGGCATTTGCCTGAACAGCTTTGTAAAGTATATCTGTCAACTTTATACTCTGTGTTAGTGATTCAACTCTTTGTGTCGGTGTCATTTTACCCTCCTTGCTATAAAATACATTATATGAAACTTCTTTACGAAGGCAAGGCTAAGAAAGTTTACGAGGTTGACAAGGAAAAATGCCTGATATACTACAAAGACACTGCGACAGCCTTTGACGCTACCAAGAAAGCTGAAGTGGAGGGCAAGGGTGTTCTTAACAACACCATATCAAGCCTAATGTTTAAATTGCTGGAAGAAAAGGGTGTAAAAACCCATTTTATAGAACGTGTTTCTGAGAGAGAGATGCTTGTCTGGAAGGCAGAAAGGTTTGACTTAGAGGTCGTAGTAAGGAATATAACTGCAGGAAGCATATGTAAAAGGCTCGGCTTCAAGGAAGGAGAAAAACTGGAAAAGCCCTTAGTGGAGTTTTTCTACAAAAACGACCAGTTACACGACCCACTTATATGTGTTGAACACGCAATCCTTCTCCGTATAGCGGATAAAAAGACTTTGAAGGATATAGTGAAAATAGCCCTTAAGGTAAACACCATACTGAAAAGGTTTTTTAAGTCTCATGGTCTTTTGCTCGTGGATTTCAAGTTAGAGTTTGGAAGACTTCCCGATGGTGCCCTTGCGGTAATAGACGAGATATCTCCAGATACATGCAGGCTATGGGATGCAAAGACTGGAGAAAAGCTGGATAAAGATAGGTTCAGGTTTGACTTAGGTGACCTACTTGAGGGTTACAAAAAGGTTCTCCAAAAGGTTCAGTATGGATAGACCATCAGAATAACCCTTCCCATTTTTGACCAGATTTTGTCAAGCTCTTTGGCTTTAATAGGCTTATTGGCTTCATATCCCGTGTGAACATAAAAGGTATCTTCGCGGTATCCAACAACCACCATATAGTGGGGGACGCTTATCCACAGATTTCCCAGGTCCACAAGCACTATGGGAGGATGACCTTCCTCTATATAGTTTTTCAGCTCCTGCAGGTTTGAGGTTTTTAGAAGAGTCCTAAAACCCCTCGCTCTGGCATAGTTTTCAAGGTCTGTAATGAGGGCACCCTTTAGCTTGGGATTGTATACCTTCTCTGCTATCTCTTCCTGATACACCTTTAGCCCATAATAGGCAAACACAGAGCTGAGGGATGCGGGACCACAAAACTGGTCCCGCTGTTTAACAAAGGGAACATCAAGGCTTTTGGAGTAAAGAACAAGGGGGAAAAGAAACAAAAGCAAGAGCATCTCTCATCTAATGATTATCTCCTTGTTAAGAAGTTTGAGAAGTATTACAAGAAGGATGGCTATTATAAGTATACCTATAGCAATACCTATAGCATCACCACCAGCAAGAACCTTGTCAGAAGCCTTTGCCAACATGTGTATCTGCTCGTCATTTAGCTCAGAGAGCTTTTTCTCCACCTCCTCCTTTGTGAGACCGTAAGCTCTTAGCTTTTCTTGAAGCTGTTTGCTTTCAAGAGCTCTTTGAATTTTAGCTATATCTTCCTCTCTCTTCATAGTCAGAGTTTCAGAGGCAGGTTTTGAACCCACAAGTCCAGCAAGGGCTGGAGATGAATTGAAGGCAAAAAACCAACCAGCCACTCCAAGCACAAGCAGGCGTCTTCTAAAAAGACTTAACATGTTTCCACCTCCTTGTCAGTTTTCCTAAGATTATATCAAAAGTCTTCAAGCTCAGGGTTAAAGGGTAGCGTTCCATACCTTGCCCCTTCCACCACCACCTTTCTGCCCTCAACCCTAACCCTTCCCTCTGATATCCATCTTATTACCTGTGGCAGTATCCTATGCTCGTGGTGGAGTATCCGCTCAGATAGGCTCTCTTCTGTGTCCTCTGGAAGGACTGGCACGCATGCTTGAGCTATAACTGGACCATTATCTAACTCTTCCGTAACAAAATGGACGGTGCAACCGCTTATTCTTGCTCCGTATTGTATAGCCTGCCTTTGAGCATGCATTCCCTGAAAGGCTGGTATAAGGGATGGATGTATGTTTATAACCTTCATGGGAAATTCCTTAAGAAATACGGAAGAAAGCACACGCATAAAACCCGCAAGAATAACCAAATCAACTCCAGACCCCTTCATAGCCTCCACGAGGTTTTTTTCAAACTCCTCCTTTCTGTCAAAACTTTTCCTCTTAATAACCCTGTGTGGAATACCGTGTTTTACACACCTGTCTATTGCCTGAACGCCTTCTCTGTCAGATATAACTAAGGCTATCCTGTCCTTGAGCTTTCCAGCTTCAATGGCGTCTATTATTGCCTGAAGGTTTGAACCACGCCCTGATACAAGAACTCCTAAATTCATGTTATCATATTCTACTCCATAGAAGGTTAGAGGAGGTCAAAAAATGAACGTGGAGTTTATAGGTAAAGGCATTGAATGGACAGACTCAATGAAAGCCTTTGTAGAAGGTAAGGTCGAGAGGTTCAGCAGATTTTTAAAGGAAGCTGAGGAAGACCAGGTGGAGGTGGTGGTAACACTTTCTACCTCAAGAGCAAAGCAAAAGGACTTTGCAGGTGAAAGCAGACCAACCCTCTACAGGGTTGACATGGACATATACCTAAAGACCTGGGGTGGTGGTGCTTTGCACGCTTGGGACGAAGACATTGACCCCTTTTCAACCCTTGACAGGGTGATGGATGAAATAGAGCGACAGCTTATAAAACTAAAACAGAGAAGACACGAGCTAAGACGCAAAGGTCATAAGATAAAGGAAGAGCTTATAAGGGAAGAGATAAGACCTCATGAAGAGAGGGAAAAACCTCTCATAGTGGAGGAAGAACTCGTTATAGAGAAGCCAATGAGTATGGAAGATGCGGTCTTTGAACTTCAGGATTCTGGTGTCTATTTCCTTCCCTTCATTGACATAGAAACAGGCACACTTAGAATAGCTTATAGAAAGAGAGGGGGAAACTACGGTGTCATAAACACTAAATGTAAGGGTTTATAAGGGGTAGCCCCTTAGGGGCATACCTCCCTTTCCTCAACCTTTACCACCTTACCATCCTGATAATAGGTAGTCTTTACTATCCTATGAAGCTCTTGCCGCTATTTCTGTTATAGCACCACCCACCGCTCCTACGATGACATCTTCGTAATTCCCCTGTGTGGTTGCTTGACCGCAGGATAAGACAAAGCCTGCAAAGAAAACTGTCAAAAGAACCAATGCCTTCTTTCTTATCCTAAAACCTCTCTATTTATGATTATAAGCTCCCTGGTTAAAATTTCCTTAAAAATCTCCAGAGACTTCCATGCCTTTCGGTCAAGTCCATAATCAAGGCAGGAAGTAAAATAGTCCTTGAGACGCTTGTAGTCATAGCCCTGAAGCTCAAGCCTTCCCTTCTTTAGGTCTTGAAAAAACTCCTCTTTTGACCTCTTACACTGCTCCTCTATGAAGCTATCCAACAATTCAGGAGCGTCCCTTCTAACCAAGAAAAGGGCAAAGACAAAGGGAAGTCCATAGAGGCTAAACCATTCTTTGCCAAGGTCGTATACATACTGCCACGTGTTAGAAGATTTTTCCTTTATAGCCTCGTCACCTATTAACATAAGAGCATCCGCATCATCTTTGTCTTGAACTATGCTTGGACTGTTTTTGTATACTTCCTTTACTACATATAGAGCAAGCAGTTTGGATGTCATAGAGGATGGAGTGAGGTATAGGCTCTCCACAAACTCAAGAGGCTTTTTGGAAAATATAAGGACAGAGCAAGCCTTTTCCTTTGAGGATATGGATATATCGGGCACAACTCTGTAGTTTTCTGGGTGGAGCAAAAACTCCACAGAGGAGACTATACCAGCTTGTATATGGCCTTCTCTAAGTTTTTTAACAAGCTCTGAGGGATGAC
>JAXSNY010000006.1:0-26513 GCA_037925365.1 Aquificaceae bacterium
CTAAGTTTAAAGTTTTTTGGCAGTGGTATGAGATAGAAGGTGGATAGGTCAAATCTGGTGTAACGTGCATCGCCTTCTGCAAGACTAAGGTTTACGCTATCGTAGTGTATTCTGCTTGGTGAGAAGACGTCATCCTTAAACTCTCTTAAGAGAAATACCCCATACTTTCTGAGGTTATACTTCTGCCCATCTACCTCGTTCCTAAGAAGGCTAAAGGCAGGACCTAAAGATGTATTCCTTGTTATCCTATAGCCTAATTGAAGGTTAGAACCATATGAGTCAAGACTGTAGCTTTTATGCTCTTCGTAGGTTTTAAACAGATTGGATTTAAACCAGTATTTGCTTGAGAATAAAAAACCATCAGAGAAACTAAGCTCATAAAGCTCTCTTTTACCAGTTTTTCTATATTTCAAGCCAGAAGAAAGTCCTACTCCAAACAAGTTTTTTAGACCAATAAAAGCCTCAAGAGATATATTTTCTTCCGTGTTGTATCCAATAGAAAGGTCAAGAATGCCTCTTTTATCTTCTGATAACTGAATTAGACGATGGACCACTTTCTTTTCTTTGTCAACAAAGGTGTCTATGGATACACCGTTAAATATACCGCTGGTCAGCATGTTGTGTAATGTTTCATTGTCAAGATTTTGCGAGTAATTCTGTGCCCTTTTTGTCATATAAGAAAGCTCTCTGGATGAAGTCTTTTCATAGCCGTAGTAGATAGTATCACCGAGCTTGTAGACCTGTCCCTCTTCAACTTTGTATGTATATATGTAGAATATGTTTTCTCCTTCCTCTTGGACCTTCACATCTATGTCAAAATTGCCATCCATTAAACCCTTTTTGAGGAAGTAGTTTTGTAAGTCTATGTTTAGGGCTTCAATCAGGTTTGTGTTGAATATAGCGGGCAGTTTATCTCTATGTTTGCTAAATAGTTTCTTTATATCCTTGTTTTCCCCTTCATACTTTACATCCTTTAGTATCTGCCTTTTTCCCGGATTTATATCAGACTCTACCTTTACCTCTTTTTTATCTCCAAGGACTTCCCTTTTTAATCTACCATCTGCAAGTGTATAGCCATCTTTGTATAACTTTTCCAGTTTAGACTTAAGGATTTTTTCCAACACATCCTCATCATAAAACTGTCCGTCAAAGCCTTCTCCAACAACCTTATATCTGTCTCCTTCCCGTATTTTGAAATTTATAGTGTATTCTGTCATTTCATATTCAACTTTCACATCAAAGAAACCCTTCTTATGATATGCTCTTATTATGTTTTCCCTTGCTTCCTCAAGTGAAAAGGGATCAACACCTTTGCTCTGTAGACCGCTTATAGCGGTAAGCTCCTTTTCTGTAAAGAAGCTTGCTCCCTCTGAGTTAATTCCGTATCTCCTACCTTCAATTATCTGAAACACAGGTCTTGCAATAAAACCTCTTCCTGTTATGGCTTTAAAGGTGGCAATGGGATGGCTAAAAAGGTTTGAGATGCCCTCAGATAAAGAACCAAGAAACTTGAGGGGTTTTCTCCTAATCTCCCTATCTCCAGGCATAAGCACATGGTAGAAGGGTCTGCTCAATCTTAATTTTTCCAGTCCCTCATAATACACAAAACTGTCCCAGAAGCCCTCCCCAATGTAAAAGTCCTGAAGCTGAAAAACACTCTCTCTGAAAAAACTTTCCTTTACTACCCTGCCTCTTACAAGCCCTATGGACTCATCCAAAACAGAAGACGGATAGCTTGCTCCTCTGTATACTCCCTCATCTGTAAAATAAACAGGTCCCTCATCTATTCCTATATATAGGTCTATGTAGCCATCTTCATCCTTTATTAATGTAACCCCTACAGATGCGTCAAGAAAGCCTCTATCCATGTATAATCTTTTGACCCTTTCTTCCACATCCAAATCTTTGAACTCCGGACCTCGCACTGGCATTCCCTCGTAGAAGCCAAGATAAGATAGTATCTCATCTGTGATAAGTGCCATATTTCCCTTTACATGTATAGACCTTATTATGGGAAGTCTTTCCACGTAGATGTATATTCCTTCTTCACTTTCCATAAGATAAACATCTTTTACATCTTCTATCTTTCTTATGATATCTACCATGTCCCTGTAATTCCGCTCGTTAATAACCCTTTCCATGTTGCTTTTCCTCAGCGGGTAGTTGGACATTATGAAAACCTGGGCAAAAAGGCTCAATGGGAAGGATAGAAGAAGAATGAGAAAAAGCATAGTATAATTTTAGCAATGGAGCTCAGTAAAAAAGTGCTGTTTTCTCCTAAAGGGCTGAATTACTTAGATGCTATGAAAAAGGACAAGAAAGCAGTTGCCATTGAGTTTGAAGCCATACTTCTAAAGGAAATTATGAAAGAAACCTTTAGACCTATGTTAGAGGGAAAATCCTTTGATACTAAGTTATACTACGATACCTTCCTTGAAAATGTTAGCAGGAAGTTGGCAGAGGCTGGTGGTATAGGTATAGCAAAGTTTATACTTGATAATCTAAAAGATGGGAAGACTTGACAGAGTAAGCCCATTTATAGTTATGGACATTCTTAAAAAAGCCCAGGATATGGGCGATGTGGTTCATATGGAGATAGGCGAGCCAGACCTTGAGCCTCCACCTTCTGTCTTGGAAGCCCTTGAAAGAGCTATCAAAGAAAAAAGGTTCTACTACACACCCAGTCTTGGTCTATGGGAACTTAGAGAACGCATAGCCCAGCACTATTACCAGTATTATGGCATAAATGTCTCACCTTCTAGGGTTGTTATAACTACTGGAACATCGGGGGCGTTCCTCGTAGTCTATGCCATATTAATGGATGCAGGGCAAAAGGTTGTGCTTTCTGACCCTTCCTATCCTTGCTATAAAAACTTCGCCCATGTGCTTAACATAGAGCCAGTCTTTACAAGGGTAGACAAAAGCACAGGATATCAGATAACTCTGGACCATCTTAGAGAATTCGGGGACTTTACCGCGGTTCATATATCATCTCCTGCGAACCCTACAGGCACTCTTTATAGGGATGAGAACCTAAAGTCCTTGATAGAATACTGCGAGGAGAAGGGTAAATACTTCATATCCGATGAAATATACCACGGGCTTGTTTATGATAGAAAAGAAAGAACCGCTCTTGAGTTTAGTGAGAGGGCTATAGTTATAAATGGATTTTCAAAAGCCTTTTGTATGCCAGGCTTTAGGCTTGGTTGGGTTATCCTTCCAGATGAGGGTATGGTAAGGAAGGCAGAGCTCCTTTTACAAAACCTCTTCATATCTGCTCCCACATTGAGCCAATACTCCGCCCTTGGAGCCTTTGACTACGAATACCTTGAAAGGGTTAGGGAAACTTATAGAAGGAGAAGAGACCTTCTATACCAAGAGCTAAAAGATATTTTTGATATTGATGCACCTCCAGAAGGAGCCTTTTATCTTTGGGCAAGGGTAGAAAGGTATGGTCTTGATGGCTATAGTCTATCACAAAAACTTTTAAAGGAAGCTAAAGTAGCTGTTACACCTGGCGTAGACTTCGGGAACAATAATACAGACAAATATATAAGAATCTCCTTTGCAAAAGATGGGGGCACCCTACAAGAGGGTGCCATAAGGATAAGAGATTACTTTATGAGATAGACCCTTACAGCCCTTTGTTGGGCATGTTTTGGACCAAGAAGGTTCGCCACTTCCTTACCGTAAGAAGCTATCCTTATTCTTCCTATATCCACCCCCTTCCTTGCCAGATAGCTGGCAACCATCTGTGCCCTCCACATGGAGAGGTTGAAGTTGTATCTGCTACTTCCTCTTGTGTCCGCAAAGCCAACTATTAGGATTTCTCTGTTATCTCCTGTTAGTTTTCCAACCATATCGTCAAGCTTTTTTGCCTCAGAAGGCTTTATGTTGAACTTGTCAAAGTCAAAGTAAACAGCACCTACCTCTTCAAGTTGCCATTTGTATGGACCAACACCTTCTTCTCTTCTGGGTGCTGGTCTGCTTTCAAGAGCCCTTATTCGTCTCTCGTGGTCTTCCGCAGTATTCTCTAACTTCTTGACCCTTCCTCCAAGGTCGTTGACTTTCTTGCTAGCCTCTTCTGCCAGCCTCTTGCTTTCCACTATGGCATCAAAATAGCCCTTATAGCACTTGTCCAACATGTACTTGGAGTAAAACTCCTTTGGACTCTCGCAGGGGTCCATGGGATTTTGCTTATCCTGAGCCATTACAAGGCCTAAATCTAATGTCAAGGCAAGTGCAATCTTCTTGACGTTACCACCTCCTCTCCCCTATATTCTACATCGTTTTTATGAAAAAATTGTTAAGGTTTAAACCTTGCTTTGATATTTTCAACTATGTATCCTATTATTTGGTCCGCCTGCTGTCCATCCCTTGTTATTATCCTGTGAGAAAGACAAAGGGGGGCAAGTTCAAAGATGTCTTCTGGAACCACAAAGTCCCTGTCTTTGGTATAAGCCAGTGCTTTGGCACAGTTTGTTAAGTGTATCAGTCCTCTAGTGGATACACCGAGGATTATATCTGGGTGCTTTCTAGTAATGTGAGCTATCTCCACCGCAAGGTGAGCAACTTCCGGAGATACATAGCATTTTTTTATATTTTCCATGAGGGATATGATATCCTGGGTCTTTACTACCGTCTTTAGCCTCTCAACCTTCTCAAGGGGGTTTTCTCCTCCAAGTATCTGGGCTTCTGTTTCCATGTCTGGGTATCCAAGGCTAAGCCTCATGCTGAATCTGTCTAGCTGAGATTCTGGCAGAGGATATGTTCCATGCTGTTCTACAGGGTTTTGGGTGGCTATTACAAAGAAGGGCTGAGGAAGCTCGTAGGTTATTCCATCAACAGAAACCTTACCCTCCGCCATTGCCTCAAGCAATGCACTTTGGGTTTTGGGCGTAGCCCTGTTTATCTCATCCGCAAGTATGAGGTTGTTAAATATTGGTCCCTTTTTAAAAACAAAGGACTTTTTTGACTGGTCGTAAAGGCTCACTCCGAGTATGTCCGAAGGGAGAAGGTCGCTTGTAAATTGGATCCTTGCAAAGGATAGCCCTAAAACTCTTGCCATGGAAAGGGCAAGGGTGGTTTTCCCCACCCCCGGCACATCTTCCAAAAGAAGGTGTCCGCCAGAGAGAAGGCATATGAGGGAATATTTTACTATTTCATCCTTTCCCCTAAGCACCCTCTTTACTTCCGATATAACAGCTTCAAGTTCCATACCAAGAACATTATACAGTGCTATAATTGTAAAATCATGCATTTACAAGAGAAGTTAATAGCGGAAAAGGTTAAGGAGATGGTGGAGCCTATAGTGAAAAACATGGGCTACAGGTTATTTGACGTGGAGTTTAAATCTGAAAGGGGATGGGTCTTAAGGGTGATACTTGACAAAGAGGGTGGTATAACCCTTGGCGACTGTGAGGAAGTAAGCAAAAGAATAAGCGCATTGTTGGACGTGGAAGATATAATACCTGTATCTTATGTGCTTGAAGTGTCTTCGCCTGGGCTCACCAGAGAGCTTACCAAACCCTCCCACTTTGAGTTTTTCCAAGGAAGGCTTATAAGGATTGTCCTTAGAGAACCCGTAGAGGGTAAAAGGGATATGAAGGGATACATAGAGGGGGTTAAAGAAGGCATTCTTCAGCTAAGAGAAAAGGAAACGGCTAAAGAATATCACATTCCTCTTTCTTTCATTGCAAGGGCTAACTTGGAGATTGAAAGATGGTAAAGAATCTAAAAAAACTTATAGAACAGGTTGCAAAGGATAAGAACCTTCCGGAATGGGTTGTGGAAAGGTCTCTCAAAAATGCCATAGCTCTTGCTATAAAAAAAGATAGAAGAATAAAGGATGACCTTGAAGTGCACCTTGAGGATGACCAGATAAGGGTGTGCGTAGTGAGAAGAAAAAACGGTGAAGTGGTAAAACTTCCCCTGGACATATCAACAGAAGATGTAAACAGGATCGCAGCTCATGCAGCGAAGGAGGAATTCCTAAAAGAGCTGGAGAAGGCAGAAGAAGAAAGGGGATACCTTGAGTATTTAGAAAGAGAGGGAGAGATAGTCTTTGGTATAGTAAGAAAGATAACAGAAGAGGGTGATTTAATAGTGGACCTTGGTAAGGTTGTGGGGATAATCCCAACGAGAGAGCAGATAAAAAAAGAAGAGTACAAACAAGGGAGAAGGCTTAAGGCTTTGCTCCTAAGCGTAAGCAGGAGAAAGGGTAAATACGAGATAATCCTTTCAAGGACCCACCCAAAGTTCCTCAAAAAACTCATAGAACATGAAGTTCCAGAAGTTGCAAGGGGTGATGTGGTTATAAAATCCATAGTGAGAGAGCCGGGGGAGAGAGCAAAGGTGCTCGTGCATTCTGAGGACACCAAGATTGACCCCGTGGGCGTTATAGTAGGAATGAGAGGTTCAAGGATAGCTCCTATATCTGAGGAACTCTCTGGTGAGAAGATAGATGTGATAAGGTGGACGCCCGACGAGGAGGAACTCATAAAAAGAAGTATCTCTCCTGCTCCTGTATCAAAGATAAGGCTTGACAGAAAAAACAGAAGGGCTGAGGTAGCAGTGCCAAAAGAAAAGCTATCCCTTGCCATAGGTAAGCATGGTGTAAATGTGAAATTGGCAAATAAACTCACGGGCTGGTATATAGACGTTATGTCTGAGGAAGATTTTGAAGCCCTCACGAGACTCTCATGAACCTGCAAGAGAGCCTCTACATAAAGAAGCTCGTTTACGGTGGTTATGGTCTTGCACAGAAGGAAGGGAAAAGTGTCCTTGTGGACTATGCACTTCCTGGTGAGATAGTAGAAGTTCAAACCCTTCAGGAAAAGAGAGATTACATTCTCGCAAAGACAAAGAGGGTGATACTCCAATCCTCCACAAGAAGAGAAGCACCCTGTCCCTACTTTGGAATCTGCGGAGGTTGTCAACTCCAACATATGGAATATCCGGCTCAGATAAGGTCAAAAGAAGACATACTTCTTGAGACACTAAACAGAATAGGGAAACTGGAGCTAAAGAGTCTTGAGCCTTCTCTATTTTCTGAGGAGTTTGGCTATAGGGTCAAGGTTCAGTTTAAAGTTTCTGGGGAGAAGTTGGGATTTTTTGAAAGGAGAAGCCATAATATAGTAGAGATAAAAGAATGCCTTGTTGCTCATCCTGCCATAAATGATCTTGTTCCCTCTCTCAAAGAGCTTGCAAAAAAGGTAGATGGTTTAAAGGAGATACATGTTTTCTACTCTCCTAATGAAGGAGAGTTTTTGATAAAACTCCTCTCAGAAAAGTCTTTTCCAAAGGAAAAACTAAAAAAGCTCATAGATAACCTACTTCCTAAAAGAGTGGTAGGTGTAGGGGTGTATATAGAGAATAGACTCTACAGTCTTGGTAGGGATTTTACCTTTGTAAAGGTAGGTTTATACAAGTATAGGGTGAGTACGGACTCTTTTATTCAGGTTAACCACTTTCTTTGGGAAGCCTTTGTCAACTCCGCAGTGCCGAAGGAAAGATATAACCATGTGCTTGAATTACACTGCGGTATAGGATTTTTCAGCTTTTTCTTGGCAGAAAGGTCTAACTTTGTCCTTGCTTACGATGTTAACAGGTCAGCTATAAGAGATGCGGAATACAACGCAAAGATAAACTCCGTAGGTAATGTGAGCTTTCAACATGAAAGCGGTTTTGAAGCCCTAAAAAAGCATGCGGGAGAGCCTATAGACCTCCTTTTCCTTGACCCCCCAAGGTCGGGGCTTTCTGAAGGCGAGGCAAAGCTCATCTTGAAGAATAAACCCAAGGAGATAGTGTATGTTTCTTGCGAACCTACAACTTTGGCAAGAGACCTAAAGGTCTTAGTAAAAGGTGGCTACAAGATTCTTGGCGTCAGGATGGTAGATAACTTCCCAAATACTTACCATATTGAGGCGATAGCCAATCTAAAGATGGAATAAGGAGTTGAGAGGTTTGTATGGAAAAGCCTATAGCTAAGCATAGGGTAAGCTCAGGGCTTGATTCTGCACAAGACCTAAAACTTGCAGAGTGAGATGAGTGGTTATAAACTAAAGCATACCTGTCTTATCTAAAACGCAGGAGGTAATCTTATGCATGTCCTAAAGAGAAGTGGAAGGCGAGAGTCTTTGGACATTTCCAAGATACGCATAGTTATTGACTTTGCTTGTAAGGGAATAGATGTAGACCCTATGGAGCTTGAGCTGGATGCCCAGATACAGTTCAGGGATGGAATAAGCACAAAGGAGATACAACAGCTCCTTATAAGGACTGCAGCGGAGAAGGTTTCACCTCAGACACCCCAATGGCAGTATGTGGCAGCAAGGCTACTTTTGTATGACCTCTACAAAGATGTAGGGCATCTCAGAGGCTACAAGGTAAAGGACAAGATAAATGGTAAATACAAACCCTATAACCCAGATAGCTTTTACAGGCTTGTTAAGACCTATGCGGATAGGGGTATATACGGGGATTATCTCCTAAGAGAATACGCAGAAGAAGACTTTAATACCCTTGCAAGGTATATAGACCCTGATAGAGACCTGCTTTTCAACTACACGGGCATAAAGGTGCTCGCAGACAGGTATTTGGTAAGGGACGAAGGGGGGAACATAGTGGAGCTTCCTCAGGAAATGTATATGCTTGTGGCTATGACCTTGGCTATACCTGAGAAGAAGGAGGAAAGGCTAAAGTATGCAAAGCTCTTTTATGACCTTATGAGCAAACATGAGATATCTTTGGCAACTCCTACCCTTATGAATGCGCGCAGGACGCATACACAGCTTAGCTCCTGCTTTGTGTTAACGGTGGATGATGACCTTTATGACATCTTTGATAACGTGCAAAAGGCAGGGCAGATATCCAAGTTTGCAGGCGGTCTTGGTATATACTTGGGCAAAATAAGGGCAACTGGTGCACCAATTAGAAAGTTCAAAGGTGCAAGCTCTGGAGTGCTTCCTGTGGTGAAGATACTAAACGATGTGATGATATATGTAGACCAGCTTGGTATGAGGAAGGGTTCTGCCTCCATAACCCTTGATATATGGCACAAGGATGTTTTGGATTTCCTTGAGGTAAAGACCAACGTGGGAGATGAGAGGAAAAAGGCTCATGATATACATCCGGCGATAGCCATACCAGACCTCTTTATGAAAAGGCTCAAGAATAGACAAAAGTGGACTTTACTTGACCCCTATTACTGCAAGAAGGTAAAGGACGGGAAAAACCTTGAAGATTTCTATGGAGAGGAGTTTGAAAGGCTTTATGAAAAATTGGAAAGGGAACTGCCAGCACATGCAAAGAAGGAAGTGGACGCCTTTGAACTTTGGAAAAGGCTTTTGACGGTGATTTTTGAAACTGGTGAGCCATACATATTCTTTAGGGATACCGCAAATAGGCTAAACCCCAACAAGCATTGTGGTATGGTATACAGCTCTAACCTGTGCCACGAGATAGTACAAAACATGTCCACAACTATCCACATAGAGGATACGCTTACAGAGGATGGAATTATAGTTCACAAGAAGAAGGCTGGAGATGTGGTAGTTTGTAATCTTGGGTCTGTCAACCTTGGCAAGGTCTACACAAAAGAGGACATGGAAAGGGTTGTGCCATTGCTTGTGAGGATGTTAGATAATGTGATAAGTATGAACTTCTACGCCATAAAAGAGGCGGAATGGACAAATAAAAGATATAGGTCAATAGGCATAGGGGTAAGCAACTACCATTACTGTCTTGTAAAGCATGGCATACAATGGGAGTCAGAGGAACATCTTGAGTTTGCAGATGCCCTATTTGAAAGGTTGGCTTACTATGCTATAAAGGGTTCAATGCAGTTGGCAAGGGAAAGGGGAAGGTATGAGCTTTTTGAAGGTTCAGACTGGAGCAAGGGTATATTCTTTGGTAGGAGCGCAGAGGAAAATACAAGGATTTCTAAGAATGGCTTTGACTGGGTAGGTCTTGCACAGGAGTTGAAAACCTACGGTATGAGAAATGCTTACCTTATTGCGGTGATGCCCACAGGCTCTACATCCCTTATACTGGGTGCAACACCATCGGTAGACCCCATATTCGCCAAGTATTACAAGGAAGAGAACATGTCTGGAATACTCCCTCAAGTGCCACCAGAGATAGATAAGTACTTCTGGCACTACAAAAGTGCCTACAACATAGACCAAGAATGGGTCATAAGAGCTGGTGCGGTAAGGCAGAAGTGGATAGACCAAGCACAATCTCTTAACCTCTTCATAGACCCAGAGAACATAGATGGTCCTAAGCTCTCTAAACTTTACGAGCTTGCATGGGAGCTGGGTTTGAAAACCCTTTATTACACAAGGAGCAAGTCCATGACCGATATAGAAGAGTGCGAAAGCTGTTCCACCTAAGGAGGTAAAAGATGGAGAGGACTATAATCTTTAACCCTGAAGGCGACAGAGAACCATCAAAGAGGAAGATAGTCTTTGGAAACCCTACCAACATAATGGAACTAAACAGTGTAAAGTATCAGTGGGCTTTTGACCTTTATAAGACTATGGGCTTTACCAACTTCTGGATACCAGAAGAGATTCCTATGCACGAAGATAGAAAGCAGTATGAAAAGGAACTCTCTGAGTATGAAAGGAGAGCCTACGAAATGGTATTGTCTTTTCTGATAGCTCTTGACTCCTATCAGGTAAACATGCTAAAGGAGTTTGCACGCTATATTACCGCACCAGAGCTTGTTATGGCTCTTACTTCTCAAGAGTTCCAAGAGGCACTGCACAGCTACTCCTACCAGTTTATCCTTGAAAGCGTCGTAGACCCAAGGGTCGCAGACGAGATATACAACTACTGGAGACAAGACAAGGTTCTTATGGAGAGAAACAGGGTAATTGCAGAGCTATATAACGAGTTTATAAGAAAGCCCACGGAGGAAAACTTTATAAAGGCGGTTTTTGGCAACTATGTGCTTGAGAGCCTATACTTTTACTCTGGCTTTGCCTTTTTCTATACCCTTGGAAGGCAGGGAAAGGTAAGAAACACCGTTCAGCAGATAAAGTATATAAACAGAGACGAGCTAACTCACGTAACCCTCTTTAGGAATATCATATTAACCCTTAAAGAGGAACAGCCTGAGCTTTTCACCCCAGAGATTGAAAAGTGGGTCTATGAGTTTTTCAAGTTTGCCACAGAGAAGGAAACAGAGTGGGGTAAGTATGTCACACAAAACCAGATACTGGGTCTTAATGACTATCTTATAGACAGGTATATAAAGTATCTCTCTAACCTTAGGCTTACTCAACTTGGCTACAAGCCCCTGTATCCTGAGGTTACAGAAAACCCTATGAAATGGATAGACCAGTTTAGGACTATAAATGACACAAAGACGGACTTTTTCCAAGCAAAGCCTCAGACTTACGCCAAAAGGAGTGAATTAAAATGGTAAAAGGCAGGCAAAGGGAGTAAGGTTGTTTTCAAGCCTGCTTGCGTATTCTTGAAGTTTGACCTTGCTTACGGGATGTATAAGGTTGGGGTTTAATTCAAGAAGTGGAAAAAGGAAAAAGTCTCTTTCTGTAAGGTAGAGGTGCGGGATACAGAGAAAGCTAAGCATCAAAATATGGTTTTCATAAAGCAATATATCAAGGTCTACCTCTCTTGGTCCCCATCTTGCTCTTGGCTTCCTGCCAGCCTGTCTTTCTATGTCTTTTAAAACCCCAAGAAGTCTTATAGGGTTAAGCTCTGTTTCAAACTCAAGGACGCCATTTATAAAAACTGGCTGGTTTGTCTTACCCCATGGCTGGCTAAGGTATAGTGTGGAAACCTTTTTTATTGAGCCATAACCCTTTAGAAGCTCCAGGGCTTTTATTATGTAATTGACCCTGTCCTCTACGTTGCTCCCAAAGGCTATGTAGCATAAAGGCATAAGAAAAAGTTAATACATACCACCATTTACATGCAGAACTTCACCGGTGATATAGCTGGCATAGTCTGAACACAGAAACACCACTACACCCGCCACATCCTCTGGCTTTCCAAATCTGCCAAGTGGTATGTTCTTTAGATAGGCTTGCTTTAGCTCATCGCTTAACACTGAAGTCATATCCGTTTCTATAAAGCCTGGTGCTACCGCATTGACAGTTATGTTCCTGCTTGCCAGCTCCTTGGCAAGGCTTTTGGTAAATCCAATAAGTGCGGATTTTGTAGAGGAGTAGTTTACCTGCCCTATGTTGCCGGTAAAACCTACCACAGAGGATATGTTTACTATCCTACCCCATCTTTTCTTAAGCATACCTTTTATCGCAAGGGAGGTTATGAGAAAAGTTCCAGTAAGGTTTACTCTAAGGACTTCTTCCCAGTCCTCAAGGGACATTCTCAAAAAGAGCTTATCCTTTGTTATGCCTGCGTTGTTTACAAGTATGTCTACTCCACCAAAAAGGGACTCTATCCTTTCGTAGGCAGAGGTTATGGAATCCTTTTCGGACATATCCATAGCAACACCAAGGGTTTCTACACCGTAAGTTTGTGCTATTTCCTTTGCTACATCTTCCGCTCTACCTTGGTCTCTCCCTGTTATTATTACCCTTGCACCTGCCTTTGCAAGATACTGGGCTATGGCTTTTCCTATTCCACGAGTAGAACCTGTTATAAGGGCGGTTTTACTGTTTAGCTCTATATGAAACATGCTAAGATTTTAACATAAGCTGGAGAAAGCACCAAGTGGTTGTATAATAGAAACCATGCTTACCACTTTTATAACTCTTTTGAGTATGCTTACTATATCTGTAAGTGGAGTTGCCATAGTTCTTGGCATATTTTTCATAAAGTCTGGCAAAAGAGAAGCTCACAAAAAGGCTATGATAACCGCCTCAGTGTTTGCCCTTATATTTGTCCTCCTATATATCCTTAGGAACATTCTTCAGGCTCAAGGGCTTGTGCCTGTTGGAAAGTATGAGGGTCCCTACAGAGGGCTGTTTCTATTTATTCTCTGGTCTCATACCGCTCTTGCCATAGTGAACTTTCCTCTTGCGGTTATAACCCTGAGGTATGCCTTTAAGGGATTGTTTGAAAGGCACAGGAAAATTGCCCCCATAACTGCCTTTGTCTGGATATACGTAGCCGTGACGGGTTGGCTTATCTTCTACTTTATGCAGTTCCTTAACCGATGAACATAAGAATAGGACTTGGCTTTGACTCACATGCCTTTGAAGAAGGCAAAACATTAAAGCTCGGTGGTGTAGTTATTGATTTCCCTCTTGGGCTAAAGGGGCATTCAGATGGAGATGTTTTGCTCCACGCTATAACTGACGCCATACTTGGTGCATTGGGTGAACCCGACATAGGGCAGATATTCTCCGATAAGGACCCAAGGTGGAAAAAGGCAGATTCTAAGGTTTTTCTCCAAGAAGCTATAAATAGAATGAGGCAAAAAGGTTATCGCCTTATAAACCTTGACTGTGTTATTGTGGCGGACAAACCTAAGATAGCACCTTACAAGGATGCCATAAAGGAAAACCTCTCAAGGATGCTGGAAATAGCACCAGAGAACATTTCAATAAAGGGAAAGACAAGAGAAGGGTTTTGTAGAGAAGACGGGATTGCCTGTTTTTGCACTATCCTTTTAATACATGAAGGTTAACCTTGCACTTTCTGGCGGAGCATCTCGTGGCATAGCACATATAGGCGTAATAAAAGCTCTTGAGGAGCTGGGTTTTGAGATATCTGCGGTGAGCGGTGTAAGTGCTGGAGCTTTGGTGGGTACCTTTTACTGCGATGGATACACTCCAGAAGAAATGCTAAGGGTTGTAAAGTCAAGGGACTGGCTCAGATATCTTAGACCCACTGTGCCAAGGCTTGGGTTAATATCCCTTAGGGATGCGGAAAAGTATCTTAGGAATATGCTTTCTACAGACAGTATAGAAGGGTTAAAGAAAAGGCTCTTTATCGGTGCGGTAGACCTCAAGAGTGGTAAAACCTTGTATTTTAAAAGTGGAAGCCTGTTTCCAGTTTTGTTAGGTAGCTGTGCTTTACCTGGCATATTTGAACCTATAAGGTATAAGAATTACCTTCTCGTAGATGGTGGCATAACCAACAACTTACCTGTTGAACCTCTTCTTGGGATGGAAGGGTTGCTCGTGGGTGTTGATGTGAACCCAAACGCACCACTGGAAAAGGTGGGAAATATCTTTCAAGTTCTTGTGCGGAGTTTCCTTTTGGCGGTTAGGTCCAACGCAGACAAAAGAAAGGAGCTATGTAATGTTTTAATAGAGCCTGAACTATACTCTTATTCACCCCTTAGCCTTTTGAAAGCGGAGGAGCTATATAAACTTGGCTACGAAAAAACCATGCAGGTAATGAGAGCCTATGTCCCATAACAGAGTGCTCATAGACCCTTCAGAAGGTAAGTTAAAGGTCGCACGTAAAGTTCTAAAGCTGGCACTCCCCATAATTTTGTCAAACTTGCTCTACACAGTAGAGAGTGCTTTCTCTGTAATTTTGGTTTCCGGGCTATCCGCCTCTGCGGTCGCTGCAGTTGGGTATTCCGCCAGCATGTTATGGTTTATATACTCCCTTATGGCTCTTGCCTATACAGGGACATCTGTGCTTGTAGCCCAAAGGGTTGGAGCTGGCAAAGACCCATCGCCTGCACTCCTATGGGGTGTTATTATTTCCTTCCTTATAGCACTCCCTCTTACCTTCTGGGGTAAGGACTTGGTTTCCTATCTTATGCTTACCTTTGGAGCATCTCAAAATGTGGCAAGCCTCGCAAGAGAATATTTAGAACCTGTATTTCTCTTTATAACCATTGGCTTTATCACCAACGCCATATATGCAGGCTATAACGGATACGGAGATACAAAGACTCCCTTCAAGGTTGCCCTTCTTATGAATGTGGTCAATATAGGCTCCGCTTACCTTCTCATATACGGTAAGTTTGGCTTTCCAAGACTTGAAGTTGCAGGTGCAGGCTGGGGTATAGCCTTATCGGAAGTAGTGGGTCTTATGTTCTATATTTACCTTTACGCAAAGCACAGGAAACCCTTTCCTATCAAATTAAGCCTAAGAAAAGACATACTCCTTCAAATGCTCCGCATAGGAACGCCTACCGCCATAGAGAGAGGCTTTACAAGCCTTTCCTTTAACATCTTTGTGGGTCTTGTCGCCCAGTTTGGAGACAAGGCTCTTGCAGCGCATCAAATAGGACTAAGAGTAGAGAGCCTTTCCTTTATGATAGGATTTGGCATGATGATAGCTTCCACCACCTTAGCAGGACAGAACTACGGAGCAAAGAACTTTAAAGGGCTTGACTACGGCGTGAGAGTTAGTGCACATACCACTGCCCTTATAATGGGTTTAATAGGACTTGTTATAGCTTTGTTTCCTCAGCAATTTTCCCTCATATTTACAAGAGACAAAGAGGTGATAAATTATGCGGTTTACTATCTTGTTATAGTTGCCCTCTCTCAGCCTCAGATGGCTTATGCCAGCATATTCTCAGGCTCTCTAAAAGGCATGGGTAAAACCCACATACCCCTTGTTGTGAACCTATCTTCTTTTTGGCTTTTTAGAATCACTCCCTCTATGATATTTCTGAAATTGCTACCAAGTCCAATAGTCCCTTGGGTATTCATGAGTATTGAAACTACCCTCAGGGCTATAATCTTCTACTGGGCATACAAGAGAGAAATAAAGAAAAACTTATGATTTTTTGCTTTTCTTATGTTGATACATAAGGTTATCCGCCTCCTTTACCATCTCTTCCACGCTGGAAAACCTGTCTTCTGCCTCAACCACCCCATAGCTAAAGGATAAACTAACCTTTTCACCCTCAACGATTATTTCTAAATCCTCCACAGCCCTTTTGAGCCTTTCCGCTACCGCTATTGCCTGCTCTTTCCTCATCCCAGGCATTAGTATAGCAAACTCATCACCACCCCACCTTGCCAATATATCCTTAGCCCTAAGGTTTTGCCTCAGTATATAGGCTATGCGTCTAAGCACCAAATCCCCAGCGGAATGCCCGTAGAGGTCGTTTACCCTCTTGAATCCATCAAGGTCAATAAGGACAAGGGAAAATAGGGCTCGTCTTTTTTTATACTCTTCAAAAGTTTCCTTAAGTGCCCTTTCAAAGGACCGCCTGTTGAAGGTGTTAGTGAGGTAGTCTATGTTCGCTTCTGTTTCTGCCTGCTCCAGTTTTTCCTTAAGTTCCTCTATCACATGTTGTTGTTCTTCTATCCTCTTAAAGAACCTTTCATTCTGAGCTTTTATGTCCCTTATGTGCATAAGGAGTTCCAGTACCAGTGGCGTAAGCTCGCTTTCAATGGCTTTCTTTTCAATGTTGGACAGCTCCTCTTCCTTCTTATCCGCATAGTCCTTATGTTCTTTTATAAGCCTGTGGAATTCCTCCATTAGCTTGCCCAGCACTTCAAGAGTCATTTCCACATCAAACTTCACGTCGCTTATCTTTTCATCATTGTATATGGTCTGGTATACCTCCACAATCTCCGCATCTGAAGGGAGTTTACCCTTTTCAAGCAGATGGCAGAAGACCAAAAACCACCTTTCGTAATTTCTTGGTGTGGGCAGTATGTTATTTCTCACGAGAAACTTCAACTCCTCCCTTATTATCTCCCCAAGCAACTTTACTTCGTCGTCGTTGAGAGGCAATCCCTTCGTTATCTTTAAATAAAGTTTACACTTGTTCATTTCTTCCCTTCGTAAGTATATTTTATACCTATGGGTATATTCATTGAAGACCTTTTGAACTTTGGCAATTTGATAGATGCAGAGCTTGAAATAAGGCTTACTGGAGAGGAGCTTGGCAAAGCTTACCCGAACCTTAACTTTGACATAAGGGATGGCATACTCAGGATACTCACAAGGAAAAAGGTGCTTTTTATGAGCAAAAGCCAAGAGATAAGGCTTTCGGATGCGGACTGCATCGTGAGGAAGGACAGAGAAACCTCAAGACAGTGGGCTTTCTTTAAGATGCTTTCAAGGGATGGACTTGAGCAAGTGCAGAAGTTGGAGGGCTTTAGCAGGGAAGGTGAATACCTGGGCATAGATGTGATGAAAGCTGTGGTGCTTACCGACACCTATGAGAAAATACCAAGGCAATTTAGAGACAAGCTCCTCATAAGCAGGTGCAAGATAGGCAGGGACTACCTCTCTATCTTTTTCAGGTTTGAAAAGTAGTGTATAAACTGGAAGAGCGTAATAGTTGGACAAAAAAATCAGTCCGTTTTGTCATGGGTCAGGTAGCCCTCTCTTTTTAATAAGTCCCTCAGAAGCTCCTCTATCACCTCGGTCATTGTCTTCTTCTTTTCGTATAAATATCTTTCAAAGGCTCCCATCAGCTCCAAGGGTATGTATATCGTTACCCTGTGGCTCGGGGGTTTTACTCTCCTGCGTCCTGCCATCTGTCCACCTCCTAAAAATATTTTAATCCGTCCTTCCTAAAGGTCAATAGTTAGCATATTCATATAGTCAAGAGCCTTGCTGAAGTGCTTCACTGCCCTGTAGAGTTTTACCAGTCTATTAAGTTCCTCTATGTCTGCTTCTGCTATGGGATAGCTTTTTAGGGTCTAAGTTGGTCAAGGTGCGTTTTTTATAGTCCACTACAAAAAAAGGGGGAAGAAAAGGGTTAAGATGGGGAGAGGGGTGAGGGGTATCATGGTTAACTTTAAAGATTTTAGTCAAGTTTTGTCATTTAGTCAAGTTTTGTCAAATTTCAGGGGTAATTCCCTCTTCACCTAAGTATCAGTTTGGGGACTTGCTTTATGGTTCCTGTTCTTAGGTCTTTTTGGTTTATCGTCTTATATTCCGCTCGGTAGGTGTAGCCTCTGGCGATAAGCTCTTGGTTCAGTTGGTTTACATATCCTTGTGGGTCTTGTCTAAACTGTGCTTTTTGTTCTCTTGTGAGGTGTAGGGTCGCAAGGGTTTTTCCATAGTTCTGGTCGCCAAATGCCGATGGGTCGGTTATCTTGATTTCTCTTAACTCTCCAAGTCCGTTAAGGTTGATATCCTTTCTCTCTGCTACTTTCAAGCCGTAGCTTGTTATGTCGTATGTGCCTGTGCCTGTCTTGTGTAGCTGGTAGTCGTATACGTCCCAACAGGATAAGCAGGCTCAACAAGTCTCCATTTGCGTCCCTTCTTGTCCCTTTTCTCTTTCATGGCAAAACCCCCTTTAAAAGTTTTCTAAAAGAAAAGACACGTCCTCATCAAGCTCCTCAACAGAGGACACCCCAGAGGACACCTCTGGGACCTGAACCACCTCACGAGCGGTAAGGACTTCCTGATAAAGCCAGTCTTTACGCACCTCTTCCCAGAGCGGGGGAGACCGTGAAAACAAACCGTCCCCCGTAAGGAAAAACCACCAATCATGACGCCCATAAGACACCACAGCACAACGCAGCTCCCTCACATAACCTTCCAACATGGCACCATGACGCCAGACAAACCCCTCTATACGGTACACATACCCAGCGACCTCTTTGGTAGACTGTTCCTTCCGGTAGAGGACCCCAAAAAGACTGACGAAGTGGACACCCCAGAGCATAGCCTCAAGCTCTATAGCTTCCTGCCTGCTAAACTTAATACCCCTTGGAATGTCCAAATAACCCTCATAGTCCTCTGAGCCTTCCAGATAAGCCTCAAGGTAACGACGGAGAGCCTTAAGACCCCAAATCTCTTGAGCATGCACCACAGAACCCCCACCACACAGCTCCCATAAGGCACGCAGGACATACACAGGAATGCGTCCAGCAGCCACCACGTGCAGGTGAGGATGCAGGTCAAGCTCACAGCTTTCAAGCCTTTTGGTATTGGTCTCAAGGACGGACGCACCCAGACCGAGAATTTGGGAAATGGTTTTACCCCTATGACGCTTTAAGAACTTACGTAGCTAAAACTTAATCCTAGGTCTGCATATGGGACTTTCTCAAGGGTGAGGACTAAAAAGAAAATAAGGGCTATAAACCATATGGTTAGGTAGTGGGTTAGTCCTCTGTGTTCGTTTATCCCAAAAAGGTCTTCAAACCAGTCTGGGGCGGTTGAGCCTGCTATGGCTATGCCTGTGTTTAGTCCAAAGACCCATGCGGTAAGTCCTGCAAAAGCGGTATGGGTTAGCCATGTCATCGTTTTTGTGTCCTCCTTTTCTCTTTTAAGGCTCTCCATAGGTCTTTTGGGATGGTTGGCATGGTTTACCCTCCAGTTGGTGGGCTTTTGTCTCTTGGATTATTTTCTGGTCTCTGGCGTGTGTGATTTTCCACTTTCCGCCTTGACATTGGACTTCTAAAAGGGTCTGGGTCTGGTTTGTAAAGTTCTTTACAAACTCGGGCTTGGTCTGGGCTTGGGTCTGGGCTATGGCTATGCTTAGGGCTATGGCTATACCTAGGGTTTATTTTGGCTTCAGGTAATAAGTCGGGCTCTTCACCCATGCGGGTGAAAATATCTTTACACACCTGAAGTCTTTCTATTGTTCTGTATAACCTATATGCTTGGGTTTTGTTGAGGTCTTTTTTCTTGAGGCTTTCTACTTGTTTGTTTTGCTCTATTATCCTGTGCTTTAGTGCTGTCTTGAAGTCTATACGGTGCTTTAGCATGTAGTAGACTATCTCAAGCAGGTAGTCCGTGAATTTTATAAAGAGTTTCTTGTAATCTCTGCAGGTTTGTTTGAGATAGTCCGCTAAGGGTTTTAATGGGCTTGTCTCTTTGTATGCTTGCATGAAATACACATAAAAGATGCCTTTGACTTCTGTTCTTGCTTTGTCCGTTAGCTTCTTGTTTATGCTTTTGCCACTCTGTTCGTGCGTAGCACCTATTAAGGTATAGCCCATAAAACCTTTCTTATCTCTAAACCTGTTTATGTCCCAGTAGTAGGCTATTAGCGTGGCTATCATTATGTTTGAGGTGTTTGGGATTGTTGTTAATAGTGGATGGTCTGGATGGTTCTTTATGATGCTTTCTATTTCTTGCTTTAGGCTTTCAAGACTGCTGGCTATTAGCTTGACTTTCTGGGCTTCGTAAATTGCTACTGTTGATAGTGCGTGTGGGCTTTCTTTGAGTTCTTGGATTAGCTTGTCTATGTCCTTTAGTAGTCTGTAGCGTGTCCGCTGGTGGTGGTCTGTGTTTGGAAAGATTATCGCTAAGTATTGCCTTAGTCTGTTAAGGCTTCGGGTAAGGTCTTTATTCTCTCTTATCCATTGTCTTATGTAGGTTCGTAGTGCTTTGTCCTGTGGGTTGTATGCGTATATATATTTTCTGTGCAGACCGGATAGGTAGAATTCTCTGAGGTAGTAGGCGTCTACGTAGTCATCTTTTCTCCTGTCAAAGGCGTTCCTAAAGCGTTTAAACTGTTTGCCGTCTGCTATGTATATCTCTGCTCCTGCGTTTGTTAGCTTCTCCGCCCATCTCAAGCCGTATGCCCCTGTCTGTTCTAATATCACTATTGCCCCTCTTAGGTCTGGTAGATTGTCCTTATCCTCTATCCTCTGCCATGTTTTGCCACCGTGCAGTATAATAAAGTCCTTGCCTACATCACAGCCTAATATCATCATGCTTTTTTTCCTTTTATCAAGGTAAGGGGTGGCATAATTTATCTCGCCACCCCCTTGGGGTATATCATAACAGTTATGGATGGTTTTATGGTAAGATAATTTATCTGATGAAGCTCATAGCAGGAAACTGGAAGATGAACCTCACACCCTCTGAAACAAAAGAATACATCTCAAGGTTTCTCCCTCTTGTTGAGGACCTCTCGGACAGAGAAATACTCCTGTGCCCACCTTTTACATCTCTGTGCGTAGCCCATGAGCTCATAAGGGAAAGCAAGGTCAAGCTCGGTGCTCAAAACTGCCATTACGAGCAAAAGGGTGCATACACGGGGGAGATTTCTCTCAATATGCTAAAAGACCTTGGCGTTTCCTACGTGATAATAGGTCATTCAGAAAGAAGATGGATTTTTGGCGAATCTGACGAGCTAATAAACAAAAAATTGACCGCTTGCCTTCAGGGGAACATAAGACCTGTGCTTTGTGTGGGTGAAAGGCTTGAAGAGAGAGAGGCGGGTTTAACCTTCAAGGTGGTGGAAACTCAAATAAGGCTTGCTCTTTCTGGAATAGAACACTACACGGACAGCATAGATATAGCCTATGAACCCGTCTGGGCTATAGGGACAGGAAACCCTGCCACACCAGAAGACGCCCAGCTTGTCCATGCCTTTATAAAAGACCTTCTCCACCAAATAAACCCACAGCACGCAGGAAAAACAAGGGTGCTATACGGTGGGAGCGTAAACTCAAAGAACGCAGGAGATTTCATGAAGATGAAGGACGTGGACGGCTTGCTTGTGGGTGGTGCCAGCTTAGACCCTGAATCCTTTGCTCAAATCGTAAAGTCCTTTTAAACTCAGAATAGGTATGGGAGCGTAGAGGAGAAGTATCAGGGGCAGGTCTAAGTTGGTGTTTTCTATAGTAGACCTAATAAGGTTTATAAAAAACCAATGGGCAGAGAAGGAAACAACAAGTGCAAAAAGTCCAAGTTTTAGGCTTCGCCATCTTATGTAAACCCAACCCACTATAAGGCTCATAAAGAGAGGGAGAAAAGAGGTAAATATACGCTTTGATAACTCGTAAGCGTATTGTCTGTAGTTTATGCCTATGTCTTTACCAAGAAGGCTAAGCACAAAAAGCTCCCTTATGGAAAGGTGCTCTGGCTTTTCCGCAAGGGAACCTATCTGAGAAAGGTCAATAAATTCAAAGGTTAGCTTTTGAGCCTTTTCCTTGCCAGTAGAGAGGTCTTTTAGGCTTGCCTCAGAAAAGTCCAAAAACCCACCATGCCACTGTCCAGCTTCTGCGGTTGCTACTTGTGTTATAAACCCATCCTTTACCTTAAGAAGATAAAAGCCACGCACCTTGCCAGTGGATAAGTCTACAAGCTCAAAGTTGTAAAATTCTTTTTCTCCATTTTTTTCCTGGGTAAGCCACAAGCTTCTCACTATTCCCTTTTCTATCTCCTTAGCCTTTTTGTATTCCTTTTCTATGCTAAAAAGCCTTTTTTGACTTTGTGGATAGAGCCAATAACTACCAAAAAGGTTAAAAATTGAAAGTAAGAGAGAGAAAAAAACTGCAAAGGAGAAAAATCTAATAGGCGAAACGCCAAAGCTTTGGATAAGCAAGTCTATCTTTCTCTGAAAGAGTCTCCTGAGAGCTACAAGCAGGGCAAGGGCGTTCACAAAGGCACCAGAGTAAAAAAAGGCAGTTGGAAGGAAGTTAAGAAAATAAGATAGCACAACCTCAGGATTTCTATTCTTGAATACCAAGAAAACCTCACCTATCATATAGGCGTATAGTATTCCTACGAGAACTACAAAAAGGAGAAAAAAGGTCTTGATGTGATTAAGAAGAAGATATTTACTAAGCATAGGTTAAAATTTTAATATGAGAACACCACTCTATTCAAAACACAAAGAACTCGGTGCAAGGTTTGTAGAGTTTGCAGGCTGGGAGATGCCTCTTGAATACAAGTCCATAGTGGAAGAGGCAAAGGCGGTAAGAAGCTCTTGTGGGCTTTTTGATGTGTCTCACATGGGAAGGCTAATTATCTCTGATGGCTTTGAGACACTACAAAGGCTAACTTCCAGAGACATCGGAAGGCTAAAAGTGGGTAGGGTGCAATACAACCTGCTTTTAAACGAGCAAGGTGGAGTAAGGGATGATATAACCCTCTATAGGCTTTCTGAAAGGGAGTTTTTTATGTGCGTAAACGCGGGAAACAAGGAAAAGGTTAAAGAGTGGCTTTTGAGCTGGGGGCTTTATGTAAGAGACATGAGCCAAGAGTGGATGCAGTTTGCCATTCAAGGACCAAGGTCGCAAGAAATTCTTAGCAAATATCTGCCCGTGGAGGACATAAGATACTACCACTTTAAGGTCTTTGGAGATATGCTCCTTTCACGCACGGGATACACGGGCGAAGACGGCTTTGAGGTTTATGCACCAGTGGAGAAGGGCTTGGAGCTTTTTATGGAGCTTTCTAAGGAGTGTATGCCTTGTGGGCTTGGTGCAAGGGATGTCTTGAGGATAGAGGCGGGAATGCCACTGTATGGACACGAGCTTTCGGAGGATATAACACCCTTTGAGGCTAACCTTGACAGGTATGTAAGCCTTGAAAAGGACTTTTTGGGCAAGGACGCACTTCTACAAAAGAAGGTGGAGAAGAAGCTCTTTGGACTTGAGCTTTTGCAAAAAGGCGTGCCAAGAGAGGGCTACAAGGTATTTCACAAAGACAAAGAGATAGGGTATGTAAGCAGTGGCACTTACTCTCCAATCCTGCAGAAGGGTATAGCATTATGTTTCGTCCGTGTAGACTACAGGACTGAAGGGCTTGAAGTGGACCTGCAAGTGAGAGATAGAAGGCTACCTGCAAGGCTTAGAAGTTATCCTTTCCTCCAAAAGGCATGAGTATATATCCTTCAGTCTTTCAAGGCATTTATCTATTTGGTCGCAGTTGAGCCTAAAGGACGGGTGCTTATGGAGTTTGTAAGTTTTGTCGTAGTATTCCCTTATGAGGGATTCCGCAAACTCCTCTATATGCTCTCTGCTTAGTAGTTCAATAGCTAATGAGTAATTCTTTTCTCCAAGATACTTTCTTATCCTAAGCAAGGACTCCTTTGCCTCCTCTTGCCAGCCTTCAAACTTAGTATAACGCAAGTTGCAAGTAATATTAGGTTCATTTTCCACATTCTATATAGATTAGCGGTATAGATTTTCACAAGAAGCCCATTCAGGCTAACAGAATAAGGTCTCATACCGATAAACCCTTTAAGGACACTAAACACACTCTCCGCAAGCCTCCTGTATAACCTCTTTGCATACTCAATCTGCTTTGTCCAATATGCTTGCAGGAAAAGTAGAAATTTCGGTCATCTGGAGAATTTTCATGATATAAATCATGCTTGTTGAGATGTTGCCCTTCATTAAGGCAAGGGCTAAAGATATTAGACAAAGCAATTACAAAGTATGTTATTATTCTATCTTCTGTCATTTTTGCACCTCCCTATGGGAATGCTACATAGGGAGCTTTTTACTACATCTCTTTATAACTTGCAACTCGGGTTATAATATAACTCCATGACAACGTCTGAGCTTGCTAAGCTCATCAATGCCAAACATTTTGGAAAGCCTGCCTCTTTTAGTGGTTTTTCCATAGACAGCAGAGAGGTGCAAGAGGGTCAGCTATTTGTGGCGATAAAAGGCAGGGTTCACGATGGACATGACTATGCCCTGCAAGCAATTAAAAAAGGAGCAGTGGGAGTTATATGTGAAAGAGAGCTTGAGCTCCCCAAAGATACTCCTCAAATATTAGTGGAAAATTCTTTGGAAGCTTTAAGAAGGTTTGCAAACTGGAAAAGGGAAAACTACAAGGGAAAGGTAGTTGCAATAGCAGGCTCTGCGGGTAAAACTACCACGAAGGAGCTTACCGCCTTTTTGCTTTCAAAGGTAGGAAAGGTTTGTAAGACGCCCAGAAACTACAATTCTCAAATCGGTGTCCCTCTCTCTATAGCTAACTTTGAAGAGGAATGTGATTTTTGGGTTGTAGAGATGGGTGCGAGCCAGAAAGGGGATGTAAAGAGGCTTGTGGAATTGGTAAAGCCACACGTAAGGGCTATAACCGCCATAGGTGAAGAGCATCTTGAGACCTTTGGATGCCTTGATGATGTGGTGCTTGGAAACGGCGAGGTATTCTACCAGATGCAGGAGGAAGATTGTGGCATATGCCCTGCTTATGTATCTCACTGCTACCATATACCCAGAAAGTTGGTCTTTGGAGACGGCAGGTTCAGAGCGGAAGACCTAAAGCCTTCCGAAGAGGGTGTGAGCTTTATAGTGGACGGAGTGCAAGTCTTTATTCCAGTGCCAAGTCTTGCGATAGTAGAGAATGCCCTATGTGCCCTTGCCATACTTGAGGCTTTTGGTATAGACTGGAAGGGTCTTTGTGGACACCTTGTAAACTTTCACCCAGTGGAAGGTCGCTTTCGTATCCTAAGGAAACAAAACTTACTACTCATAGATGACACATATAACGCAAACCCTCCATCTGTAAGGATGGCTCTGAGAAGTTTGAGCCTTTTCAATGATAAAAAAATTGCGGTCTTAGGTGATATGTTTGAGCTTGGAGCGGACTCTGAGAAATACCATAGGGAAGTGGGAAGACTCTGTGCAGAGCTTGGTATAGATGTTTGCCTTTTCTTTGGAGAGAATATGAGGCATGCCTACGAAGAGTGCAAAAGGCTTAAGGAAGAGTGCTTTTTCTTTGAATCCCATGAGCAAATTCTTCATTGGCTTCTTAGGAATGTTCATGAAAAAGCGGTTATACTTTTTAAAGGTTCAAGAGGTATGAACGTGGAAAAGTTGGTGGAGGGAATTCTTAATGGCAGAGTATCCCTTAGCATGGACAAATATCCCTTCTATGGGCATTTACCCACACCTCAGGTTTAGGTACTGACTGAAAGTATGGATTTCTTTCAATCAATCCCAGTGCCTTACTCCAAAGACACTTAAACCGCTCACCAAACAGGCGAGCCATAAACTCCTCTACCTGCTTGATAAGGGCTTGCTCCATACGACGCAAATGCAAGCTCCACTTAGCACCGCTAAGCAGATTCCTGCTTGCATTCACATCCGCATGGAGCTTCCTATTGCATAGCTTACACTCAAACTCACTCCTTGCCTTCCTATTCCCTTTGTCTACATAGCCACAATTACTGCATGCTTGTGAACTATAGGCAGGAGCAACATACACAACCTCTATGCCATATTCCTCTCTTACTTCCTCTATCTTCCTCTTTAGCTCTCCAAGCCCAAACCTTATAAGCACCCTCTTTATAGCCTTTGGAAAGTTGTTAATCACCCTCCTCAAAAAGCCTCTTAAGTCCTCAAGCACAAGCCTCTGTGGTCTGTATAACTCTATAACCTTGTTTATTATCCTCCTTACCTCATTCTTCACATACTCACTTAGCCTGTGTTGAAGTCTTAAATACCTTTTGCTATCTGTTGGCTTGGGACTGTTTCAAAATTTGTGTAAATTCTGCCATACTTTATAACATACCCTCAATAAAGTATCCTCTTGCCCATTCAACTCCTAACACCTTACTGTGGCTTGAGGCATAAGGTCTCTGAGTAGCTCACGGGACTGTTTCATCCATTGTGTAAAAATAAAGTAAGGAGGCATTAACATGAAACAACCGAACAAGGAGAAGGTAGAGCAATACCGAAAGGAGTTCAGTGAACTACTCAAAGAGCTGATGGCTCAAACCATCGGCAAAATGCTACAGGCTGAGCTGGATGAATTCCTCAGCTACGAAAAATACAAACCCTCCAATAACCCTAACTCCAGAAAAGGCTCATACGAAAAAACCATCAATACCCCCTCAAGACTGCATGTTCCCTACAGTCAAAGAAGTAGACAAGGTAGTAAAGAAAGCCCTGTATGTGGTAGCTGGCATAGACACAGATGGCTACAAAGAGATA
>JAXSNY010000007.1:0-23946 GCA_037925365.1 Aquificaceae bacterium
GACCAGCTAATGGTGGTTGGCTCTGGCTTAGAAGAGGGCAACAGGAACATCCAAACTGGTCTTTCTGCCCTTAGGATAGCGGAAAGCTCCGCAGGTCAGATATTCAATAGGCTCAACGAAATTTACAAAAGGACAGTGCGTGCAGCAAACGACATAAACGACCCCAACGCAAGAGCTAGCCTTCAGAGAGAGATAGACAATTTCGTTGACGCTATTAAGAAAATAGGCACAGATACAGAATATAACGGTATAAAACTTCTTGATGGAACCTTTGCGGGCAAAGCAATCCACTACGGAGCGAGAAAAGACCAGATACTACAAGTGGACGTAAAGAGCGTTCTCCCTAACGACACAGGTGCCTACATGGTAAAGGCACAGGGTGCGAGGTATGTAACCTCTACTGCTACGTCCGCTACGGACTTTGCCGCACATCTCAGTACCACATCCAACTGGCTTGTAGATTCGGGAGATTATGTAGATATAGCTGGCATAAGAGTTCTACAGTACGGTGGATCGTCAAGATTTGTAGATGCCGCAACTCTTGCCAGAAACATAAATAGCAATAATGCTCTCCAGGCACTTGGTATAGAGGCCACAGCTAAGAATATAAATATGGCAAACTCAGACTATAGCGGTTTTGCTAACTTTTGGACACCAGCTGGAACTACTGATGCTATTTCTTCTGCTACTCTTGCGTTCTATATAGGCAATGCTGAAGCTGCAGGTTCAGCAAACTTTTCTATAACCATAAACAGCAATGTGACAACTGTTCAACAGTTAGCTGACCTTATAAATACTCAGGCTTCTGGATCAGGTTCTCCAATAAGTGCGAAGGTTATAAACAACAAACTTGTCTTGGAGACAAACAACGGAGAAACTATAGCAGTAAAAGTAAGTGTAGGTGCGGCTGGGGGTTTTACATCAGATGGAGTTAACGTAAACCTCGGACAGATATTAGAAGGAGCTGGCACAGTTAGATTTACGGCAGCAACCAACTATGCCTACTATATAGACGTAGGCACAGTGGACATAGCAGGCATAGATACCTATAAGCTTCAATACAATGGTGTTTCTGGTGCTTCCACAGGCTTCAATTTCGATTTATCTACAAACGCTAATGCCACCTTTAAAAACCTGTACTCTGTTAACGTGCTTACCAACGAAAGGGCAGAAGAGTCTATGCTCATAGTCAAAAAAGCCCTCCAACGCGTTGATACTGTGAGAGCCCAGATAGGTGCGGTTATGAACAACCTTCAGTCCATATACGACTCTCAGAAGGTTGCGTGGGACAATACAAAAGAGGCAGAAAACGTTATACGCAACACAGACTACGCAGAAGAGATGACAAACTTCACCAAGCTCCAGATAAGGATGCAGTCCTCTATGGCAATGCTGGCACAGGCGAACCAGCTTCCTCAGCTTGTGCTTCAGCTCCTCAGGTAACAATTATGCAGAGGGGGGTTATACCTCCCTCCCTTAGGTGATGTGGAGCATGAATATAGGTCCACTCAAAGCAGAGATAGGTTCTGAGGTGCAAATCTTCTACAATGGGCAAATTAAAAGTGTTGTTCCTGGCAAGATTAGGAAGGATATGGAAGTAAGTTTATTCCAAGCACAACAGGAGAACTTGAGGGCAGAAGAGCTGCAAAAACTGCTGGAGGAGATAAGAAAGAAATTCGATATGCTTAGCAAGTATCTAAAGATAGATATAGATACGGAGCTTGAAATACCAGTTGCAAAGATAGTAGAAAGAGATACCAACAGAGTAATTCGTCAGATACCACCTGATTACCTTCTTGACCTCATGAAAAGCATTGACCAGATGCTTGGTATACTTTTAAAGAAGGAGGTATAAGCCATGGCTGGAGAAATATATCTCAACAACCTAACAGGCAAGTTTGAGTGGGGGTCTATAGTTGATCAAATAATAAGGCTCAAATCAATTCCCATACAAAGGTTAAGTAAAGAAGCCGAAGGCATACAGCTTAAGCAAGCAAGCCTTTCAAAGCTCAGCGATGCGGTAAGAGTTCTAAAAGAGTTATTTTCTAACCTTGAGCCAGCAAGTATTACAAAAGGTAAGAAGGCAATATCCTCTGATGAGAAGGTTTTGACAGCTTCTGCCAAAGATAACACACCTGAGATAAACCTAAAGATAAAGGTTGAACAGCTTGCTCAGAAGGAAATAATGCTCTCCAGATTTTCTACAAATGATATAAATGCTAATATAAATTGGAATGATTTCTCTCTAAGGTTTGCCAAAAACTATGGAGATTATGTAACCTTTAACATACAGGCTGGAAGTGGTAAACTTTCTGACCTTGTAAATCGCATAAATCAGACCGCAGGGGATTATATACAAGCTTCTGTATACTTTGATGGAAACAACTACCGCCTTATGCTTACTGAAAAAAATGAGGCTCTCTCTAAGCTGGAAACAGACACACAAACTCACACCTTTGTGATATCAGAAGCATCCGCTATGAATATAAACGGCGTTTGGGGGCTTGATTATACCGTTCCGCTACAGCTTGCAAAAAATGCAAAAATAGGTGTGGGTGATAACTACCAACCGCCAAGCAAAGAAGTAGTTACACTTACACGCGGTGTAAACGACCCTTCTACAATAATCTCGTGGGACAGCTCTATAGTGGCATACTTTACGGGTTCTAATTACCTTTATGCCAATGTGTCCGCTGGATACGGCACTATATACGATATGGCTGGTGCATTTAACAATGCTTTCTCTGCAAATGGAATACCGCTTTATGCAAAGGTTGTGCTATACAGAGACAGATATACCATATTTATAGAGGAAACTGACCTAAACGCCTCAAATGCAGAAACGGTTTTTGACCCTAACTATGGATGGTATAGGACGGTTGTCTCCTTTGCAGACTTTCCCTATGTGAACGGAGAACTGTGGGATATAGATAGAACCGATGTAATAAGTTTTGCTAAGAATCAAAGAGGCAATCTTTTGGAAAGCCCCTCAAATACCTTTGAAAATGTTATAGACGGTCTTACGGTAACAGTAAAAAGTCTTGGTGAAGCAAAGGTTGAAGTGCAACAAGATTTTTCAAAAGCTACTAATACTCTTAAGGATTTTGTTGAAAAATATAACAAAGTTATAGAGGTGGTAAACCAACTTACCGCAAAGGATGCAATATTTCAGGGAGATTATGGTATTTTTGGTATAAAGGGTCAGCTTACTAAAACACTTGATGGTATGTTTGCCTACGATATTTTAAATATAAACGAAGAAGGCAAAATAGAGCTTAACTCTTCCGCTCTTTCATCCCTTATTCAGAATGACTCCGAAAAGTTCAAGCAAATCTTGGAGGATCTAAAGAAGGACATGCTACCTTATCTATCTGGTCTTGCCTCTTCTCTTGAGAGGTTTAACCAAGATTATAGTTCAAGAATAGAGAGGATAAATGCAAGAGTGGACTATCTTAAAACACAGCTTATAAGAGAAGAGGAAAGACTAAGACTTGAGTATGCAAAAGTAGAGGCCTTTATGAATAGGGCACAGGAAATAATGGCAAGGCTGCAAGCCTTTATAGTAAGTTTGTCAGAAATGCAAGGAGGTAATAGAAAATGAACGCATACCTTGAAAACATGGTTCTTACTTCAAATCCAGTAAGGCGGGTAATACTCCTTTATGAGAAGGCTATCTCGTGCCTTGATGAGGCGGTAGAGTTGATGGAGAGGGCTTCTGCAGAGCCTGAGGATATGAAAAGGAAATATGAAGCCATGGGTAGAGCGACAGAGATACTCACGGTTCTTGATGCGACCCTGAATATGGAGCAAGGTGGTGATATAGCAAAGAGCCTTCATGAGGTATACCAAGCTCTTATAAATGACCTTGTAAGGATTACGGTGGAGGGCGATGAGCCTCAAACCCTTCGCAAAATGCTAAAGATACTTGCAGACCTCAAAGAGAGTTGGGAAGAAGTGGAGAAGAGGATATATGGAAGACCTGAAGCAACTGCTTCTGCTGTGTGAGGTATACCTACAGCAGGGAGATTGGGACAAGCTAACAGAAACGCTTAATGGCATAGGGCAGGAACACTTTGAGAAACTTGACCTTCAAACTGCACAAGAATGTGTTAGAATTATTGAACATCTTATAGCAGAGGGGGAAAGGGCAAGAAACAAACTTGCGGAAAGCCTTGTGAACCTAAAAAGGTTTAAGCAGGGTTATGGCGTTTAGCTTTCCCTATTTATGAGCTTGAGTATTAAGCTCTCTATACCACCAGAGCTGTCAAAGCTCCTCACAAAATGCAAAACCCTTTCAATTTCCCGCCTTGCTTTCTCCTTCGTTTTTTCAACACCGCCATGTTTCAAGACAAGCCTTTTTAAATCCTCATACCCTCCGCTGTAGAAGAGTAGTCTTTCCTCTTCTTTTAATTCACCAAGCACGCAAAGAAGGGGGTAGGTGCACTTTCCCTCCGCAAGGTCAGAACCCACGGGCTTTCCCAGTCTTTCCTCACTACCCGCATAATCCAGAGCGTCATCAATAAGCTGAAAAGCTCTGCCAGCAAGGATTCCCATGCGATAAAAATCCCAATAATCCTCCCTACCTGCTATCAAAGCCCCCACCGCCATACAAGCCCCAAAGAGGGCACCCGTTTTGTAGTCTATTATTCTGAAATATGTTCCTTCATCTATGAAATTTCCAAGGCTTTTTAGCTCAAGGAGTTGTCCCTGAGACATTTTCATCACCGCATCGCTCAGAACCTTTATACTCTCAAGGCTTCCATATTGGGAATACAAGGAAAGGGCCTTTGCATACATATAATCGCCTGTTAACACGCATGCTTGATTGCCAAAGACAAGGTTGGCACTTTTTTTGCCCCTTCTCGTCTGTGCACCATCCACCACATCGTCATGAAGCAAAGAGGCTATATGAACATATTCTATGCCAACCGCCAGAGGAACAACCCTTTCCACATCACCACCCAACCCCTCGCATACCATTATGGTTAGAAGGGGTCTGACACCTTTGCCTCCAGAGGATATTATGTATTCCCCTATCTCGTAAACTTCTCTTACCTCCGGGTCAAGATAAGATATTATCCTTTCTCTTATATCCTGCGTGTTTACCATATGCTAAAATAGTATAAAACAGCTTTACCACTGAGCGGTAATCTTAGCCTTCTTGTTAAGGTATTTGTCCACTGCGAGGGCTGCCTTTACACCATCCGCAGCGGCTATAACCGCCTGCTTTATATTGGTGCATAGCACATCACCCGCAGCGAAAACCCCAGGAACCGAGGTCATCATCTCCTCGTTAACTACTATGCAGTGGTCTCCTGTCATTTCCACTTGGTTCATTAAAAAGTCCACAGAAGGCTTGTTGCCACCAAGGAAGATAAAAACTCCATCCACCTGTAAAAGTTTTTTCTCCCTTGTGTTTACATTCTGAACCCATAAGCCTTCCACAAGGGATGTGCCAACTATCTCCAAAACCCTGTGATGCAAAAGGATTTCTACCTTTGGGTTAAATTGTATCTCGGAGACCATTTCGTGAGGAGCTTTTATCCTGCTTGAAGGCACAACCAAGTAAATTTTATTTGCAAAGCGAGCTATAAACTCAGTTTCCTCAAGAGCATAGTCATCCTCCCCTATAACCGCCACTGGTCTATCTTTGAAAAAGGCAGCGTCGCAAACTCCACAGTAGGATACACCCTTGCCAAGAAACTCTTCCTCACCCTTATACTTGTTTGTCCTTTCCATAGCACCAGATGCTATTATTACCGCTCTACCCTTAAACTCTCTTCCATCTATGGTATAGACCTTTTTTATCTCGCCGAGAAGGTCTGTGGCTATTACCTTACCCCTTACGAACTCTGCACCAAAGGCTTTGGCATGCTCGCGTATGAGCTTTAGAAGTTCATAACCAGATAGTGGTCCCCTTATGCCAGGATAGTTCTCTATCTGCTGGGTCACCCCTAATGCTCCATCTGCCTCAGCCCTGTATAGCACCAGTGTAGAAAGCCCAGCTCTTGCGGTATATATGGCCGCAGAGGCACCAGCAGGACCACCACCAATTATGACAACATCGTAAATCTTATCCGTGCTAAAGTCCAAAGTCAGCTCCATCTCTATCCTCCTAAGGATAAAAATATATCCCCCGAAGGGGGGAGCTCTCAAGTATGGAGAGCTTCGTAAACCCTACCCACAATTTCTTGAGAAGGCTTGAGGGTCTTATCTCCTTCTTTCCACTTTGCTGGACACGCTTCATCTGGATGGCTCATAAGGTAGGCGTTTGCTTTCATTTTCCGCACAAGTTCCTCTGCGTTCCTTCCTACATTATAGAAGTTTACCTCAGAGCCAACGAGAATGCCATCTGGGTTTATTATGAAAGTCCCCCTTAGGGCAAGTCCTGTGTTCTCGTCGTAAACCCCAAAAAGCCTTGAAACCTTTCCCGTAGGGTCCGCACCCATAAGGTATTTCACCTTCTCAAGGAGCTTTTCTGTCCTTTGCCAAGCAAGGTGGGTATACTTGGTATCTGTGGAGACGGATATTACCTGCACGCCCATCCTCTGGAGTTCTTCTTGATGTTCTGCAAGATCTGCAAGCTCTGTGGGACATACAAAGGTAAAGTTCGCAGGGTAGAAAAATAGCACTACCCATTTTCTTTCTCTGAGAAGGTCCTCCAAAGAAACCTTCCCAAAGCCAAGGGTTTTGGGGTCATAGACCTCCATCTCAAAGTTTGGAACCTTTTGTCCTACCTTTAAAGCTTCCATGTCTTACCTCCTTTTCAGTTTTGTTGTTGAATATTATAAGTAATTGAGAATTATTTGCAACATGATGCATGTCAGCCTTTTGAACTATAATTTCTCTGTATTATATTCTTCAACAGGGGAAAGCTATGAAAAAAGCTATCCTTATGAGGCTTTTGGGCTTATTGCTTCTTGTATTTTTTATAGTGCTTGCAGTTACGGTGTACACCTTGAGGTTTAAAGCTTTAGAAGATTCAAAGCAAAAAGCCCAAATGGTATCTGAGCTTGTGAGGGATACGCTTACTTCTTACATGGTTATGGGTGTTATAGATAGAAGGGATGAGTTTCTCAGCAGAATAAGGGAAATAGAAGGCGTAGAGGAAATAAGGGTTATAAGAGCAGAAAGTGTGATAGAGCAGTTTGGGAGTGGTATGAGGTTTGAGCTACCCAAAGACGAGTTGGAGAGGGCTGTCCTTCGCACAGGCAGGGTTGTGGAGCATCTTGAGGAATCTTTTGAATCGGTTAAATACAGAATAGTTATACCCTACAGGGCTGAGCCTATAAAGGGTATAAACTGCCTTCAGTGCCATAGGGCTAAACCCGGAGAAACCCTCGGTGCAATAAGCCTGAGTATGGATTTGACTCCCACTAGGTCAGTTTCTACAAAGGTTCTTCTCTTACTTATCCTTGTGTTTTTGTTAGCCCTGAGTGCGATTATTATCTTTGTCAACACGTTTATGAATAGGATAAATAGTTTTATCAACGAACTTATTCAGTTTATGAAATCTTTAGAAGAAGGCTCATTCAATTATGAAGTAAAAACAGACCCGGGATACGAAGCTAACTTACTGAAGGAAGTGATTTCTAAGTCCGTTAAAAACCTTCGTGAAATCCTTAATTCTATTGAAGAAAAAGTGATAAGCATGATAGGTTATGGTGTGCTTAAGACGGGAAACGTACTTTCTGACACTTCAAAGATAGTGGATGAACTGCTTAACATCTATAAGTTTAAGAGAGTAGTAGAAAAGGACAAAAGCAAAAGGGATGTTTACGAGAGAATTAAAGAAGTGTTGGAAGATTACATGAGCCTTGATAATTTTTGTCTCTATGAAGTGAACCAAGCCAAGAATAGGATTGATTTGGTGTATGCGGTAGGCTTTAAGAATCGTTGCAACGAGGTTATATTTGAAAATGCAGAAGAATGTAGGGCTAAAAGAACTGGGACCACTGTAGACTCAAGAGAGTTTCTGTGCATATGTCCTAACTTTGGAGACAATCAGATGTGTAAAGAAGGTAAACTCCATTATTACTGCATACCTGTATATGTAGGTGGTGCTGTAGGGAATGTTCTACAGCTTATCTATGAGCCGGAGATGGAACCTTTTATAAGTCTTGTGATACCATACATAAAGGGCTATCTCAATGAGGCAGCTCCTGTGCTTGAAGCCAGAACCTACATGGACATTTTGAGAGAGCAATCTCTCAAAGACCAGCTAACAGGTCTCTACAACAGAAGGTTCCTTGAGGAAACCATTGATAAACTGTCCGCTCAGGTAAAGAGGCTTGGAACATCTCTTGGTATTCTCATGTTGGATGTGGATTATTTTAAACAGGTCAATGATACTTACGGTCATGATGCGGGTGATAGGGTCCTTAAGGAAGTTGCAAGAATACTCTTAAAGTCTGTGAGGGACTCTGACCTAGTTGTTAGGTTCGGTGGGGAGGAGTTTTTGGTGCTTTTGGTAGATGTACAGGTTGGTAAGTCCGAGGAAGTAGCAGAGAAGATAAGGAAGTCTGTAGAAAACCACACAATAGAGGTACCCGGTGCCGTTCTCAAAAAGACGGTAAGTATAGGAGTTGCGGAGTTTCCACATGATTCTGACAGGATATGGCAATGCATAAAGTTTGCGGATGTTGCCCTTTACAAGGCTAAAGAGATGGGCAGGAACAGGGTTGTAAGATTTAGACCTGAATTTTGGCAAGAGCAGAGTTACTAAAATATTTTACGAAACCACCACAAGAAGGCTCTCCTTTTCAAAGGAAATATGAATTGTGGTAAAATACATAATACTATCCTCTGGTGTGCGGGATATAAATATAGCATACCCTACCGTTGGACTGACGGGAAGTTAAGCCCTGAGAAAGGGAAGCTCCTCATTTTAATGAGGAGAGGAAGTCACTGAGCTTCTACTCAAGCTAAAGCCATGAGATACTTTCCTTTGGGTGTTGCAGGGCATGTGGACCACGGGAAGACAAGCCTTGTGAAAGCCCTAACCTCTATAGACACGGACAGGCTACCAGAGGAAAAAAGAAGGGGCATGAGCATAGACATAGGTTTTGCCTTTTTGGACTTTCCCGAGAGGGCTCTGCGAGTGGAGGTGATAGACCTACCGGGGCATGAGAGGTTTATAAAGAACGCCATATGCGGGCTTGCTCCCGTGTGGGGGCTTTTGCTGGTGGTGGATGCAGGAGAGGGGGTTATGCCTCAGACGGTAGAACACTTAAGGCTTGCAAAGAGTTTTGGTATAGAGGAGGTCCTCCTTGCTCTTACAAAGGTTGACAGGGTGGACGCAGACACGGTAGAGCTTGCAAAGGAGGAGGCTCTACAAAGTCTAAGGGAAGAGGGTATTGAGGTCTACGGAGTCTTTCCCGTGTCTGCCCTAACTGGCTACGGGGTTGAGGGTCTAAGGGTAAGCATTGGAGCCTACGCCCAAGAGAGGCTTAGGAGCAGGGAAGATGAGCTTTTCAGGTTTTTTGTGGACTCTGCCTTTAGCGTGAAGGGGTATGGGACGGTGGTGAGGGGCAGTTGTGTCTCTGGAAGGCTAAGGGAGGGTGATAGGTTGACCCTTGAACCTCTTGGAAAGGTGTGCAGGGTGAGGAGCATGCAAAACCACGGGGTTTTTGTAAAGGAGGGTAAGGCAGGCGAAAGGCTTGCCATAAACATCCCTGAGTTGGAGCCAGAGGAGATAGAAAGGGGCTATTTCTTAGTCAAGGGCATAAGGTCCTCCAGCAGGCTTATAGTTACGCTTGAAGGAAAAGCCCCAAAGGGCATTGGCTTTCTATTCCTTGGCATGCGCGAAGTATCTTTTACGCATGCACACATACAAGAAGACATATACTTCCTTAGGCTTTCTGAGCCTGTGCCTGCGGTGAGGGATGACAGGGGTCCGGTGTTGAGCTCCTCGGGAGAGTTTATGGGCTCATACCGTGTGCTTCATCCCATGCCACTAAGAGCCTCCAAGAAGTTCATAAGGGAGAGGCTTGGCTTGCTCTTGGAAAGCCCAGAGGAATACCTACTCCTTGAGAGGGGAAAAAGGGGGCTAAGCCTTGAGGGGCTCTTTTCCTTTTATGGCAGGGCGGTGCAACCGCCAAGGTATCCAAAGGCAGGAAACCATTTTTACCATCCAGAGCTTCTCCTAAGCCTGTCTCAAAGGATTGTGGAACTTGTCTCCTCAAGGGGTGGTGCCCTTCCTCTTGCGGAGCTTCTTTCCAAGCTAAGAGTGTCTCAGGAGCTTTTGAGCCTTTTATTGGAAGATGCGAAGGATATAAGGGTGGTCGAAGGCTATGTGCTGGACACCAAAAGAGCAAACCTACAAGAACTTGAGGGCTACAGGAAGTTAATGGGGCTTTTACAAGAGGGCATAAAGGAGGAAAGGGAGCTGCAAGCCTACAAAGAGCATCTCTCTCTGGCGGTAAGAAGGGGCGTGGTATACAGCCTTGGGGATTATCTTTACATATCAAAGGATATGTTTGAGGATTATGTGAACAGACTAAGAACCCGTGGAAAAGAGTTCACACTGCAGGAGGCAAAGTCCCTCCTTGGGCTTAGCAGGAAGTATCTTATTCCTCTTTTGGAGCATATGGACAGGCTGGGTATAACAAGAAGAGAAGGAGAAAGGAGGGTATTTGTGAAATGGATGCCTTGAGGCACATACCACAAGTTTCAAAGCTACTACAAGATTTCAAGGACTATCCACAGGAGCTGGCAAAGAGGGCAATAAGGGAGGTGTTAGAGCAAGTCCGGAAGGAGATAAGGGAGGGCAGGAGAAAAAGCCTTGAAGACCTAAAGGACCTCATAGAGAGAAGGATAAAGGAACTATTTAGCACAAGCCTAAGAAGGGTTATAAACGCCACAGGCGTGGTGATAAACACAAACCTTGGTAGGTCTCCCCTTGCACAGGAGGTGGCGGACTTCATAAGAGAGATAGCCATAGGCTACTCAAACCTTGAGTATGACCTTGAGAAGGGAAGAAGAGGCTCAAGACTAAGTCATGTGGAGGGGCTTTTGAAAGACCTCACCGGTGCGGAGGGGGTTCATGTGGTAAACAACAACGCCGGTGCGGTCTACCTTGTTCTGAATACCTTAGCCTTTGGCAAGGAAGTGGTAGTCTCAAGGGGCGAGCTTGTGGAGATTGGCGGGAGCTTTCGCATTCCAGATATTATGAGGGCGTCGGGTGCAAGACTTGTGGAGGTGGGCACCACCAACAGGACAAGGCTCTCGGACTACGAGAGAGCCATAAGCTCGGAGACTGTGCTTCTTATGAAGGTGCATAGGAGCAACTTCTACATGGAGGGCTTTGTGGAAGAGGTCCAGCCAGAGGACCTACTAAGGCTGGGGCTCCCCCTTTATTACGACATGGGGAGCGGTAGCCTTCTGAACCTGAGGGAACTGGGTATAAGAACGCAAGAGCCAAGTTTTGTAGAGGGTATAAAGAGGGGTATTCATATACTCTCCGGCAGTGGAGATAAGCTCCTTGGTGGACCTCAAGCGGGTATAATCTTGGGGAAAAGAGAATTCATTGAAAAGATAAAGAAAAACCCCATGAGTAGGTCTCTTCGCATTGACAAGCTCACCCTTGCGGGGCTTGAGATGACCTTAAGGTTATACATAAGAGGAGACTATGAGAAAATCCCCACCCTTCGCATGCTTTTGCAGAAACCCGAGGAGATAAAAAGGAGAGCCCTAAGGCTCTCAAGAAAGCTCAGGTCGTTGGAAGGGTTTGAGATAAGGTTGGTCAGGGACGTTTCTCGTTGCGGTGGCGGTGCCCTGCCAGAGCTGAGCTTAGAGACCTACTGTCTTGGTCTTAGGCATAAAGGTTTAAGCCCAGTGGAGCTGGAGAAAAAACTCAGGAACTCAGACCCGCCCATTGTAGCAAGGATAAAAGATGACATGGTGCTTTTGGATATGAGAACTGTGGAGGACAGGGACCTGACGGATATTCTGAAGGCTTTAAAGCTCTTGGAGGTTTGATATGCCACACTTTCCTATGTTTGTAAACCTTGAAGGCAAAAGGGTGGTAGTGGTAGGTGGTGGTAAGGTGGCAAGCAGGAAGGTGGAAAAACTCCTACCCTTTGAGCCGAGGATTAGAGTTATAGCACCCAAAATCACACACTACATTCAGAACCTTGCAAAGGAAGGAAAAATAGAGCTTTTGAAAAGAAGGGTAGGGCTCAAGGATTTAAGAGACGCTTTTATGGTTATAGTGGCTGTGGATGACCTGAGGCTTCAGAAAAAGATATATGGCTTTTGCGTAAAAATGGGAATACACTGCAATGCGGTGGATAGTCCAGATTTTTGCACTTTCTTATTTCCAGCCCTTGTGGTAAGGGGTGAGCTTGTTATAGGAGTATCCACATCAGGCAAGGCACCAGCTTTGTCCGCAGGGATAAGGGAGCTGATAGAGAAGGAACTTCCTCAAAATATTGAAGACTTACTCTCAGAGCTTGAAGGGTTAAGGGAAAGCCTACCAGAGGGCATGGAAAGGCAGGAGAAACTTATTGCCCTCGTAAGACAGAGGCTTGGCTTATAATTAAGATTTGTGAACGAAAACCTTAGAAAGGCTATGATTTTATACGCTACACAAAGCCATAGAGAGCTTGATACCTTCCTTGATGGATTATCAAAGCCTACACTAAAGGCACTTTTTACAGACCTTCTTACCGTGTATTTCAATGATAAAAATTCCTCAAAGCTAAGAGAGCTTACCACTTTATATGTAGCTGGTTATGAGCCAGAGAACACAAAACTTGGATACAACGGATACAAACTTGATGTTGCCACAGGGTCCAAAGTTTATTGCGAGGTTAAGCCTCAAAATGTTAGCAGTGTGCTTCAAGGTAAAATAAGAAAGTTAAACGGCGGTGGTAGCTTCAACGATTATACACCAGAAAGGTTCAAAAAAGACATTGAGAATAACCCGATAGTCCTATGCTCTGGATTTATTGATGGTCAGCTGATATACGTGTTTGAGTTTGAATTTAGATGCTTAGAAAATAGACTTCGCCATCTTATAGAGAAGAAGTTTGGCAATAGAGGGCGAGAAAAGGGAGAATACATACGCTCTGCGTCTTTTAGCATTAATGATTATTTTAACTGTGATAGCTTTGAGGTCATATACATAAGACCAGACTATGCTAATTTTTCCAAATTCATTCATAGAAGCCTACTTAGTGTGCTAAAGAGCTATGCAAAACCTTGAAATTTTTCTTAACAGGGTTATACACGGGGATGTTCTTGAGGTGCTGAGGGAGATACCATCCGATAGCGTAGACCTCGGCATTACCTCACCGCCCTACAACAAAAAGGAAAAACATGGCGGATGGCTTGTTCCTAAGGTTGTATACAGGGGCTACAAAGATGTCTTGAAGGAGGAGGACTATCAAAGTTGGCAGATAGATGTGCTTGATGAGCTATATAGGATAACAAAAGAGGGCGGTAGTTTTTTCTACAATCACAAGGTGCGATACGAAAACGGCAGGATGGTTCATCCAGTGGAGTGGCTTTTGAAGACCAAGTGGAGCTTATGGCAGGAGATAATCTGGAACAGGAAGATAGCGGGAAATATAAGGGGGTGGAGGTTTTGGCAGGTGGATGAACGCATCTATTGGCTTGTAAAGGGCAAGCCTCAGGAGCTTAAACCTCAGCATGCCAAGCTCAGCTCCGTTTGGGACATAAGACCAGAACCTGGGCATAAGGAACATCCTGCGGTTTTTCCAATAGAACTGCCCACGAGGATAATTTACTCAATTCTTGATGACAGACCGGGTGTGGTTATAGACCCTTTCTGTGGAACTGGGACCACCCTTGTCTCTGCAAAGCTACTGGGCAAATCCTACATAGGCATAGACATCTCGGAGGATTATGTGAGGTATGCGGAGGAAAGGCTAAGGAAGGCAGAGGCTGAGCTCATCAGAGTAAAGAAAGAGCTTATGAACCATAGCGTAGAGTGGACTTTTGAAGAGAGAAAAAGTAAAGGATTGTGGGACAAAAGGCTCAAGGGCTAACACCTGCTTTATAATCTTTCTGTGTGGGTTTTGGGTCAGCACGACGAACCTTACAGAAGGCTTAGAAACTCTATCCTCAATCTTGTGGGCAACACGCCTCTTGTGAGGCTCAGAAAAATCATTCCATCGAGGGTTTCTCCAAAGGTGGAGATATACGCCAAGTTGGAAAGTTTCAATCCAGGTGGTTCTGTAAAGGACAGACCAGCACTTAGTATGTTTCTGGACGCTATGGAAAGGGGACTTCTCAAAGAGGGCAAGGTGGTTATAGATGCCACCTCTGGAAACACGGGCATAGCCCTTGCCATGGTGGGTGCTTGTCTTGGTGTGCCTGTGGAGCTTGCCATGCCCGCCAACGTGAGCGAAGAGAGGAAAAGAATAATAAAAGCCTACGGTGCAAAGGTCTACTTTACAGACCCGTTGGAGGGCACGGACGGTGCCATACTCTTTGTGAGGGACAAGGTGAGCAAAGAGCCAGAGAAATACCTCTACCTTGACCAGTATAACAACCCTGCTAACTGGAAGGCACACTTTTATTCTACGGGCATTGAGGTATGGAACCAAACAGGGGGAAGGATTACGCACCTTGTGGCAGGCATAGGCACGGGTGGAACCATCATGGGCACGGGAAGAAGGCTAAAGGTATACAATCCAGAGGTTCAGATAATCGGCGTCCAGCCCGCCTACCCCTTTCATGGAATAGAAGGGCTAAAGCACATTGAAAGCTCTATAAAGCCCGGCATTTTTGACGAAACCTTTCTGGACAGGACCATATTCGTAGAGACAGAACCCGCCTATGAGATGACCAAGAGGCTTGCCAGAGAGGAGGGTATACTTGCAGGTCAATCCTGTGGTGCAGCACTGCACGCAGCCCTCCAGCTGGCTAAGGAGCTGGAAGAGGGCGTTATAGTGGTCATCTTCCCCGATGGCGGGGAGAAGTATCTTACCACCGCACCCTATAGAGATTGATTTAAAATATTTTCATGAAAGTTCCCTTCTCTTGGCTTTCAGAGTTCATAGATATAGAGGGGCTTGAGCCTCAAAGGGTAGCAGAGGAGCTTACCCTGAAAAGCGTCGAGACCACCCTAAGTAGGTGGGATATGGACCTTGACGGTGTAGTCTCTGCAAGGGTGGTGGAGAAAAAACCCCACCCCACAAGAAACCTCTATGTGTACAAAGCTCAGGTTGGTGAGGGTCATTTCCTTCAGGTGGTATCTGCAGATGCAAAAGTGCAAAAGGGTCAATGGGTCTTGCTAGCCCTTCCAAACGCTAAGGTGGGTAGCATGTGCATAACCCAGAGGGACTTTGATGGGATAGTATCTCAGGGTATGTTTCTGTCCGCCAAGGAGCTGGGGCTTGAAGACCACTCTGAGGGTGTGCTTACCTTTGAGGAAGAGCTAAGGCTGGGCTTGTCCGCCTATGACCTTCTTGGTTTTGGAGAATACATACTTGAGATAGAGCCTACCCCCAACAGAGGAGACCTCCTCTCGGTGAAGGGTCTTGCGAGGGAGATATGTGCCATAATGGGAGTAAGCAAAAAGGAGAGGCAATACCCAGCCTTTGAAGACTTTGGAGATATGGACATAAGGCTTGAGTCTCCAGACTGCAGGAGATACCGGGGGGCGGTCATAGAGGGCATAAGGATAAAGGGCTCACCCCTTTGGCTCAGAAAGAGGCTCTGGCAGTGTGGTATAAGGACCATAAACAATGTAGTGGACATAACCAACTATGTGATGCTTCTTGAGGGTCAGCCCCTGCATGCCTTTGACCTCAAAAAGTTAAGGCTTCCACTTTTTGTGAGGGATGCAAGGGAGGGCGAGAGGATAACCACTCTTATGGGAAGTGAGAAGGAGCTAAGCCCTAAAAACCTTCTCATAGCGGACGCAGAAAAGCCCCTTGCCATAGCGGGAGTGGTAGGCGGTCTTGAAAGCTCTGTAAAGGAAGACACAGAAAGCATACTCCTTGAGTCCGCCTACTTTGACCCATACAGGATAAGGAAGTCCGCAAAATCCTTGAGCCTTCAGACGGACAGCTCCTACCGCTTTGAGAGGAATGTGGATATAGAAGGTGTAAAGACAGCACATAACCTTGCCATAAAACTACTTCTTGACCTGGCGGGCGGCACTCTTATCGCCTTGAGGGATGTTTATTCAAACCCCTACGAGCCTAGAAAAGTATTCCTTAGCCTTGAGAAGTTTAGGAGATACTCAGGCAAAGACTTTGACAGGCAAAAGGTTTCACAAGTCCTAAGTGCCCTTGATATTCCCCATGAGGTCATGAGATGTGGTGTGGAAGTTTTTATTCCATCCCATAGGAGCTTTGATATGCAGGGAGATGTAGACCTAATAGAGGAGCTTCTAAGGGTTGAAGGATACACGCAGGTTGGCTCACCAATCCTAAAAGCTCCATCCAGACCCTCACAGATGGAAAGTATAGTAGACAAACTTAGAAACTTTATGGTGAGTAGGGGCTTTTCTGAAGTGATAACCTTCTCCTTTGAAGATGCGGAGCTTTATGAGCTTTTGTCTTTGCCTCTTCCCCAGTTGGAGATCCTGAACCCTCTTAACAAAAGCCAAAGGTTTATGAGAACTTCCCTCCTGCCCTCTCTACTGAGAGTATGTCTTGATAACATAAGAAACTACAACTACAGCATGGCCATCTTTGAGGTGGGTAAAGTCTTCCTCCAAGAAGAGGAGTTAAGGCTTGGCTTTCTTATGACTGGCTACAGAAGGCTCTTCCCAGAGGAGGAATATACACCCTACCATGGGCTGGCTCTTGTTCAGGATATTTTGAGAAACTATACAGAAGAACATAGATCAGAGCCATCTGCTATGCCTTTCTTGCATCCCAAGGTGCAGAGGGCTTTTTACGATGGAGAAGAGGAGTTGGGATATTTGGGTCTTCTCAATCCTGCCCTTCAGGATAGGCTTGGTTTTAGACATAGGACTATTGTAGGTGAGCTAAGGCTGAGCCTTCTTAAGGAGAGAACTAAGAGCTACAGACCCATAGCCCAATATCCACCTGTGATAAGGGACCTTACCCTGCTTATGGACAAAGAGGTAAGTCTGGATAAATTAATATTCCATATCAGGAAAAAAGAGCTGGTGGAAGACATGAAGGTTTTTAGTCTCTATACAGACCCAAAATTTGGGGAAGGCAAGAAGAGCGTTAGCTTTAGGCTGACCTTTAGAAGCAAAGAAGGCACCCTTTCTGACCAGCAAGTTAACAAACTTGTGGAAGAGATAGTGGCTGAGCTGGAAGAGAAGTTTGGGGCAAAGCTTAGATAAAACCTGCCCTGTGCGTGGTGAAGGAGTTTATATTGGGGTCCACATGGTGAGGCGATAGGGAGCCCGGTCTCCGGAAGAGCCAAAGAGGCTTTCCGGGAGGGCACCCACTTAAGGTTCTTGGGGCCCACCGAAGGCTCCTTCCTCCACGGCATGGGCGGGTATTTCTTGCCTTCCCCTCCTGAAAAGGAGGCGGAAGATGAAAGTGTTTGCTAAGAAGGATATAAGAAGAAGGATTATACAGAAAAGAGAAAGTCTAACAGAGGAAGAAAGGGAAAGGCTGTCAGAAGGCGTAGTAAAAAATCTCTTAAGTCTCAGGTCCCTATGGGACGCAAATACCCTTCTTATGTTTTGCCCTCATAAGGGAGAGCCTAATATTATGCCTCTCTTTTCTTGGGTTCTACAGAGGGGTAAGAGTCTTTTGCTTCCAAGGGTAGAGGGGAAAGACCTAAAGCTAATAAGGGTTGAGGGCAATACTAGCCTTAGCCCCGGTGCCTTTTGTATACTTGAACCCTCTGGAGGGGAGGAGGTAAAACCAGAGGAGGTAGACTTATCCCTTGTCCCAGGGGTAGCCTTTGACAGAAAGGGATACCGCATAGGCTACGGCAAGGGATACTACGATAGACTTTTGGGGAGACTAAGAGGGCTAAAAGTGGGAGTTTGCTATGAGTTTCAGGTCCTAGAGGAGGTGCCAAGGGATGACTGGGATATGCCTGTTGACCTTGTGGTCACGGAGGAAAAAATCTATCAAGGAGGTAAGGAAAGATGAGTATGGAAGTGCTTGTTGTGGCTTTTTTAGCTTTGGCTATAGGAGGTATCGTAGGCTTTATCCTTTCAAGGAGAGGGACTAGCACCTCACCTGTCATGGAGATTACGGTAGACCTTGAGGAAAAGAGAAAAGAAGCGGAGCTCATAGTTTCAAAGGCTAAGGAAGAGGCTCAGGAGATACTAAGGAAAGCTCAGGAGGAGGCAAGAGAGGTCAAGCTAAGCTCTGAAAGAGAGGCGGAGAAGATAGTAAGACTTGCCCAAGAAGAGGCGGACAGGCTAAGGGCAACCCTCAAAGAGGAAACGGAAAAGATAAGAAGAGACCTTGATAGGAAAAGCAAAGAAATGGAAGAATACCTTGCAGAGAGGAAGCAAGAGATCCAAAGGTTAGAGCAAACCCTCCAACACCGTGAAGCCAACTTAGATAGAAGGGTTCAAGCCCTTGAAAGGCGAGAGGAAGAGCTATACAGAAGGGAAAAGGAAATAAGGGAGATGGAAAGGCAAATAGACCAGGCACAAAGAGAACTACAGGCTAAGCTCAAGGAGTTTGAAGAAAAGGAAAAAGAAATAGAAGCCCTTAGGCACAGGGAGATTCTTGAACTTCAAAGGATTGCTAGTATGACCCTTGAAGAAGCGAAAATGGAGCTTTTAAGGAAGGTGGAAGAAGAGGCAAAAATAGAAGCCATAAGAGTGGCAAAGCGTATAGAGGAGGAGGCAAGGGAGAGGGCGGAGTTTGAGGCGAAGAAGGTGATAACCACCGCAGTGCAGAGGCTCTCCTCCGAGATAGCCATCAACTACACCACGACCACCGTGGAGCTTCCCAGCAATGAGTTCAAGGGTAGGATAATAGGAAGAGAAGGAAGGAACATAAGAACCTTTGAATTACTCACAGGTGTGGACCTTATAATTGATGACACCCCAGATATAGTCACCATTTCCTCCTTTGACCCCATGAGGAGGGAGCTTGCAAAGGATGCCCTTGAGAGGCTCATAGAGGATGGAAGGATACACCCTGCCAGGATAGAAGAGGTGGTGGCAGAGGTCAAGAAGGAGATGGACGAGAAGATAAGGAAGATGGGAGAAGAAACCTGCATGGAGCTTGGGCTATATGACATAAACCCCGGTCTTTACTATTACATAGGTAAACTCTACTACAGGACCAGCTACTCGCAGAACGTGCTTTTACACTCAAAGGAAGTTGCCTACCTTGCTGGGATGATGGCGGAGGAGCTTGGGCTGGATGCCAAAATGGCAAGAAGGGCTGGACTTTTGCATGACATTGGCAAGGCTATTTCTCACGAGCTTGGAGGCTCTCACACAGACATAGGCATAGAGCTTTGCAAACGTTATGGAGAGCCAGCCCCAGTCCTAAATGCCATAAAGGCTCACCACAACGAGGAGCCAGTAAGATATCCAGAGGTTGCTCTTGTATGCGCAGCGGACGCCCTCTCTGCAGCAAGACCCGGTGCAAGAAGGGAAACCCTTGAAGCCTACCTAAAAAGACTTGAAAAGTTGGAGGAAATAGTCAAGTCCTTTAAGGGAGTGCAAAACGCCTATGCGGTGCAGGCGGGAAGGGAGGTAAGGGTCATAGTAAGCCCCGAGGAGATAAGCGACGAGGAAGCCTACATGCTTTCCAAAAACATAGCAAGGAAGATAGAGGAAGAAATGCAGTTCCCCGGACAGATAAAAGTGGTGGTCATAAGGGAGACAAGGCATGTGGAATACGCCAAGTAATGAAGACCTGACCCCCATGCTCTCCCAATACCACCACTTTAAAAAGCTCTACAGAGACTGTCTGCTCTTTTTCCGTCTTGGAGATTTCTACGAGCTTTTTTACGAAGATGCGGAGCTGGGGTCAAAGGAGCTGGGGCTTGTGCTTACCTCAAGACCCGCTGGCAAAGGAAGGGAAAGAATTCCCATGTGTGGTGTGCCATATCATTCCGCAAGCTCTTATATTTCAAAACTGGTTTCTAAGGGCTACAAAGTAGCCATATGCGAACAGGTGGAGGACGCCTCTCAGGCTAAAGGGCTTGTGAAGAGGGATGTCATAAGGGTTATAACCCCAGGAACCTACTTTGAAAGGGAAAACTGTGGTCTTGCCAGCCTTTTAAAAAAGGGAAACCTCTATCTGTGTGCCTACCTAAACCCAGCAACAGGGGAGTTTTTGGGAGGCACTTTTGACTATACTGGCACAAGGGAGTTTATTCTTAAGTTTTCTCCAAGGGAACTTCTAATTCCTCAGAACCTTTCCTTTGATATAAAGGAGCTTGACCTGTTTGTAAACACTGTAGAAGAAGACTACTTTTATGAAGGTCTTAGGGTGATCCTTGAGGATATGAAGATCTACAGTGCCAAAGGGCTCGGCTTTGAAAGAGAAGAGGAACTTTTGCCTTTTGGGGGGTTATACCTTTACCTTAAGAGCACACAGAAATCCTTTCTGCCCTTTGTGGAAAAACCAAAACGGTATATGGGAGAAGGCTATGTTGGTATAGACTACAGAACAAGAAGAGGGCTGGAGCTTTTGGAGTCTTACGAGGGCTCAGAAAATTATTCTCTCTTTGGAGTTATAAACAGAACGCTCACCGGCATGGGAAGAAGAAGGCTCAGGTTTCACATACTACACCCCTTTAGGGAGAAAAGTGCTATTCAAAAGGTGCAGTCCGCAGTGCAGGAGCTTATGGAAAAAAGACAGCTCTTAGAAAACCTAAGGCAGGAGCTAAAAAACATGCCCGACCTTGAAAGGCTTGTAAGTAGGATAAGTGGTGGCATCTCCAATCCAAAAGACCTCTTGCAGGTAAGAAGGGCTCTTGAGTCTTTAGAAAGGATAAAGGAACTTCTCAAGGACACCTCTTCAACCGCACTTAGAGAAGTCTACGAAGGGCTACTTGAACTTATTGACCTAAGAGAGGATATAGAAAAAACCCTTGTGGATGACCCACCTTTGCATGTAAAGGAGGGAGGTCTTATAAGGGATGGCGTAGACCCAGAACTTGACCAACTTCGCTACTATAGAGACAACGCCCAAAGCCTAATAGACCAATATGAGGCAAAGCTAAGAAAAGAAACAGGCATTCAAAGCCTTAAGATAGGTTTTAACCGTGTTATGGGCTACTACATAGAGGTAACCAAGCCAAACCTCAGGTATGTGCCTCCACACTTCCGCAGGCGTCAAACCCTTTCAAATGCAGAGAGGTTCACCACAGACTATCTACAGGAGCTTGAGGAAAAGATCCTTTCCGCTCAGAGCAAAATAAACAACTTTGAGTATGAGCTCTTTATGGCTTTGAGAGAGAGGGTTATAAAGAGACTTGAGGAGCTGGCTCACAATGCAAGGCTTATTGGCTGGCTTGACTATCTTCAGTCCTTGTCAAGCATCGCTTTGGAAAAGGGATGGATAAGACCTCAGCTGACAGAGGAGAAAGTCTTACACATACAAGAGGGCAGGCATCCAGTTATAGAAGAGTTTGTAAAGGCTTACTGTCCAAACGATACCCACATGGATGAGGAGAACTTCCTTTTCATCATAACTGGTCCAAATATGGCAGGAAAGTCCAGCTACATAAGACAGACCGCAATCCTTACCCTTTTGGCTCACATGGGATCTTTTCTTCCCTGTAAGTCCGCAAAGATTGGTCTTGTCTCATCTATTCATGCACGCATTGGCTCTGGAGATATTCTGGCACTTGGAGTTTCTACCTTTATGAACGAGATGCTTGAGGTTTCCAGCATACTCCACAATGCGGATGAAAAAAGCCTTATAGTTCTTGATGAAGTAGGAAGGGGGACATCTACCTATGATGGTATAGCCATAAGCAGGGCTATAGTGGAATACATCTTAGAGAACATAAAGGCGAGAACCCTTATAGCAACACACTATTTGGAGCTTACGGAGATAAACAAAGAGGGTGTAAAGAACTACCATATGGCGGTAAGTAAAGAAGGGGAGGAGATAAATTTCTTGTATCTCCTAAGACCTGGCAGGGCAGAGGGGAGCTTTGGCGTAAGGGTGGCAAAAAAGGCAGGACTGCCAGAGAAGGTCATAGAAAGGGCGAAGAGTATACTGTTAGAGCTGGAGGCTTCAAAGACCTTGCCCGTGTTAGAAAGGGTATATGAAGAGAGCCAAAGAGAAGAAGAGAAACAACTTTTAGAAGAGCTTTTAGACCTTGACATTGCAAACCTAACACCCTTGCAAGCACTTATAAAACTGGCGGAGCTAAAAGAAAGAGTAGTTAGCTTGAGAAAAACGAGAACCTAAGAAGGAAGCAGTATATTTAATTCCTTTTTAAGCACTTCTAAAACATCTTCAGTGCTTATAAGCCTATTAATCAAAGCACGCAAGCACCCTACATCTTTTATCTGTCAGCCTTATCCCTATGAGTTTTGAATTAGTCTATGAAATTCTCAGTTCAGTAGCCAAAACCTGCATAAAATCCTCAGAAGTAGAAACCAACTTCTTGGCTAAAGACCTCAAAAACTCCACATCTTTTATTTCCCTTATCCTATTTGCTATCCCCTCAGGCACATAGCCAAGTTTACCTTCAATTATGGCTATAACCATCTCTTGTGCGGATTTCAAAAGTCCTTCCTTAAGTCCAATGTGTTTACCCTCCTCAAGCCCAATCTGCTTACCTTCCTCAAGTCCAATCTGTTTACCCTCTTCAAGTCCAATGTGTTTACCCTCCTCAAGTCCAATCTGCTTACCCTCTTCAAGTCCAAGCCTATACAGAATGTCCTTTTTCAACTTTCTCTTTGGCAATCTTATGTCCTCAGGTCTAACCACTATAGGCATGTGCCTAACCTCCTCCGTGAGCCTTATCCTTAAGTTAGGTCTCAGTTCTGTTAGCGTCAAGGCTTTCAAAAGATAGTCCTTCCTCTCTTCCTCTTTCATGCCTTCCATTGTCTTTATGAGTTTCTCTATAAGATACACCTCGTCCTCTACCTTACACAAACATGCCAGTAGCCTATCCATAGGGTCTGAACTTTCCAAAAGTACTTTGCAGTCTATCTGCCTTATGTCAAGGACTTCATAGCTAAAGCTAAGATTTCTAAGCCTCAGTCTTGACCTCATTCTTAGCTTTCTGTTTCCCACATACACAAGAAGCTGTTTTATAGGACTGGTTGGATATCTCTCCAATATAGCAAGGTAATAGCGTAGCATTCTAAAGGGCATGTTAGGGTCGTTAAAGGATTGGAATTCTATATGCAATATGCTTTCATCCTCAAGCTTTGCCAAGAAGTCCACTCTTAGCTCTGTGGAAGGGAAGTTGGTGGGCAGTAGTTCTTTTATGGGTGCGGGTGCAAGTATTTTGCTAAGCCTGTGTGGGATTTCTTCAAAGATGTCTTTTAGGGCTATGTCTTTTGAAGACACGTAAGGATTATAGCATATGCTTTTTAGGCTTGAGTTAAAATAATGAGCTTAATGAAGAAAGTATTAATCCTCGGCAGTGGACCAAATCGTATAGGTCAAGGTATAGAATTTGACTATGCCTGCGTCCATGCGGTTTTTGCCCTAAAGGAGCAGGGAATAAAGACCATAATGCTTAACTGCAACCCAGAAACTGTCTCTACCGACTACGACACTGCGAATGCTTTATACTTTGAGCCAGTGGTTTTGGAAAACGTGCTTGAGGTCATAAGAAGAGAAAAGCCTGATGGAGTTTTCCTCCAGTTTGGTGGTCAAACGCCCCTTAAACTCTCCCTTCCTCTCAAGAACCTTGGTATAAACATACTGGGAACTCCTCCAGAAAGCATAGATATGGCGGAAGATAGAGAGCTTTTTAAGAAACTTGTTGACAACCTTGGCATAAAACAGCCACCAAGTGGAACTGCAAGGACAAAGGAGGAAGCCATAAGAATAGCGGAAGAGCTTACCTTTCCCGTGCTTGTGA
>JAXSNY010000008.1:0-22723 GCA_037925365.1 Aquificaceae bacterium
CGGCACAGATATGGCAAAAAGGGTTGGTGATGTGGTCCTGCTCAGGGGCATAGGTGGGCTAAGGGACTTCTTTGAAAACAAGGACAGGGTCATGAGAAGAATAAGACAGAACCTCTTCTGGGCTTTTGTCTACAACCTTCTGGGCATCCCTATAGCGGGCGGGCTGTTATACTCAAAGGGCATATATCTAAAGCCAGAACTTGCCGGGCTTATGATGGCTCTGTCCTCCCTCAGCGTGGTCTTGAATTCTATAAGGAAATAGTGTATAATACATGAACTGTTCTGAGGAGGCAAAAATGGCACTGAGGATAAGGGTATCAAGATACGGAAGAAGACATCACCCCATATACAGGCTTGTGGTAGCAGACGCAAAGGCACCCAGGGATGGTAAGGTAGTGGATGTGATAGCGGTCTACGACCCTGTAAACAAAAGACTTATAGAGGTTAAGGAAGAAAAGTTAAAAGAATGGCTCCAAAAAGGAGCTGAGCTTACAGACAGAGCAAAAGCCATACTCAAAAACGCAAAAATACTCTAACAGGAGGTAAACCATGAGCCAGCTAAGGGACATCGTAGAAATAACCGCCAAATCCCTTGTGGACAACCCTGAGAAGGTAAACGTGCAGGAAATTGAAGGAGAAAAAACCGTGGTTATTGAGCTCAGGGTTGACAAAAACGACCTTGGAAAGGTCATAGGAAAGGGCGGTCGCATTGCAAGGTCTCTCAGAACCATCCTTTCTTCCATGGGAAGGAAGATAAACAAAAGGGTGGTTCTCGAGATACTTGAGTAGTTTATAATAAACCTCCATGGGCAGGACTATAAAAATGGCAGAGTCCCCCATGGAGGGGCATCCAGACAAGTTGGCAGACCTCATAGCGGACGCCTTGCTGGATGAGTTTCTAAAAAGAGACCCTTACAGCAGGGTGTCCCTTGAAATACTTCTCATCTCAGGTATGACCTTTGTAGCAGGTCATGTCTCCACAGAAAGCTATGTAGACATACCAGGTACTGTCAGAAAGACCATAAAGGAAGTAGGCTATAACAAACCAGAGCTTGGCTTTGATGCAGATTCTTCTGCGGTTATAACCTCTATAGAGGAGCAGAGCCCTGAGATAGTGCTTGGCATATCCTCGGAGGGTGCAGGAGATACCGCAACGGTTGTGGGTTATGCCTGCAAGGAAACAGAAAGCCTTATGCCCATGCCCATAAGCCTTGCTCATAAACTCTCTCACAAAATTTCCGAGCTTAGGAAGTCTGGCAAAGCACCCTTTCTCAGACCCGACGGCAAAGTGCTAATAACGGTGCTATACGAAGATAACAAGCCAATATCTGTAAAAGACATAATAGTTTTCTGTCAGCATGACCCAGAAACTCAACTTGAAAAGCTGAGGGACTTTATAGTGGAAGAGGCGGTCAAAAGGGTAGTGCCTCAGAGCTTAGTAGCAAAAGATACACGCATTCTTGTTAACCCGTCGGGAAGGTTTGTGCTTGGTGGTCCTGCGGCGGATGCGGGGCAAACTGGTAGGAAGATAGTTTCTGATGCCTATGGAGATGTGGCTTATTCTGGAGGTAGTGCCTTTTCTGGCAAAGACCCAACAAAAACTGATAGAACCGCCTCTTATATGGCACGCATGATGGCAAAGCATGTGGTAGCCAGCGGTCTTGCAGATAGGTGTATGGTGCAGATGGCTTACGCTTTTGGCATGAGCGAAGTGATAGCTTTTGATATAGAGACTTATGGGACAGAGAAAACAGACAGAGAGAAGATAAAAGAAAGGCTCTTAGAGGTTTTTCCCACAAGCCCTAAGAGAATGATAGACTTTTTGGACCTGAGAAAACCCATATATAAGCAAACCGCTTGCTACGGGCACTTTGGAAAGGAAAACCTCCCCTGGGAAAAGCTAACAAAACTTGAAGAGTTTTTAGAGCTCAAGTAGTCTATCAAGATAAACCGCACCCCCAACCGCACACAACTCCTTTCCAAGAGTCTTATAAAGACCGTCATACCTACCACCACCAGCAAGAGGATAGCCAAGGGAAGGGTGGAAAAACTCAAAAACAACTCCTGTATAGTAGTCCTGAGGACGAAGTTCCGATAGGTCAAATAGTAGCTTGTAGCCCTTGAGGCTTTCATAAACTTCTAACAGCTCATCACACTCCGTGGAGAATTCTGGATATTTCTTTTTGAATTCTTGCAAAACTTCTGGACCACCTTGTGTGGTAAGCAAGTCCTTGAGCTCTGGTATGTGGGAAAGTTCTGAAAAGTTTTTTTCAAGCAAGGGTTTTTTGTATATCTCCCCGTATCTTTTGAGAAGACCCTTGGCTATTCCTACATGTCCTACGCTTACGGTTAACTCAAAAAGACCACAAGCCCTTAGGTAATCTGCAATTTTTTGAATAACTTCCACTTCCGCCCTTGTAGAACCCTCCCCAAGAAGCTCAATCCCTACCTGAAAGCTCTCAAACTCCGTATTAGTGGAAAAGGTATTTCCAAAGTAAAAAACCCTAAGAGGAAGTTCCAGGTCCTTTTGGAGGCTCAAGAATCTTGCAAGGCTTACCGTCCAGTCTTTTCTTAAACACAAAAGACTTCCGTCCTGCAAACTTCCCACAACGAAAGCACCTTCACCATAAAGTTTTGGGCTGTATAATTCAACGGAAGGTAACATAATATACCTATACTCAGCAAAAACCTCACAAGCCTTAAGGAAAAACCTCTTTAACTTTTCCGACTCCTCAAAGTTAAAAAACCGTTCCTGCGGTGGAAATTTCACAGAGAGTTATTATATACCTTATAGGTCAAAGTTTCAGCTCCTGCTCTAACACTTCCAACACCTTCTCAGAGCTTATCAGTTTTTTGAGTAAAGCCTGCAAAAACTCTCTATCCTGTATATCTCTTACCCTTTCCTCCAAACCCTCTGGCACATAGCTAAACTTGCCCTCTACGAGAGTTATGACCATCTCCTGTGCGGATTTCAGAAGACCCTCTTAAAGCCCAAGCCTATACAGAATGTTCTTTCTCAACTTCCTATTTGGCAATCTTATATCCTCAGGTCTAACCACTATAGGCATGTGCCTAACCTCCTCTGTGAGCCTTATCCCTATGAGTTTTGAATTAGTCTATGAAATTCTCAGTTCAGTAGCCAAAACCTGCATAAAATCCTCAGAAGTAGAAACCAACTTTTTGGCTAAAGACCTCAAAAACTCCACATCTTTTATTTCCCTTATCCTATTCGCTATCTCTTCAGGCACATAACCAAGTTTACCCTCAATTATGGCTATAACCATCTCTTGTGCAGATTTCAAAAGTCCTTCCTCAAGTCCAATGTGTTTACCCTCTTCAAGTCCAATCTGTTTACCCTCTTCAAGCCCAATCTGTTTGCCCTTTTCAATACCAATAATCTCACCCTCTTTTTTACCCTCTTCAAGACCTATCCTGTATAGAATGTCCTTTTTCAACTTTCTCTTTGGCAATCTTATGTCCTCAGGTCTAACCACTATAGGCATGTGCCTAACCTCCTCCGTGAGCCTTATCCTTAAGTTAGGTCTCAGTTCTGTCAGCGTCAAGGCTTTCAAAAGATAGTCTTTTCTCTCTTCCTCGTTCATGTTTTCCATAGTCTTTATGAGTTTTTCTATGAGATACACCTCATCCTCTACCTTACACAAACATGCCAGTAGCCTATCCATAGGGTCTGGGCTTTCCAAAAGCATTTTGCAGTCTATCTGCCTTATGTCAATCATCTCATAGCTAAAGCTAAGGTTTCTAAGCCTTAGCCTTGACTTCATTCTTAGCTTTCTGTTTCCTACATACACAAGAAGCTGTTTTATAGGACTGTTTGGATATCTCTCCCATATGGCAAGGTAATAGCGTAGCATTCTGAAGGGCATGTTAGGGTCGTTGAAAGACTGGAATTCTATATGCAGTATGCTTTCATCCTCAAGTCTTGCTAAAAAGTCCACTCTTAACTCTGTGGAAGGGAAGTTGGTAGGCAGTAGCTCCTTTATGGGTGCAGGTGCAAGTATTTTGCTAAGCCTTTGTGGGATTTCTTCAAAGATATCTTTCAGAGTTATGTCTTTTGAATGCATTTCTGAATTTTAATACATAAAGTCAAAGGCTCGTGTTTTTAAGAGCACCTCTTCCCATTCCCTTTCTGGAGAAGAATCCCAAACTATGCCTGCACCTGCAAAGTAGGAAACCCTTCTACCTGAGCCTACCGCAGTTCTAATTAGCACACTTAGGAGAAAATCCCCGCCTTTTATAAGCCCACCTGCTCCGCAGTAGTAGTCTCTGCTGTGAGTCTCAAGCTGGTCTATAACCTCCACCGCCTTTCTTTTGGGAGCACCTACCACGGAAGCAGGTGGAAAGGTCTCTTTGAGTATCTCTTCCAGTTCTTTGTTTGTCCTTGCCCTCACTGTGGAATGCATCTGAAAAAGTGTTTTGTATTCTTCTATCTTAAAAAGTTCTGGCACTTCTACACTTCCAGACAGAGCTATTCTTGATAAGTCGTTCCTTACCATGTCCGTTATCATGAGGTTTTCCGCCTTGTCCTTCTCGCTTTTTAAGAGGTCTTCTTTGTTTTTTGCAGTCCCTTTTATAGGTTTGCTTAGTATAAGGTCTCCCTCCTTCTTTAGAAAGAGCTCCATAGAGCCACTTATAACATAAAAGTCCTCAAGGTCAAGGAAAAAGGCGTATGGCACTGGCTGACGCATATAGTATCTTACAAAGAGGTCAAGAGGGTCTCCAGAAATTGAAAAATCAAACCTACAGGTAAGGTTTAGCTGATAGACTACGCCTTCTGATATGAGCCTTTTGACTTCTTTAACCGCATTTATGTAGTTCTCCGCACTAAAAGAAGAAGAGACCTTCTCAAGCCTTATTTCCTTAGGTCTGTAAGAAAGCCTCTCAAACCCATCAATCTCAAGACATACAATAGGTGGAAAATTTCCGCTCTTTATGCGTAAACCTAAGGTTTCAGAGCTCAGAGAATAAGAAAACAAAGCAAAGCCATAGTCTAAGTTTTCGAGGTCCTTAAGGGAATTATAGACTTCTAAGCTCCTTACCTTAGCCTCAAAAAGACCTTCTTCCCCCAACCACCCACCAGAAAGAACAATACGCATTCACAGAAGCCTTTTCCACTCTTCTACCATTTGCCCATCAAGGTCTACAAGTATGACCCTTTTGAGGTTCTTTGGGTGAAAATTCCTTATCTCCTCAATCATGGCTCTTGCGGACACATCCTTCGGAAGTCTTCCCACACCCGTTCCCATACCAGGCATGGCAATGCTTTCAAAACCCATCCTATCAGCAAGCTCCAAAACCGCCCTTACCGCTCTTCTTACCTTCTCCTCTGTGGTTTCCATAGCAGGTTTTTCCATAGTAGGTGCGTGTATTACACCCTTAAAATGCAATTTTCCTGCGGAGGTCAAAACCGCAGAACCAACAGGTATGGGAGCTTTTGAAACCGCTTCTTCTTCTATTTGCTCACCGCCAAACCTTTTTATAACTCCAGCCACACCCCCACCCATAAAACCAAAAGAGTTGGCAGGGTTTACTATGGCATCCGCCTGAACCTCAAGGAGACTTCCCTGGACTACACTTATCTCTATCATGGCAAATGCGTCCCCGGGAGGATTCGAACCTCCGACCTCGAGATTAGGAATCTCGCGCTCTGTCCTTCTGAGCTACGGGGACTAACATAATATATTATATCAAACCCTTCTCCTTTGCATACTCTCCGTATTTCTTGTCTACCTTTCCTATATGTCCTGCGAGCCATCCCCAAGCAAGGGCAAGGGATTCCCTAAAGGTATGGTGGTTTCCCTTTTCCACATGAGGCAGAAGGTCCAAAATTACCTTGCGAAAGTTTTCGTGAGCCTTCTTGTGCCTTTCAAACTCAGGATAGCCTATGGCTTGCATAAACTTCTCCTCTTTCGCAAGATGGTATTCAACCCATGCGACCAGCTCTTTGCTGAAGAACTCCTCCGCCTCTGAGCTTTTGCCTTCCTTGAGAAGCTCGTAGACCTTGTTCAGAAGTTCCACAAACCTTTGGTGGTCCTTGTCCATTTCCTCCACGCCGGTTTTTAGGTCTTTTGTAAGTTCCAAAATCATAGCTCCACCCCCTTTTATGATGCTATTTTAACACCTTCCCCGTTTTGTGATAGAAAATATAAAGGTCAAGCTCTCCTTGAGACATTCCAAGCTCTTGGCATATTTCCTCAAGTTTTCTCTCCGCCTCAAGATATATGCGTCTTGTAATGGTTTTATAGTCTGGCAGGAGACCCTTTTCTTTAAGGTATCTAAAAATGTGCCTGTCCACTATTGCCACATCTTCAAAGCCTATGTTTCTCAAGAAGTGAGATGCCTCCTTAAGACCAAAACCTTCCACTTTGTATTTGGAACAGGTATCGCTTAGTAGGTCTCTTATCGTCTTCCCCTCCTTTGAACCAGAAAGAAGCTCCATAACTCTTTCAAACTTTTCCCTTGCCTTTACTATTCTTTCCGCCCTCTGGCGAGCAAAACGATGCCCTGCAGAGGATATGGTCTTTTCAAGCTCCTCGAGGCTCATACTTCTAAAACCCTCAATACCTATAAGGCTTTGCAGTTTTATACCCATAAGAGCGGAAGAGTTAGCAGTAAGAAGACAAAAGCAGAGCTCAGAAAATATGTCCGCCTCATAGGAGTATTTGGCAAAGGGTCTAAAGTCAAATATAGTCTTTCCAGTCTTCCCAAGCTCCTTGAATTCAGATAGCCTTCTATCTACGTAAGGTTTTATCTTTTCCTTTAGCTCCCGCAATTCCTCAAACACCGCAAACCTCCTTTATAAGCTCTTTTGCTCCCTCTAAGGTCTTGCTGTTTACCGTTCCTATAAGCCTGGCTATTTCCTCAATTTTTTCTTCCCCAGAAAGCTCTACTATCCTAATGAGGGGAATATCTCCAATGGTTTCCCTTTTTGTAGTAAATTGCTTGTCTGACGCACTGGCTATGGCGGGCGAATGGGTTATGACTATAAGCTGTGTCTTCCTTGAAAGCTCCTTGAGTAGCTTGGCAAGTTTTATGGAAGTTCTACCGCTTATGCCCGTGTCTACCTCGTCTAACACATAGGTCTGTGCAGGTGGAGAGAGCATAAAAAGAGCAAGAGAAAGCCTTGATATTTCACCCCCAGATGCTACTTCAGATATCTCTCTTTCATCCCTTCCGTAAGAAGAGAAGAGAAACCTCACCTGCTCCTTGCCATACCTGCCTTCTTTCCTCTCAAAGAAGACCTTAAAGCTTGCCCCCTCAAGCCCCATACTCTTTAAGTATTCCATCACCTTTTTCTCAAACTCTTCCTTCGCCAAAAGCCTTTTATTGCTGAGCTCCTCGTATAGTCTATAGAGCTCTTCTCTTTTTAAGTTCAATTCCCTTTCTAAAAGCTCCGTGTCTTCTTCTTCTTGAAGTTTTTGAAGATCTTCTCTTAGTTTTAGCATATACTCGTATATATCCCTATAGTCCCTTCTGTATTTTCTCTCAAGCCTTTGCACTTTGTATACCCTTTCGTTAAGTTGGTCAAGCTCCTCTTGGCTATAAGATATAGCCTTTGACCTTAGCTCCCTTTCAAGGTCTATAAGGTAATCCTCAAGAAGTTGTAAAGATGTTGTTTTGTCTTGCAAAACTCCCATATTGAATAGTTCCCTTAGAGCTTTTTTTAATTCACTTAGACCTTCCAAAGACCTTTCAATGTTGGACCATCCTTGAAACACAAGGTTGTTTATCTTCTCCGCTAAGTTTATTTCTTCAAGCCTCTTTTTTACAAGCTCATATTCCTCTGGTGTTAGTCCTGCCTCTTCTATCTGCCTTATCTCCTCAGATATAAGCCTTTTCCTCACTTCTCTCTCAATTCTCCTTTGGTTTACGTTTTTAAGCCTTTCCTCAAGCTCCAAAACCTTCTCATAGACACTTTCTACAACCTTTCTTAGTTCCAAGCAACCTGCAAAGCGGTCATAAACCTCCCTTTGGAAGTCCATTCTTAAGATTTTTGTCCTGTCGTTTTGACCTTGCAGAAGCAGGTTGGAACTTAAAACTTCTTCCACCACCCTCCTTGTGCTACCTCTTCCATTCAGATAATACCTACTCCTGCCCTTGACTATCTCTCTTCTAAGGATAACTTGCTCCTCTCCAAGTTCAAGCTCTGCCTCTACACAAGTTTCTTCTGGATAGTCCCCCTCTCGCCCCATGAGGAAAAGCAAAGAGGAAACGGTGAGGGATTTCCCAGTCCCAGTTTCTCCCGTTATAACATTGAGTCCTCTGTCAAAGTATAGCTCCTCGCCTTTAATAAAGAAAAAGTTTTCAAGGCTTAACCTAACAAGCATAGTTATCTTTTAATTTAAACCCAGATGTTTTTTGACGCTCTTCTCCAACATCTCAAGCATGTAGGCAAACTTCCTGTCTTGCTGTTTTTTCTCCTCTACCTTTTTTATGGAGTATAGAGCAGAGGTGTGGTCTGGTTTTCCAAAAAGTCTTGCTATTTCTGAATAGGACATATGCAGGAGAGTTCTGCAAAGATACATGGCGGTCTGCCTTGCCCTTAGGACCTTTCTTTCCTTTGTCTCCCTTTTTAGGTCTTCGGGTCTAAGGTTGAAGTATTTAGCTACATGTCTTATTAAGTCTTCTTCTTTACACAGAGTTTTTGTAAAGGCTTCTTCCCTTATGCCAGTAAACTTTAGGGTTTTTATAAAGCCCTCTATCTCCCTTACACTGTAGCCCGTGTTTTCCATCACATAGTCAATGTGTCTTTTGTCTGTGGGAAGTCCAAAGAGAAGGAGCTTGTTTTTAATTATGGATAGCTTTGTCTCTTTATCCAGCCCTATTTCCAAGAGAAGACCACTGGCGAACCTACTCAAAAGGCGTTCAGAGACATCTCTAATATCCTTTGGATGTCTGTCGCTTACAAGCACTATCTGTTTTTCTGCAGATTGAAGAGCTTCAAAGACCCTAAAAAGCTCTACCTGTGTCCTTTCCTTACCAGAGAGAAACTGCACATCATCCAAAAGCAGTATATCCACATTAGAGTAGGCTTTCCTGAAGGTTTCTATTTTCCCCTCCTTGAGGCTTTTTATCATCTCCTCGGAGAACTCCACTGCCTGTCTGTATAGAGCCTTATAGCCGTTAGACCTTGCCCTGTTGCCTACCGCATGGAGAAGATGGGTCTTCCCCAAGCCAACACCACCGTATATAAAAAGGGGGCTATAGACACCGGGGTTCATGGAAACCTCAAGACATACCCTATAGGCAAGCTGGTTAGACTTTCCCACCACAAAGTTTTCAAAGCTATAGGAGGGCAAAAGGTTGTCCTTAGGAAGGTCTTCTTGTAGTTTTCTCCCCTCTTCCTGAGACCTAACCAGTATTTCTTTTTCGTAGTCAGAAAGCCTTGTCCTAATATACTCAAGCACCCACTTTTTTTGTTCAAGGGTGGACGTGATTATAAGGACCCTGCTGGGTGTTTCCTCAATCTTGAACTGTCTAAAAAGCCCCACTGCAAACCTGTCTCTGTTTTCCACAAAAAGTAAAAAGTTCCTCATGGCTCATAGTTAACACTTATGTCCGTAAGTTTTCCTTTTGTTGCCCTTCAAGTTGCATTTAAATCATAAATCCTAAGTTAGGATATCCTCAAGCCAAGAAGAGCTTACAAGCTAAACTTCTGAAGATGGTGAGCCTAAATCTGGGATAGTTTGAAACTATTTAAAAAGGCTTAAAAACTCTGTCTCACTTAGCCTTGGTATGCTTAATATCTGAAGGTTTTCCTCCAAGTGTTCCGACTTACTCATGCCCACAAGGGCAGTGCCAACACCGGGAGTGCTAAGGACAAACTGAAGGCTTGCATGCACATCCTTTTCAACCTTGAGTTTTTGCTTTAACTCCTGTGGAACTCTGCCAATAACTCTACCTTGATATATGCTGGCACTTATGTAAGTGTATACACCAAGCCTTTCACAGGCTTCAAGGGTAGAGACCCTTTGACCATTTACCTCTTGGTTTTTCAAAGTGTAGGCTTCTGGCATTCCAAGGTTATAAGGTAGTTGAATAAACCTAAAGTGGTGCTCCTGACCTGCCACTTGCTCTGCTATGCCTAAAAGCTCTGGAAGGTTTAGATACTGCCTGCTTGCAGGAGAAACCCTAAAGCCTCCCCATGTGGCAAGCCCATAATATCTTACTCTTCCTCTCTTTACCTCAAACTCAAGATATTCAAAACACTCCCTTATCTTTGTATTAAAGGTCTTTCTGTCAAAGAAGTTTAGCTGTTCCTCTGGGTTGTGGAGAAAATAAATATCCACATAGTCTGTGTTCATGTTTTCAAGGCTTTTGTTAAGACACCACTCAATAAACTTAGCGGAAAGATAGTGTCCCTGAGGAGTCATCTCCTCCAACTTTATTATTCCTGTGTTTACAAAGTTCTCGTAAAAGTAGTCCTTTGGGTCAATCCCTGAGTCCACATCGTAAGGCACATAGCCACCCTTTGTGGACACAATTACCTTATCTCTTGGAACTTCTCTTAGCACTTCTCCTATGTCCCTTTCGCTTTTCATATATCTGTAGACTATGGCGGTATCCACCACATTTATACCTCTCTGAAAGGCGGTCTTAATAACCTCTCTGTATCCTTGAGAGGTCTTTTGGTCAAGCTCTCCAAGATATGTGCCAACACCAAGCTCGGAAAGTTTAAGGTCTAAGAAGTTTTTCATAGAAAGCCTCCTACAGGGTCTTTTGTCTTTGACTGTAAAGATAGGCTAACACGATGCTTACAAGAGCACCTAAACCTATCCCACCACCAAGCCACTCTTTACCATTTATACCAAGATATGTGCTACATATTAACGCAAAAATAGTAATTAAAAGTTGCTCCTTTTCAGCCATTTTGAATATCCTTTCTGGAAAAGAGGGGTCTATTTCCTTGTATTCCCTTAGGATTTTAGGAGGTGGGAGAGGACCAATGGAGAGTTTAGCTATTTCAATACTCGTTATTTCAAAACCCTTGGCTTCCTCAGTCTCTTGCAAATTGCTTGTTTTTTCTAGATCCTTTTTCCCCTCCAAATACGTTAACCTCCTCTTCTATAGCATGCCAAAGATAATTTCCAACCATTTTCCAATCAGAGATTATATTCTCTCTATCGCTCTTCCTTGCGGGTATTATCCTTAGTATACTACCATATCCCTCAATAAAATGTATAGCCCTTTTCACGTTTTCCTCCTCATGTAAATTATATACAGGGATTACTTAATGTGTATGACAAAATGCATATGGTCAAAAACTCAAAAAGTCAAAGCCACCCATTTGCCTTTGAAGTAGACCCTTTTCCACAAGCAGGTTTTCTTCCTCTCTGATAAGACCCTCTGGCATAAGCCTTTTGGGACAGGCATAGGAGCAGTTCATACAGTGGGTGCAAAGCTCTGGCTTGAGGTTCTGCAAAGTTTTCAAAGTAGTCTCTTGTTGCGCATTTCTTGGGTCATGAAGGTATTTGTATAATCTTGTGAGGGTTAGAGGACCTCCAAAAAGTCCACTTTCTGATAGCACAGGACACACACTATCACATACACCGCAGAGTATACACTCCCAGCTTCTTGAAGTTTTACGGTTTATATCCTCTTGTAGGTTTATAGTCCCTTCTCCAATCCGTAGCCACAGGCTGTAATCCTTTAGCCTTTTCACTATGCCCTCGTGGTCTACTACCAGGTCCTTTATCACAGAAAACCTGTCTATGGGTTCAACAAGTATGTCCTCTCCAGAAACCCACGTGGAGCAAGCAAGGACTGGCTTTCCATTGAGCTTTACCGCGCAGGTGCCACATATACCCGCCCTACACATACTCCTAAAGGCGAGGGTAGGGTCAAGTTCCTCTTTAACTTTATACAAAAGCTCAAGGAGGGTTATCTTCTGAGAAACCTCAACTTCAAACTCCTCAACACCTTTTGGATGCCTCTTTATTCTGACTTTCACCTCTAATACCTCTTTATTTCAATCTGATACTTTTTTATCCTATAGTCAAGCTGACGCAGGGTGTATCCCAAAAGTCTTGCAGCTCTGGACTTTACATATCCTGCCTTTTCAAGGGCTTTTATTATCTCATCCCTCTCCGTGCTTTGTATAACCTGTGGCATGTTTTTTGGACCTATGTCATAAAGCCTTGCAAAAAAGTAAGGCGGTAAGTCCGCTTCCCTAATCAAACCATCTCTAAGTATCACAAGACGCTCTACAGTGTTTTCCAGCTCTCTTACATTACCGGGCCAAGGATACTCCATAAAAACTTCAATAACTCTTGGGTCAAGCCTGACCCTTTTGCCATATCTTTGATTGAAAACTTCTAAAAAGTGGTCTACCAGTATAGGTATGTCTTCCTTTCTTTCTCTTAGAGGTGGAATGTGGATGGGAAGGACGTTTAACCTGTAGTATAGGTCTTCCCTAAACAGTCCCTGAGAGACAAGCTCGGAAAGGTTCTTGTTGGTGGCGGAGATTATGCGCACATCCACCTTTATAGTCCTTTCACTGCCGAGCCTCTCTATTTCCTTGTCCTGTATGACCCTTAGTATCTTGGGCTGAAGGGCAAGGGGCATGTCGCCTATTTCATCAAGAAGAACCGTTCCACCGCTTGCCAGTTCAAACTTTCCCTTTTTTGAGGTGTAAGCACCCGTAAATGAACCCTTTTCGTATCCGAAAAGCTCCGCTTCAAGCAAGGTTTCTGGTATGGCACTGCAGTTTATGGTTATAAAGGGCTTTTCTTTCCGCTTACTCATAAAGTGTATAGCCTTTGCGATAAGACTTTTACCCGTTCCGCTCTCACCAGTTATAAGCACGTTTACATCGGTCTGTGCAACCCTTTCTACAAGGTCAAGGAGATTCTTTATAACTGGGCTTTTGCCCACTATACCTTCTACGCTGTATCTTTCGCTGAGAGCTTTCGTAAGAAGTCTTTTTTCCTCTTCCCACTCTTGTCTTTCCTGATTTATCCTCTCATCCAATTTGTAGAGCATGCCAATCATAGTCCCCATTATGAGCAAAAGCTCCACACCCCTCTCTACGCTTTCCTCTCCAAAGTCCTTAAAGACCGCAAGCACGCCGATTATCTCACCTCCCACCCTAATAGGCACTGCGATAAAGCTCTCACCAGGCTCAAGCCTTTCTCTAAGACCAGTCTTATTAAGATAGGAGTTTATCTTTGTATCTGACAAAAAGACAGGCACACCGTCTTTGTAAACCTTTCCCACTATACCCTCACCCTTTCTAAAGATACCCCTTTCCGCCTCCTCCTCTGTTAACCCAAAGGCTTTGACTATCTTTAGAGCCTTTATCTCAGGACTGTAGAGTGCCACATAACTGTGTCTCACATCCCAGTAGGAGTAAAGAACCTTTAGAACCTCCTCAAGGCTTTTTGTAAACTCAAGACCCTTACTGAGTATTTTAGCAACCTCATTAACTATGGTAAGCTCCCTGAGGTCTAAACCCTTTTCCATCAATGCTCTTCTTTTACTTTGTAATAAAAGATAAGCATGCCAACAACTATGGCAATAGCTATACCAAAGAGAAGGGTTTCAACAGGCTCTTTCCACTTTACCACGTTTTTTGTAAAGGTTATGGCAAGTATTAGGACTATTACGCTTGCCAGCTTAGCCTTGAGCTGGTCTATGCTTTCAATCTTTAACCAATCTGGAACGTTTAACTTTCCTACAAAGAGCTCATAAAGACCTACCGCAAAGATGTAGAGTATCACCGAAAGTAAGTGTATGTCCATAACCGCTATAAACTTAGTGGAAAGTATGGCACTATCCAAATACTCTGGGTCTGTAAAGACCTTGTATAGGGTTTCAAAGGAAAGATAAACACCATAAAAGCCGAGAAAAACCGCACTTATAAAAAGGCTCAAGGCTGGAAGTACCGCAATTGCTTTTCCCTTCTCCACAAAAGCTCTCACAAGTCTATCCATCATTCCACCTCCGAGTTTATTTTTATTATCACACCCCTTGTTCCAACCTGTGCGTTGGTAGACCCCACAAGGTCTCCCTTTTGAGCCTCCGCCTTGTCAGAACTACTCAATCTGGCAGTTATTATAATCTGTCCTTCCATGATTCTATCATGGCTCAGCTTGTGCTTGCCTGTTATCTTGAACTTGTAGGGTAGCTTTGGGTTTTTCACCCTCAAGACTGCCAAAGGCATAGGATTTTCAAGGTCTCTAACGGATATTATAAGAAAGGTGTTTCCCTTTGGAACTTTGTCCTTGAGAGCCTCATCAAGAACAACCTCACCCTCTATAAACTGATTTCTATACTTTTCAAGAGGCACTTCCTTTGGCAGAGGCTGACAGGCAAAAAGCAAAGAGACAAGGAATATGAGGAGTTTTGACATAAATCCCTATTATAAGGCAAGAGGGCGGGCTTTTCGCCCGCATAAGACTTATAAATACCTTTGTTCTGAAGTTTCGTTAAGGATGCAATCTGTAGAGTTCTCTTACAAGGTCTTGAAACTCCTCGGGTTTTATGACCCTGCAGAAGGGCATACCAATACACAGAATCCTTTTTGCGTTCCTAAGCACAAAGCCCACATCATGAGACACCACTATCACTGTCCTATCCTTTGCCACCTCCTTTAGGATATGCTCTATATGTTCTTGAGCGTGTATATCAAGACCAGTCATAGGCTCATCAAGGACCAAAAGGTCTGGGTTTGTGGTAAGGGCAAGAGCGAGCAAAACCTTTTGCTGTTCTCCACCAGAAAGCTTTACAAAGGGTCTGTTTAGCAGGTTTTCAAGGTGTAGGAAGGCTATAACCCAACCCACTTTTTCTTTGGGTGCAACCGCTCTTAGAAGTTCCCCCACATTACCTGTGAAGGATTTTTCCACAGAGAACCTTTGAGGCACGTAGCCTATTCTTCTCCATTGATTAAAGTTATCCAAGCTCTCACCAAAAAGTCTTACCTCTCCCCTTTGAGGCTTTATAAAGCCAAGCAAAATTCTCAAGAGCGTGCTCTTTCCTGCACCGTTTGGTCCAAGAATTCCAAAAAACTCTCTCTTTTCCACATAAAAGCTCAAGCCTTCAATAAGAGGCTCATCTTCTCTGTATCTAAAGTGAAGGTTTTTGACCTCTACTATTTTTTCTGGCACTCAAGACCCTCTGAAAGCCTCTCTAAGTTTCTCCTCATAATAGAAAAATAGTCATCATTTCTCTCCTCTGGAAAGAGAGATGAATTAAAGGTCAAAACCCTTGCACCCACTTCCTGTGCTACTGTCTTTGCAAGCCTTTCGTCCTGTCCCAACTCCGCAAAAACCACCCCAGCCTTAGCTTTCCTTGCCCTTTCTACCATACGCCTTACCTCAGAAGGTCTTGGTTCTTCTTCCGCATGAACGCCCCTTAAACCCACCGTTTCAAGTCCATAGTCCCTTCCCAAGTATGCGGTAGAGAGGTGGGTAATTAGCAAGGTTTTTGTCTTACATGCAGAAAGCAGGCTTTTGTATTCACTATCTAAAGCTTTTAGCCTTTCCATATACTCACTTGCTTTCTTCTTGTATTGTTCAGAGCCAGCTGGGTCTAATTGAGACAAAACCTTTTGGATGTTTTCCACCACTCCCATGTATGCCTTGGGAGAGAGCCAAACGTGTGGGTCGTAGTGCTTGCCTGCACTAATAAGTGTTAGGTTTTGTGCAAGGGAGTAGGCTCTGACTTTTCCCATCCTATTGGCTACTTTTCTTTCCCACCCTTCTAAACCAAGATACAGAAAGGCTCTTGCCCTTTGAAGCCTTCTAACATCATCAGGCTTTAGCTCGTAGTGATGAGGGTCCGCCTGAGACTTTATAAGCACATCCACTTCAAATCTATCACCTGCCAAATACTTCAAGGGATAGTATATGGGATAGGAGGATGCCATTAGAATATCCTTAGCATAGCCTAAGGTGGAAATGAGGAAAATTGTTAGGATAATCACCAACATGCCTTTAATTTTAACAAAAAAGAGCCTATATTATATCCCCAATGCCTATAAAAGACTATTACCAAACCTTAGGTGTATCAAGGAACGCCAGCAAAGAAGAGATAAAGAAAGCCTACAGAAGGCTCGCCAAGGAGTGGCATCCTGACGTAAACCCCGACCCACAGGCAAGTGAACGCTTTAGGGAAATAAACGAAGCCTACCACATACTTTCTGACGAAGAGAAAAGAAGTGAATACGACCGTATACTTCAAAGCGGGGACGAAAAGAGATACAGGGATTTCATGGAATACATCCAAGACTTCCTTGAGAGCATTTGGCAGGGTATGAGAAAAGCTCCAAAGCCAAAGAGAGGACAAGATATAAGGCTAAAACTTGAGCTAAGCCTTGAAGAATCAGCTCTGGGATGCGAGAAGGAAATAGAATACGACCGTTGGGTAGACTGCCCCGATTGTGAAGGTAAAGGCTACAGGGGTCAAATGGAAAAGATGCCCTGCCATGCCTGCGGAGGGACTGGTAGAAGGGTTAGTGGCATATTTAACTTCCCAAGACCATGCTCTGTCTGTAAAGGAAGGGGCTACATAATAAAGAACCTATGTCCTACTTGCGGTGGAAGGGGTAGGGTGGCAAAAAGAAGCAAGGTAAGGGTAAGCATTCCACCCGGGACGGACGAGGGCGAGGTTTTGAAGGTTTCAGGGTTTGGTCATACAGGAGAAAGAGGTGGAGAACCGGGAGACCTATATTTGAGAATAAGCATAAAGCCACATGAAGTTTTTAGAAAAGTAGGCAAAGACCTCTATATGGAGAAGTTCATATCCTTTCCTATGGCAGTGCTCGGTGGCACTACGATAATAAGGTGGCTTGATGGCAGAGAAATAGAAGTCTTTGTCCAGCCGGGAACAGAGTGTGGGTCAACAAAGACCTTACCGGGCTATGGATTTCCTGCAGGTAGCGGTGCGGGCAACTTGATAATAACCTTTCGCATAGAAGTTCCCAAAAATCTAAGCAATGCACTCAGGGGAATTCTTGAAAAACTTGCCAAAGAGCTAAAGGATGATGGAGTAGAGGTAAGAAGTGGACTTGTTGAGAAAATAAGAAACCTTCTACCCCTTTGAGAGTTTCTTCACTTCTAAGTAGTTGCCTATACCAAGCCTGTGCCATAGGAGCTTTAAAAGCTCAAGAAACACAAGTGCAGTAATTTGGGCATCATCCATAGCTCTATGGATGCGTTTGTATTCTATCCCAAAGTAGTCCGCAAGGTCTTTAAGAGAATACTTTCTAAGGTCTGGAAGTATGTTTTTAGCAAGTTTGAAGGTGCATATGTGAGGGTGTCTAAACCTTTTGCCATATAGCTGTCTGTAATACTTGTCTATAAAGGCAATATCCTTCTCCACCCTATGGGCGACTATTACACTATCACCTACAAACTTGAGAAACTTTGGAAGAACTTCCTCCATCTTTGGCTTTCCCACAAGCATGGCGTTGGTTATACCTGTGAGGTCTGTTATTCTCTGAGGCAGGGGGTATCCCGGATATACAAGACTTGAAAACCTTTCTGTTATAACTCCACCCTCAACTCTAACACAGGCAATTTCAATTATCTCGGACTTTGAGGGGTCAACCCCTGTGGCTTCCACATCTATGCTCACAAAGGTGCTTTCAAGCAAGATTTCTCTCATCAAGGAATTTCCTCAACCTTCGGCTCCTTCCTTAGATAATTGGGGTCTACAATGCCTTCAAGCTCGTTCTCCTTGCCCTGAGGCTCTGTCTGATTTTCATCGCCACATACATCCTCAGTTCCTTCCACAAAAAGCATAGGCTTTGGACAGTTTACCACAACCACGCCTTGTGGTATAGGAAAGTCATTGTTGGGATACATATACGCAGCAACAGACATAAAGTCTATCCATATGGGAAGTGCAACCCTTGCACCTGCCATTCCTCTACCCATGCTCCTTTTTGTGTCAAAGCCTACCCATACGCCAGCCACTATGTTAGGAGAAAAGCCTACAAACCATGCGTCCATGTAATCATTTGTAGTTCCTGTCTTTCCTGCCACAACCCTTTGTAAAGAGCTTGCGGACACCGCAGTCCCCTCAAGCACCACAGCCCTTAGCATGTCCACAAGAACTCTTGTCTCCTGTGGAGGTAAGACCTGTTCACACTTTGGAGAGTTTTCTTCAATAACAGAACCATCGGGTGCAACTATTTTCCTGATAAAGTAAGGCTCACACCTGACTCCAAGGTTTGCAAAAGCTTGAAAGGCAGAAGTGAGCTGAAGAGGAGTAACTTCTATACTACCAAGAGCCATAGAATAGTAAGGTTTTAGCTCAATACCAAGAAGCCTTCCAATCTCTATAGGCAGGTCAAAGCCTATGTCCGCAAGAAGGTTTACTGTGGCAGTGTTTACACTTTTTGCCAAGGCGGTTCTTAGAGTAATCTGACCGTATTCCGCACCCTCATAATTATCAGGAACCCATTCTCTGCCTGTAGATGGGTCATAAAAACCCCTTGGAGTAGCATCTATTAAAGTTCCTTGCGTATAGCCCTTCATAAGAGCTGCAAGGTATATTACAGGCTTTATAGCAGAACCCGGCTGACGCTTTGCGTAAACAGCTCTGTCATATGAGCTTCTTAGGTAAGAGTATCCACCCACCATAGCCCTTATAGCACCCGTTTTCGCATCAAGGCTTACAAGAGCTCCCTGCAGGTCTGGAAGCACCTCCGCCCTTATCTCTTTGCTTTTCTTTTCCTGATAGAGTCTTACCAGCACAAAGTCCCCTTTTTCAAGGGATAGGTTCTTTCTCTCAAGTTCAAACTCGTACTCTCCCAGCTCCAATTTTAGCCTCTCTCCGTTTACAGAAAGCACCTTCCCTATGTATACTCTGCCCGGCTTTAGCTCAATCTTTTGCTCCTTATATCTATTCGCTGTCTCGTATGGGTCTTCCGGAAGGAAGGGTATACGGTTAGCTTGAGCAACCCTCATAACACCTCGCTTTAACACATCTCTTGCATGTTCTTGAAGGTCCTTATCTACGGTGGTGTAGACCTTGTATCCTCCAGCCAGAATAACCTCACCATACTTGTCCGCAAGATAATCTTTTACATAATCAAGAAAATAATCCATTCCGTAATATCTGTTTTCTAACCTAACTTTTATCGGTTTTTCTATAAGCCTCCTATATTCCTCCTCTGTGATGTATCCATCTTCATACATACGACCAAGCACATAGTCTCTTCTTTCCTTTACCCTCTCTGGGTTTCTAAAGGGATTGTAGCGCGTAGGTGCTTTTGGAAGACCAGCCAGAATTGCAGCTTCATCAACGGTGAGCTCCTTTACCGATTTTCCGAAGTATATCCTTGATGCCGCTTCCACGCCGTAGGCACCTTGACCTAAGTATATGTAATTCAGATACATCTCCAATATTTGGTCTTTTGTAAAATGCTTCTCAATCTTCAATGCTAGAAGGGCTTCTCGTATCTTCCTCCTTAAACTTCTGTCTGGTGTCAGAAAGAGGTTTCTCGCCACCTGCTGGGTTATGGTGGATGCACCTTGACGAATTTCTCCGTGCCGTATGTTAGCAAGGAGTGCTCTCAAGATAGATACTGGGTCAACGCCTGGATGCCTGTAGAAGTTCTTATCCTCTGCAGAGATGAAAGCTCGTCTAACATGAAGTGGTATGTCCTTGAGGCTCACATAGTATCTTCTTTGCACCGCCACATCGCCGAAGGGTCTATCCTTCGCATCGTAAACCACGGTAACCACTGGAGGCTTCCAATCCCTTAGGGCTTCCACCGGGGGAAGGTTGGTAGAGAGAATTAGGATAAGGGCTAAGGATATTAGAAGGACCAGACCTAAAGCACCTGAAAGGATATAGAGGACTTTACGCACATTAATATATTACACTCTATCTGTGGTTTATGTTAACTACCAGAATGCTATAATTTTAGTCATACCAATTTCCAAGAAAGGAGGAAGCCTATGAACCTGTATGAATATGAAGCCTACGACAAGCTGTTTAAAAAATACGGCGTGCCTACTCCTAAGTATATGTTCAGCGACCACCTAAGCGATGACCTTGTAAACTTCATAAACCAGCTGGGCGAATGCGTTATAAAGTCACAAGTGCTCGTGGGCAAGAGGGGCAAAGCAGGAGCGGTAAAGCTCTGCAAAAACCCAGAGGATGCCATGGAAACCTTCAACGCCCTTCTTAACTACCCCGTTTATGGAGAAATGCCCGTGGGACTGCTTGTGAGCGAAAAAGCAAACATACTAAAAGAGCTTTACGCCTCTATTACCTATTCCACAGAGGTGAGGGCTCCAGTGCTTACCCTTAGCCTTGAGGGGGGCATGGACATAGAAGAAGTTCCACCAGAAAAGGTCAAAAGCTGGGTCATTGACCCAATAAAGGGACTATATCCCCATATGGTTAGAAACTATCTCCTTGAGCTTGGCTTTCCTCAGGAATACATGGGAGTTTTGAGGGAGCTTTCTGAAGTCATAGCCAACATGTGGAAAGCCTTCTGGGAAGCAGAAGCAAGGCTCTTGGAGATAAACCCCCTTGCCATATGCGATGTGGGTGGCAAGCAGAGAGTCCTCGCCCTTGATGCAGTGGTGACCATTGATGACGATGCCAGCGTCCCACCTGCCAAGATATACGGAGTGAGAACCGCCATGAAGAGACCACCCACAGAAAGAGAGATAGAAGCCTCTCTTATAGACAGGGATGACCACAGAGGAAAGGCTGGCTCTTATGTGGAAGTGGACGGAGATATTGCCATGATGACCTTCGGAGGCGGTGGCTCAACAGTTACCATAGAAACTACATACGCCATGGGTCTAAAACCTGCAAACTTTACCGACATAGGAGGAAACCCCCCTGCGGAGAAGATGTATAAGATAACAAGGATAATACTCTCCAAGCCCGGTATAAGGGGAGTATTGGTCTGTGGTGGAACAGCCAACAACACAAGGATAGATGTAACCCTTGGTGAAGGCGTGGCAAACGCCATAAGAGACCTCCACAAAGAAGGAAAACTCAACCCAGACTGGATATGGGTGGTGCGTAGAAACGGACCAGAAGCGGAAAAGGGACTTAGGATGCTCTACGAAGCCATGAAGGAGTGTGGAGTAAAAGCAGAGGTCTACGACTCATCTCTGCCACTTACCGAAGCACCTATAAGGTTAAAAGAACTTCTTGATAGATGTGAATCTGTGCAGAGGGAGGTTAAAGAGGATAGACACTTAACAGAAGAGCAGGCTCAAGATATGGGGCTTTAGTGCCCCTTGGGCTTTTATATCTGCTACTATAGTGTATAATTCTCATATGCTTGCCTTCTTTAAAAAAAGTCTTACAGTATTATCATGTGTCTTTCTGTATGGCTGTTCTACAATGCTTCCCCAGTCTGGACCCAGCACTTCAGCCATAAGACAAGAAGCCACAGAGGATTTTATACAGCTTGTTGAACCTAACACAAAAGCCATAAATTTTTTGAAAACCTCCAAGGAAAAAGACTTTCTTAGCAACCTTAAGGAGTTCCAAGCGGAACGTTTCTTTCCAAGACTTGATATTGGGGATGTGGTGGAGGTTATAATCTACGAGCAACCCCCAGCAGTCCTCTTTTCACAGGCAAGCTCACTAATTCAAGCTGGTCCTTCAGTTTTTCAAGTCCCAGCCCAGCAGGTGGACGAAAATGGAAACATAAATGTACCCTTTGCTGGTTTTGTAAACGTCAAAGGTAAAACCCCAGAAGAATTATCTGCAGAAATATATGAGAGGCTTAAAAGAAAAGCAAACAATCCACAGGTGGTGGTAAGAGTCTTAGACCATCGCTCTGCAAAGGTAACCATAGCAGGAAACGTCAGGGAAAGCAGAAGCATACCCCTCTCATACAACATATACACCTTGCTCGATGTTATATCTGCTGTAGGTGGAATAAATGCTCCAGTAAACAAGACTATAATTAAACTCAACAGAAAAGGCAAGAGCATAGAAATACCCTTTGAGCTTCTTCTCAAAGACCCACAGCTTAACCTAAACCTTTCACCAGGCGATACCATAACCGTAGTATACAAATCTCAAAGTGCATCTTTTCTTGGTGCTACTGGTAAGAACGAAGAGCTTGAGTTTGAAGCCATGGGTATAACCTTGGCACAAGCCTTGGCAAGGGTTGGTGGGTTAAGGGATGACATAGCCCACGCAAAGGGCGTTTTCGTTTTTAGGTTAGAAAAACCAGAAAACTTAGTAGCCCTTGGAGTGCAACCCCGTGCCATAACCCAAGATGGGCGAGTGCCAACGGTCTATAACTTTGACCTATCAAAAGGAGAAAGCTTTTTCCTACTTAGGGAGTTTGAACTAAAGGACAAGGACATAGTCTATGTCTCTACAGCACCCGCTACGCAACTGAGAAAATTTCTCCAGACCATCTCTGATATAATAACTCCCATATTCCAAATAAGAATACTCACGAGGTAATATCCATGGAAAGAGAAGTTAGAAATAAGGAAAACCTAAAAGAGCTTATGGAGCTTTGTGCAAAACTTCCAAGAATACAGTTAGATGACTTTCAACTCTGTGACCTTGAACTTCTCATGCTGGGTGCCTATAAACCTTTAACGGGTTTTATGGGTAAGGAGGACTATAAGTCCGTTCTGCATACCATGAGATTAAAAAATGGACAGCTGTTTCCATTGCCGGTGATACTATCTATAGGAAAAGAAGAGTTAAGGGAGATTTCTGGTTCTGACAGAGTTGTCCTTGCGGACAAATATAACATACC
>JAXSNY010000009.1:0-21440 GCA_037925365.1 Aquificaceae bacterium
TATCCTGTGCGGACTTTAAAAGACCTTTTTCAATACCAATAATTTCACCCTCTTTTCTACCCTCTTCAAGTCCAATCTGCTTACCCTCTTCAAGCCCGATCTGTTTGCCTTCCTCAAGACCAAGCCTGTATAAGAGATCCTTCTTCAACTTTCTCTTTGGCAATCTTATGTCCTCAGGTCTAACCACTATAGGCATGTGCCTAACCTCCTCCGTGAGCCTTATCCTTAAGTTAGGTCTCAGTTCTGCCAGTGTCAAGGCTTTCAAAAGGTAGTCCTTCCTCTCTTCCTCGTTCATGCTTTCCATTGTCCTTATGAGTTTCTCTATCAGATATGCCTCATCCTCTACCTTACACAAACAAGCTAAAAGCCTATCCATAGGGTCTGGACTTTCCAAAAGCACTTTGCAGTCTATCTGCCTTATGTCAAGGACTTCATAGCTAAAGCTAAGATTTCTAAGCCTTAGTCTTGACTTCATTCTTAGTTTCCTGTTTCCCACATACACAAGGAGCTGTTTTATGGGACTGCTTGGATATCTCTCCAATATGGCAAGGTAATAGCGTAGCATTCTAAAGGGCATGTTAGGGTCGTTAAAGGATTGGAATTCTATATGCAGTATGCTTTCGTCCTTAAGTCTTGCCAAAAAGTCCACTCTTAGCTCTGTGGAAGGGAAGTTGGTGGGTAGCAGTTCCTTTATGGGTGCAGGTGCAAGTATCTTGCTAAGCCTTTGTGGGATTTCTTCAAAGATGTCTTTGAGAGTTATATCTTTTGAGGACACAGAGAGATTATAGCATGGAAAACCAAACAGATGTTATTCAAACATCTTTCTCCTTTTATCCTTCATCGTGGGCTCAAGGTTATCAATTCCCCGTAGCTTGCAACTCGGGTTAAAATATTAAACCTATGTTTTTCTGGAGAAAGTCAGAAGAAGAGAAGCTCGCAGAGAAGGGCGACAAGAACGCCATACTGGCTCTCATAGAAAAGGGTAAGAAGGACAAGGCTATTGAGATATTGGAAAGGTTTAAGGAAAACCCAGAGCTGAGGGGTCTTCTCTTTAGGCTATACATGGAGGAGGGCAAATACTACTACGCCTATCAGCTTATAGAGCATTACGACCCTGAGCTTGCGACCGCTAAGGAAAAGGCTCTTATATATGAGAGAGTGGGAGAGTTAGAAAAGTCCGCAGTTGAGTATGCAAAGCTCGGAGACTGGGAGAGCCTAAAAAAGGCAGGTCTTTTGCTCTACGAGGCAAAAAAGCCAGAAAAGGCTCTTGAGCTTTTAAACCGTTCTATAAAACTTGCACCAGCCCTCAAAAGGCAAGAGGTAGAGGAGGTCATAAGAAAGATACAGGAGGAGCTTGGTTTTATACAAAAGGAGAGCTTTCTGGAAAAGCTCAAAAAGGGTCTGAAAAAGACAAAGGAAGCGGTAGAGTTTGGTATACTCTTTGCAGGTAGAAAAATAGACGAGGAGATCTTTGAGGAGTTGGAGGAGAAGCTCATAAGGGCAGATGTTGGAGCTAAAGGCTCCCTTCAAATAGTGGAAGAGCTCAGAAAGGAAGCCATAAGGAAAAACCTAAAAACCTCAGACCAACTCTCTGGGCTTTTAAAGCAGGCAATACTTTCTCAAATAAGCAGGTGCGAAGCACTCTTAAAAGAACCTCATGAGGGCATAAGCCTCTATCTCTTTCTTGGTGTAAACGGCTCAGGAAAGACAACCACCATAGGAAAGCTCGCCTATAGGTTTGTAAAAGAAGGTAAAAGGGTTCTCCTTGTAGCAGGAGACACCTTCAGGTCTGCGGCCATAGAACAGCTTGAGGTTTGGGCTCAGAGGAGTGGTGCGGACATATTCAAAAAGCACGAAGGTGCAGACCCCGCCTCTGTGGTTTACGAAGCCCTTCAAAAGGCTACCTCAGAGGGTTATCAGGTGGTGCTTATAGACACCGCTGGTAGGCTTCACACAAAAGAACCTCTTATAAGAGAGCTTAGGAAGATAAGGGATGTTATAAAAAGGTTTTTGCCACAAGAGCCTACAGAAACCCTCCTTGTGCTGGACGCCACAATAGGTCAAAACTCCATACAGCAAGCCAAGGTTTTCAAGGAGGCGGTTGAGGTAACGGGGCTTGTGCTTACAAAGCTGGATGGCTCTGCTAAGGGGGGTGCGGTGGTGCCCATATGCAGGGAGCTGGGCATTCCCGTGAAGCTCATAGGGGTGGGTGAGGGGATAGAGGACCTTCAACCCTTTGTGGCGGAGGACTTCATAGAGGAGCTTATCTCTTAGGAGGTAGTCATGTTTCCAGAAGAGTTTGTAAGGGTTCCGGAGGTGCCTTCAGAAGCCTTTGAGGTTCCAGTGATGCCCCTCAGGGACCTGGTGGTCTTTCCCACCATGGTGGTCCCCCTCTTTGTGGGAAGAAGCTTTTCCATAAGAGCGGTAGAAGAAGCCCTAAAGAAGGACAGGCTCATATTCCTCCTACTGCAGAAGGACAAGGCGGTGGAATCTCCCAACATGGAAGACCTTTACGAGATCGGCACCATAGCCCACGTGATAAGGTCTGCACCCATAGAGGAAAATAGGTTAAAGATACTGGTGCAGGGTATAAAGAGGGCAAGGCTTTTAGAATACAAACAGGCTGGGGATTACTACGTGGCAAGGGTTCAGCCCTTAGAAGAGCAGGAGCTTGACCTCGAAAGCCTCTCCAGTGAAGTAAAAGCTTACATAAAGTCCTTAAAGGAACAGCTTGACACTGCCATCTCCCTTGGCAAGCAGGTCATACCAGACCTCGTAATGCTCATAAAGGACATTCAAGACCCCGGCAAGCTTGCGGACCTGACCGCATCCATATTGGACATAAAGGCGGTAGAAGCCCAGAAGGCTCTTGAAACCCTTGATCCTGTAGAAAGGCTTAAGCTTGTTCATCAATATCTCCAGAGCGAGGTGGGGCTTTTGGAGGTCCAAAGCAAGATAAGAGGGGTCGCAAGGGAAAGGATAGAAAAGGAGCAGAGGGAATACTTCCTAAGACAACAGCTCAAGGCAATACTGGAGGAGTTGGGTGAAGGAGATGAGCGTAGGGCAGAGATAGAGGAATACAAGAAAAAACTAAGCAAGCTAAAGCTCCCAAAGGAAGCCAGGGAGGAAGTAGAAAAGCAGATAAGAAGGCTTGAAAAGCTACATCCCGAATCCGCAGAGGCGGGGGTTCTAAGGACTTGGCTTGAGTGGGTCCTTGACCTGCCTTGGGATAAAAGCACTAAAGATCGCTATGACCTTGACAAGGCAAGGGAAATATTGGACAGAGACCACTACAACCTAGAAAAGGTAAAGGACAGGATAATTGAATACCTGGCGGTGAAAAAGCTCACAAAGGGCAAAAGCCATGCGGTGCAGATACTTTGCTTTGTAGGACCGCCCGGCGTTGGGAAGACCTCCCTTGGACGGTCCATAGCCGAGTCCTTGGGCAGAAAATTTGTCCGCATATCCTTGGGTGGCATAAGAGACGAGGCGGAGATAAGGGGACACAGGAGGACCTATGTGGGTGCCATGCCCGGCAGGATAATACAAGCGGTAAAGCAGGGTGGGACAAAAAACCCTCTTATTGTGCTTGATGAGGTGGACAAGCTCTCCTTGTCCTTTCAGGGCGACCCGGCGGCAGCCCTCCTTGAGGTGCTTGACCCAGAACAGAACAAGAATTTTGTAGACCTTTACATAGGTTTGCCCTTTGACCTATCTGAGGTCTTTTTCATATGCACCGCAAACCGTGTGGACACCATACCCAGACCTCTTTTGGACAGGATGGAGGTAATACACCTCTCAGGATATTCAGAGGAGGAGAAGGTCTTCATCGCTAAAAACCACCTTCTTCCAAAACTCTTACCAGAGCACGGCTTTAAAATGGAAGAGGTCCTCTTCCACGACGATGCCCTTTTAGAGGTCATAAGGGGCTACACAAGGGAGTCCGGCGTTAGAAACCTACAAAGACAGCTCAGCTCCATACTTAGGAAGTTAGCTCTCAAAAAGCTCAAGGGCGAACCATTGCCCTTTGAGGTAAAGGCTGGGGACATAAAGGGCTTTCTGGGTGTTTCAAAGAGGTTTACCGTATCGGAGGAAAAGCCTATGGTGGGCGTAGCGGTAGGACTTGCATGGACGGAGGTAGGGGGTGAGATAATGATAATAGAAGCCACCAAGTTCAAAGGTAAGGGAAGCCTCATACTTACAGGCTCTCTGGGGGACATAATGAAAGAATCCGCCCAAGCGGCACTATCCTACATAAAGTCAAGAGCGGAGGACTATGGCATAGACCCAGAAACCTTTTCAAACTACGATGTCCATGTGCATGTGCCAGAGGGAGCGGTGCCAAAGGATGGTCCCTCTGCGGGTATAACCCTTGCGGTTGCACTCCTTTCTCTCTTTACAGGGAAGGAGGTAAGGACGGACATAGCCATGACAGGAGAGGTTACGCTCAGGGGAAGGGTATTGCCCGTGGGAGGTCTAAAGGAGAAGATACTGGCAGCCAAGAGGGCCGGCATATACCAGGTTATCCTTCCCTCAAAAAACAGGGACGAGGTGATGGAAGACCTACCAGAGTACGTAAGAGACAAGATGACCCTGCACTTTGTGGAGAACCTTAGCGAGGTTTTTGGTATAATATTTGGCAAAACCTAAGGAGGTGAAAAGGTTTGGCTATAGTTCAAGTGATGGAAAACGAGCCCTTTGAGAAGGCATTTAAGAGGTTTAAAAGGATAGTAGAGAAGGAAGGCATACTTACAGAAGTTAAAAGAAGACAGTTTTACGAAAAGCCCAGCGAGAAGAAAAAGAGGAAAGAGAGGCAGGCGAGAAAGAGAATAATCAAAGCCCTGAAGAAGAGGAGCCTTCTCTAAGCTCACCCATCTTGTAGGCTCTTAGTATTTCCCTTTGCTCTTCTATTATGAACTTTCTTATGTAGTCTTCATCCGCCTTGCCAAGATTTGCAAACTTTATGCCTAAGCATGTTCTGTTTGGTGAGCTTCTTACGTTCTTTACAATCCCGAAAACCTTTATAGGGTATGACTTTATCTCAAATTGTATGAAAATTCTTTCCTCAACCCTTACATCTGTAAAACTTGAAAGACATACCCTTATGCCCTGAACACTCAAATCCTCTATAGTACCTTCTATGAATTCTTCTGGTTCTTCAAAGGAAAGTGCACTGCTATCTTTGTATATATGTATCTTTGCAGGTATTTTCACCTTCCATCGAAGGCTCTCTCTTAGCTGAATTTTTGACAGTTTCTCTGTATGGGGTAATACTATAACTAACTTTGTCCCATCTCTGTAGGTCCTTAGCACATCGCCTTGAAAATAATACCTACCATCGTCTTCCCTTAGAAAGGAAAACCTAACTCTTTCCCCGGGCTGTATAGGCTTAAGAGGTGTATCGAGCACGGCTATATGCAATTCAAGCTCGTTCTTTTCCCAAACTGCGGAGCTGTAAGCTTGGTTTTCGTAGGTTATAAAACCTGTCTGATAAAGGTCTATATCCTTTGTACTACTGAGAGGTAGAAACCAAGGGAGGCTATCAAACCTGAGCTTTTTTCTTATCTCTATTACCATTTCTATTTTTGATGCATCTTCCTTCACAAGTTTTGATATACATCTTTCAAATACCACTTTTGCCTGCATTATCTTAATGGGTTTTTTGGTAATGTTTGCACATTTCCAAAGAAGGTTAATCTCCTCCTTTTCAAGCCCCAGAGATTTTCCCACAGTAAAAAATTCCCTTCTGAGGTCCACCTTAGCCCTATATCTTGACCAGAGATAAGGAAGGACTATGAGAAACCCTACTGCGAGAGAAAAAAGCAAAACCACAAAAAGCACATCAGAAAGGCTCGGAGACTTAAACATATACCTAGTTGCTTCCCTGAAGGTTTCAAACCTCCCCTGATATTCCATGTCAGCACCTTGATATTTAAAATTTATCCTCTATGTATCTTTCCGCCTCTATGGCTGCTATGCACCCTTCCCCTACTGCCACCGCAACCTGACCGGTAGCTCCGCTTCTGCAATCACCTGCTGCAAACACTCCTTCCATTGAAGTCCTCATCCTTTCGTCAGTCACTATATATCCCTTATCGTCAAGTTCTATGGTTCCTTTAAGGAATCCCGTGTTGGGCTCAAGACCTATGAATATAAAAACACCCTCCACAGGCAACTCAGAAAGGCTGTTATCCTTGGTATCTCTGAGGAGGAGCTTTTCAACGAAATCACCGCCCCTTATCTCCTCCACCACCTTGTTGGGAATAAAGGTTATCTTGGGATTGGAAAAGACCTTCTCTTGGAGATGCTTTTGTGCTCTAAGCTGGTCTCTCCTGTGGACAAGGTAAACCCGGCTGGCAAACCTTGTTAGAAAAAGGCTCTCCTGTGTGGCTGAGTCACCGCCCCCCACCACTGCTATAGGCACACTCTCAAAAAGAGCACCATCGCAGGTGGCACAGTAGGATACCCCTCGGTTTAAAAACTCCTCTTCCCCCGGAACGCCAAGTCTTCTTGGGTTGGAACCTACTGTAAGTATGACGGTTTTACTTCTGACTAGCTCTCCAGTCCTCAGATGGAGGAATATCTCTTTGCCGACCTTTTCTATCCTTGTGACCTCTTTTCTGAGTATCTGAAGACCGAACCTTTCCGCTTGCTCCTTAAACCTTTTTGTAAGCTCTTTACCGCTTATCCCCTCTGGAAAGCCTGGATAGTTTTCCACGAGGTCTGTGATGGCTATCTGTCCACCAAGCGTTCCTTTTTCAAAAAGAAGGGTGTTGAGTTTTGCCCTTGCACAGTAAAGCCCTGCGGTCAAACCCGCAGGACCACCACCAACTATTATGCAGTCGTAAAGTATGTCTTCGGACAGCTCCACCATCACAGATGGCTGTTAATCATCTGCCTGAGGGCTTCTTTTGGCTGAACTCCGATGCGTGTGTCCACCACCTCACCATTCTTAAAGAGCATTATGGTGGGTATTGCCCTTATACCATACCTCATGGCTATGTTTGGGTTTTCATCAGTGTTGAGCTTTCCAAACTTGACCCTGTCGCCCATTTCCATAGCCAGCTCTTCCACAATGGGAGCTATTATTCTGCAGGGTCCACACCAAGGAGCCCAGAAGTCCACCACCACAGGCTTGTCAGAGTTTATAACCTCTGCTTGCCAGTTGCTCTCTGTGAGCACTATCACTGCCATCTTACACCTCCTTACTCAGTATTTCGTAGATTTTTACCACCCTTTCGTCCTTGATGTAATAGCACACTATGGACCCATCCCTTTTGCATCCCACTATCCCTCTGCTCCTGAGTATACTCAAATGCTGAGACACATTGGGCTGTGAGGTATGCAAAAGGTCGCTCAGGTTTTTCACGCACTGCTTGCCTTCAATAAGCACCGCCAATATTCTAAGTCTGATGGGATGAGCCAAAGCCTTTAAAAACTCCGCCCACTCTTCTAACTTTTCTTCGCTCAACATCTCCACTTGCATATTCTCACCTCATATGCTTATATTCTATCATAGGAATATGGAAAAGGTATATATTTACAGAACAAGGTCAAGACATCTGCACTATGCCTTTGTAGCTTCCTTGGTTATCCTATACCTCGCTTGCATTCCTCTCTACTTTTACTTTAGGCTTCCTATTCATAAAAACTTATTAAACTTCTTTACCTTCTTCGTGGTGGCTACTGGAATAGTCTCCGTCCTTCCTGCAATCCTTATAAGAAAGAAGGTGTTTCCTATAGATACTACAAAGGACCCGTACTGGAGCTATACCGCCACAAGGAGATATTTCTGGCTTTATGTCCTGTGTCTTGTTCCCTTTGCCTTCGCTCTATTAACCTTTATAGCCTTTGCCTCTTTTCAGGTCTTGTCCGTTGGCTTTTTAGTTAGTCTTTGTGGTTTAATATTAATAAGACCTAAAAAGGAGGACATAAAATGAGCAGAGAGGAGGCAATTCAAAAACTTCTTAATGAAAACAAGGAGTTCAGGTATCACTATGAGAGGCATCATGAACTTGATGCACAAGTGGATAAACTGGAAAAGCACCACCCCATGACCCATGAGCTGGAGATGGAAATAGAGAGGCTAAAGAGGGAAAGGCTCTATCACAGGGATATGATGGAGAAGATAATAAGCGATTACCTTAAGGAAAACTCATGAAAAGCCACACTGTATATCTGACATTTAAGACAAATAAAAGAAGGGAGCTTATAAGGATAACAGGGCAAGTGAAAAAGGCAGTAGAAGAGTCTGGCATAAAAGAGGGTCTTTGCCTTGTCTCTTCCATGCACCTTACCGCGTCGGTAATAATTCAGGATGATGAAGAAGGGCTTCACGGGGATATATGGAAGTGGTTAGAAAACCTCGCACCCTACAGAGAGGACTATAAACATCACAGAACGGGTGAAGACAACGCTGACGCCCACCTTAAAAACCTTCTGACCCACCTTCAGGTAGTTCTACCCGTCACCAACGGGAAACTTGACCTTGGACCTTGGCAGGAGATATTCTATGCGGAGTTTGACGGGCAGAGAAACAAAAGGGTTGTGGTCAAAGTAATAGGTGTTTAAGTGCCTCTTGTCTTTCCTTGCATTTTTCACATTTCCCACAGTGGAGGACCTTGCCTCTAACCTTCTTCGGTCTTATGCAGGAGAGAGTTCTTTCAAGGGGGATGCCTTCTGAAAATTTCTTTAACACTTCGTGCTTTTCCATTCCCATGAAGGGTGTTAAAAGTTCTATGTTTATAAGAGATTGCAGGCGTTTCATATAGTCCGCATTGTTGTCGGGAAAGGGGTAAATACCTAAACTGCCTATGGCTACATATTCTATTCCTTTCAGCAGTGCATAGTTTCCTGCCATAGCTATAAGGTTTATGTTTCTGAGAGGTATAAAAAGGTTCTTGTCGTGTTTCCTTCTGCTTACCCTTTCTGGGTTTATGGCAGGCAATACCCTAAGAGGCATGAGATTTTTGTGTTTTCTCTTTGTGTAGAGCCACAGGCTCTTTGCATTTTCAAGCTCAAAGGCCTCCCATGGATAGCCTGCCTTTATGTATACAGGATATACAAGCCAGCCTTTTCTAAGATACATATAAAGCAGACAGGTGCTTTCAACGCCTCCGCTGAAAAGAAGGACTATCTTATGAGCATTCACCTGCCACATGTCTCCCGCTGTCAAGCATTATAATCTCTCCTGTCATGCTCTCCACTTCAAGTAGGTATTCTGTAAGTTTAACCACATCCTTTATGGATACAGTCCGTTTGAGAGGTGTTTTGTTCACATACTCCTGCCACTTTTCTTCGGAGAAGTCCGGAGGCTTTATGGTAGGACCAAGAGCTATGGCGTTCACAAGCACATAAGGAGCAAATTCCTTGGCAAGCACCTTTACCGCTGTGTGCAAGGCACCCTTTGCTAAAAAGTAAGCGGAGTAGTTTCTGTAGGGTGTGGTGTTTGTAGCCCAGTCGCCAAAGGCAACTATTCTGCCCTTGATATCTCCAACATTTCTCAGCATCAAAGGATAGGCTTCTCTGCTCATAACCACAAAAGCCTGAGCTATGGGCTTGAAGTGATAGTCCATGTCCTCTTCTTTGAGCTTTGCAAGGGGTGTGGGTTCGTATGGGCTTGAAAGATGTATGAGGGCATCCACTCCGCCTATCATTTGTGTAAGTTCTCTTACCGCCCTTTCCGCTTCTTGCCAAAAGCTCAGGTTTGCCTTGACACCATAAACCCTTTCACCAAAGCTCTCCATTAACTCCTTGTAAACATGTTCAGAGCTTTTGTAGACAAGACCCACAGCCCAGCCATTTTGGAGAAGATTCTTTGCTATTTCATAGCCTATTCTTCTTATACCAGTTATTATAGCTCTCTTCATGGCTATAATTATATGCGTGAGAGGCGTTCTCATCACTGCCACAGATACAGGCGTCGGCAAGACATTTATAAGCTATAATCTCGCTTATACCCTCAAGGAAAGGGGCATAAGGGTGGGTTATCTAAAGCCCATTGAGACGGATGTTTGGGATGTGCCTGCAGACGGTAGCCTTTTGGCTTCTATCACAGGGCAGTCCCTTGAGGAAGTTGTGCCTGTGAGGTTTAGACTACCTCTTTCCCCCTATGCAGGCATAATGGAGGAGGGTGGGGATTTCTCCCTTGAGGCTTTGAAGGAGCATTTTGAGGGGCTTTTGAAAAAATACGAGTTTTTGTTGGTGGAGGGAGCAGGCGGTGTAGCGGTGCCCATAAAAAAGGACTACAACTACGCAAGGCTTGCTCAAGATTGGGGGCTTAAAACCCTGCTGGTGGCAAGAGCAGGGCTTGGAACTATAAACCATAGCTTTCTAAGTTGGTATTACATGAAGTCTATGGGTGTAGAGCCTATAGCTATAGTGATGAATGGCTTTGAAGGAGAGGATATCTCCGAAAGGACAAACCCCCATATAGTGAAAGAGTTAACGGGCTTGAGAGTGGTAAAGGTTCCAAAAATACAAGGGATTTTACTGCCTACGGAATACAGGTCCTTACTTGCTGAGCTTGTCGGGTTCTAAGCGATAATAAAAAGCTACTCTTTCCACAAGCTCTTTGAAATAGGGTGCGGCCACCGTTCCCCCGTAGGGGTTAGGACCTCTTGGTCTGTCCACCATTATAGCCGCTATGAACTTTGGGTTGCTGGCGGGGAAGTATCCCACAAAGTAAGTGACAAGCTCTTCCCTTGAGTATCTTCCAGTTCTAAAGTCAAACTTCTGAGAGGTGCCAGTTTTGCCTGCGATGGTAAAGTAGTCGGACCTTGCCTTCGTTGCGGTTCCCTCCTCCACCACTTTCGCAAGGTTTGTCTGTAGCCATTGAGAGACCTGTGGTGAGAATATATTTTCCCTCAAAACCTCAGGCTTGTCATCGAGCAGTATTCTGGGCTTTACTATTCTGTTTGTAGCTAAGGCATTAAAGCTCACACACAGATTCAAAAGATTCGAAGCTATGCCCTGCCCTATGCTGGCATAGAGAATGTTGGCTGGATAATTGAAGTTAGGAAGTTTAGGTTTTACCTCCCCTGGAAGGAGATTGAACCTGTCTGTCATGTGTATTTTTTGCATAAGCTCCTCCACATCCTTCTTTGATAGGAAATGGGCAACCTTTATGGTTCCCACGTTAGAAGACTTTATCAGCACCTGCTCAAGAGTAAGCCTTCCTGAAGGTTTCACATCCTTTACAAACCTGCCAAAAACTTCTGTTCTTCCGCCTTCTGTGTCTATCCACATACCCGGTCTTACATAACCCTTCTGAAGTGCTTGTCCAATAAAAAAGGGCTTCATCACAGAACCAGGCTCAAAGAGGTCTGTTACCACAAAGTTCCTCCTATTGGAGGCTGGAAACTTTTGATACTGGTTTGGGTCAAAGGTGGGGTAGTTCGCCATACCTAATATATCACCAGTCTTTGCGTCCATGAGCATTATGCCCACCCTGTCTGGGTTCCACTGTTTTACTATCTTGTCCCTTATATCCTCAAGTATGGTTTGCACTCCAAGGTCTATGGTGAGCTGAACATCCTTTGAGCTTATATCCTCAGACAGCGGGTTTACTGCCAACCTGCCCAAGTAAAAGACTCCCTTAATCTCCTTACCACTCAGGTCCTTGTTGAGAAGGTATTCAAGACCCTCAAGCCCCTCTCCATCCTTTCCCACAAAACCGAGAAGGTTGCTGGCAAGATTGCCGTGGGGATAGAGCCTTTTATACTCTTCCTGCAGTCCCACCGCTCTGTCATTGTTTGTATCCCTAATGACTCCCCTCAGATAGGGCATATAAACCTTGTCTATATGCCTCACGAGCCATACAAACTTCTTGTCTGAATTGAGCCTCTCTATGAGTTCTTTCTCCTTCACTTCAGGCAATGCGGAGATACGCTGAACAAGCTCCTCCTTGTTTTGCACAAGGTGGGGGAAAGAGTATACAGAAAGGGTAGGTATGCTAATGGCAAGCTCATTTCCCCTTCTGTCCTTTATTGAACCTCTGGGTGTAGAAAGTTTAACCACCGATGCCTTTGGAAACTTTTCCACCACCTTGTCCACATAGCCTTCTTTTCCTATCAGTTGTATGTAGGAGATCCTTACAGTTACTATGGAAAACCCTAAGAATATAAGAAAAGATATGAGAAATATTTTCGCGCTACTACTTCTGAGGTTCTGCATGACTCATGGCAAGAGTATCTCTTAGCATGGACTAATACCCCTTCTATGGGCATTTACCCACGCCTCAGGTTTAGGGACTGACTGAAAGTATGGATTTCTTTCAATCAATCCCAGTGCCTTACTCCAAAGACACTTAAACCGCTCACCAAACAGGCGAGCTATAAACTCCTCTACCTGCTTGATAAGAGCTTGCTCCATACGACGTAAATGCAAGCTCCACTTAGCACGGCTAAGCAGATTCCTGCTTGCATTCACATCCGCATGGAGCTTTCTATTGCATAGCTTACACTCAAACTCACTCCTTACCTTCCTATTCCCTTTGTCTACATACCCACAATTACTGCATGCCTGTGAACTATAGGCAGGAGCAACATACACCACCTCTATGCCATATTCCTCTCTTACTTCCTCTATCTTCCTTTTTATCTCTCCAAGCCCAAACCTTATAAGCACCCTCTTTATAGCCTTTGGAAAATTGTTAATCACCCTCTTCAAAAATCCTCTTAAGTCCTCAAGCACAAGCCTCTGTGGTCTGTATAACTCTATAACCCTGTTTATTACCCTCCTTACCTCATTCTTCACATACTCACTTAGCCTGTGTTGAAGTCTTAAATACCTTCTGCTCTCTGTTGGCTTTTTTCCTCTCCTTTGCATTTCTCTTTGAATTCTGTCTATCTTCTCTGCAAATTCTCTTACCTTGTCATAAAACTTCCTGCCAAAGAGGTCTCCTCTGTCTGAGACAAGAAAACACTCCATGCCAAAGTCAAGGGCTACCTCTCCACTGAAAGCTATCTCCTTTCTCTCTATCTCCTTCACAAGTCTTAGTTTGCCATCCTCTGCTATCTGAACCATGTTTGTTAGCTTTCCACCTCTTTCCTCAAAGTATTCATGAAGTCTCACAGGCAGATATATAGGCTTTCTCTTCTCATTAGTTGACAGCCTTATCCAGAAGTCAAAGCCCTTTGCTTTCTTTGGTCTTTCCAGCAAGGCACATTTGCTATCCAAAAGCATAGAGATACCTTTAAAACTTGGCTTTTTCCAGCCTTTGAGAATATGCTTGAATATCTTTTTAGCAAGTGCTCTTTCTTCCTTGACTATCTCATACTCGTGCTTGTTTTTGTCTTTATCTATCCACAGAGCTTTCTCACTTTTTGGAATAAGCCATTCCTTTCTGGAGTTGAGATAAAGGAGAACTCTTTTTGTCTTTTCAGGAAGAGTTGAGCTAAGAACTATCTCTTTGAACCTTTCTTGGACATTGCCAATAAAACTTTCCAGTGTAGGGACTACCACATGGTATTGGATAGTGGACTTGAACCTTTCTGAAAGTGGGCAGTTTAAGTGTTTTATGTTGGCTTTTTTGTTAAAGGAGCCGGTTTTGAAGAAAAGAAACCATTGAAAGTTTGCTATTATCTCTGCGGTTTTTCTGTATAGCTTTAGGACATGAGCTATAAGGGTGCTTTTTCTTTTTGTGGTAGGGCATGAGACTTCAATAGCCCTATACATCTGTAAGAACCTCTTGTTTTATCTTATCCACCTTTTCCTTTGCCCTTCTTAGTCCATATAGCCTTGCAGAAAAAGAATAGATGATGGAAATAAAGTCTCGCAAAAGCTCTTGTTTGTCATCTTTAGACATTTGGACTACCTCTATCCGCTTTCCAAGTTTTCCTAAAAGTGTCTGGATATAATTAAAACCAAACCTTGTAAGCCTATCCTTGTGTTCTACAAGCAAAACATCATAGTCATCTCTACTTAAAACTTCCATCAGTTTCTTTCTTTTGTCATTTACTCCAGAACCTATTTCTTTAACTACTGCAACAATTTGATAACCGTTAACTTTTGCATATTCAATTAGCCTCTGAGCCTGCCTTTCAATATGGTCTTTGCTTGCATGGTCTGAAACTCTCACATAGATGATTACTCTATTTGAATGCGTAGATGGCTTATCTTCCTCCACTATGATAGTTCCAGTAAGCATTTGATAACCCTTGATTAATCCTTGCTTAAACCATCTCCACGCAGTTTTGTAGCTTATGCCCTTTCTTTTAGCATATTCAGATAACTTCATAGGGACTAATTTAACTCAATTGTCTATAAATATCAAGATTATCAGAGACTAGTCACAAAGACCTATAAACTCCTTGAATATGCCCTTAGAGTCGTGAGGTCCTGGCGATGCCTCGGGATGATACTGGACACAGAAGATGGGTAGGTGTTTGTGCCTAAAGCCCTCAAGGGTTTCGTCAAGAAGGTTTATATGAGTTATTTCCACATCCCTTAGAGTATCTGGGTCTACCGCAAAGTTATGGTTCTGTGCGGTTATCTCTATATGCCCGTCTCTTAAGTCCTTTACCGGGTGGTTTCCACCGTGATGTCCAAACTTGAGCTTGTAGGTTTTTCCTCCTAAGGCAAGACCTATTATTTGATGCCCAAGACATATGCCCATTATAGGAAGTTTTTCCATGTATTTTCTCACGAGCCTTATACCTTCTACCACCCTTTGTGGGTCTCCGGGTCCATTGGATAGAAAAAGGGCATCCGGCTTTATCTCTTCCATTATTTTCTCCACATGGTAGGGTGGAACCACCACAACCCTTGCACCTTCCTGGGTGAGCCTGCGAAGTATGTTCCTCTTTACGCCGTAGTCCACCACCATAATAAGAGGTTTGACGCTTTCTCTGTATATGTAGCCCCTCTTTAGGTCCCAATCTCCCTCTTTCCAGTAGTAGACCTCCCTTGTTGCCACCTCTTCAACAAGGTTTAGCTCCGATATGTCGGGTAAGCTCCTTGCCTTTTCCACCAGTCTTGCAGGTTCGCTTTCCAAAGTGGATATAACCCCTTTGAGAGCCCCCCTTTCCCTTATCCTTTTGACGAGGGCCCTTGTGTCAATGCCCCATATTCCCACCACCCCGCTCTCCGCAAGGTATTCATGTAAACTCTTTACCGCCCTCCAGTTGCTATATAGGGGTGATAGCTCCCTTATGACTAAACCGTTTGCCTGAATTCCCGAGGATTCTACATCTTGATAGTTTACGCCGTAGTTCCCCATCTGCGTGTAGGTCATAACTACAATTTGCCCCTTATAGGAGGGGTCTGTAAGGATCTCCTGATATCCTGTCATGGAGGTGTTAAAAACCACTTCTCCTGACGCTTCCCCCTCTGCACCAAAGGAGTATCCTACAAAGTAGCTTCCATCTTCAAGGGCGAGTATGGCTCTTTTCATAAGTTCTATATTAACACGGAGAGGGCGGGATTCGAACCCGCGGTAGGGCTGTTAACCCTACAACTCCTTAGCAGGGAGCCGCCTTCGGCCTCTCGGCCACCTCTCCTGCAAGAAAATAGTATAACCATAAAATATGGTTCTTGCAAGCCAAAAGTGTTATATTCAACATTTTCGAAATAGCAAATCATCGCTTCTGGATTCTTGACCTAAGAACACACAAAAGTTTATATTAAACTCTTGTGGAATGGCAGACCGCATTGACTATAATCGTGAGCGTAATAACCGCACACGCAGTGGTTCTCGGACTGGTAGCTGGGCTTCTTAACAAAAGAATAGAGGATACTAACAAGAGGATGGATGACTTAAAGGTGGATATCAACAAGCGCCTTGATAGGATAGAGGAGGAGATAAGGGAGATAAGACAGCTTTTGTATAAGTTTCTTGAAGTTCCTCAAAAAGGTGGTAGCTAACTTGACTTAGTTAATACTGAGGTTTTATATTAACCCTTATGGAATGGCAAACTGCTTTGACTGTAATCCTGAGCGTAATAACTGCGCATGCAGTAGTGCTTGGCTTAGTGGCTGGGCTTATTAATAGGAGAATAGAGGACACTAACAAGAGAATAGATGAGACCAATAAAAGAATAGACGAGCTAAAAGCAGACGTTAACAGACGCTTTGACAAGGTAGAGGATGAAATAAGAGAGATAAGACAACTTTTATACAAGTTCCTTGAAGTTCCTCAAAAAAGCGGAGATTAGCCTGACTTTTTTACAACAACAAAAACTCTATACAAAGCTATGGCTATAACACATAGCACAAGGGAGACATACAAAATTGCCATAAAGGCGTTTACATAGTTGTTAAAGATAACTCTATGGGCTATTTCTACGCTTGGAATGGTAGCTGGTAAGGTGTTTGAAATTATTGCGTTTTTTAAAAACTGCGCTTGGGCGAGAAAGCCTATTGCCTTATCTGGATGAAAAACCCTTATAAGACCAGCACTTATAGTGTTTATTGCAAGGAAAAGTGCAGGAAGACCAGTTATCCATGCGTATTTTAATTTTCCGTTGTTTACCATATAAATGGTTGCGACAACGAGAGCGGTGGTTGCCAAAAGCTGGTTGGATATGCCAAAGAGAGGCCAGAGGGTTTTTATGCCTCCATAGGGGTCAATAACGCCCACATAGAGAAAGTATCCCCAGCCTGCCACTGTTATACCACTGGTAAGCACATTTACCCAAAGGTTTCTGTAGTCCCTAAAGGTAGAAGATATACCAGAGAGTAGGTCTTGAAGAATATATCTACCCACTCTCGTTCCTGTGTCTATGGTAGTGAGGATGAAAACCGCTTCAAAGAGTATGGCAAAGTGATACCAGAAGGCAAGTAGGGCTTCGCCTGTTATCTTTGCGAATATAAGAGCCATGCCTATAGCAAGAGCTGGTGCTCCGCCTGTCCTTGAGAGAATGGTAGGCTCTTCAATTTTTCTTGCTATCTCCTTAAGGTATTCGGGTGTTATATAAAAGCCCCAGCTGGAGATCTTTTGTGCTGCTTCTTGAACCGTTTTGCCTATCTCTGACGCTGGGCTATTTATGGCAAAGTAGAGACCCGGCTCCATGGAGACCGCAGCGATGAGTGCCATTATTGCCACAAAGGATTCTCCAAGCATACCGCCGTAGCCTACAAGTCTTACATGACTCTCTTTGTCAAGCATCTTAGGTGACGTCCCAGAAGATATGAGTGCATGAAAGCCAGATACCGCACCACATGCAATGGTTATAAAAAGAAAGGGAAAGAGGTCTCCTTTCCAAACGGGACCGTAGCCAGTAAAGGCATACCGCGTAAAGGCAGGCATCTTTATCTCTGGGTTTGCTATCGCTACTGCGATGGCAATAAGAATGATGGTTCCCAGCTTTAGAAAGGTGCTAAGGTAATCTCTTGGTGCAAGCAAAAGCCAAACGGGTAAAACAGAGGCAAAAAAGCCATAGACCATCAAGGCTATAGCAAGCTGGGCTTCAGAGAGTGTAAAGAGCTTGGCAAGGGTTTCGTGCTGTGCCACAAGCCTGCCTATATAGAGACTTATCAAGAGTGCCACCACGCCAAAGATAAAAGATTGAAACACCGCACCGGGTCTTATATGCCACATATAAATGCCCATGAGCATGGCGATGGGTATGGTCATGAAAACAGAAAAGGTTGCCCATGGGCTCTCTGCCAGTGCCTTTATAACCACAAGACCAAGAACCGCAAGCAGTATGATGAGGATGCTGTATATGACCAAGAGGGTTATAAGCCCACCCACCTTTCCCAGCTCTTCCCTCGCAATTTGACCCAAGCTCTTCCCACCCTTACGCATGGAAATGGTTAGCACCACCATATCTTGAACTGTGCCAGCCAAAACCGCACCAAGAAGTATCCAAAGAGTCCCTGGCAAGTATCCCATTTGTGCTGCCAGCACAGGACCCACAAGAGGACCAGCACCCGATATGGAGGCAAAATGATGACCAAAGAGCACCCACTTGTTGGTAGGCACATAATCAAGACCGTTGTAAAACTTGTGAGCTGGAGTGGGATTATTGTCGTTTATTTCAAAGGCTTTGTAGGCTATAAAGTAGGAGTAATATCTATAACCTATCATATAGATAGAAAGGGTTGCTATTAAAATCCAGATTGCTCCCACAGGCTCACCCCTTGACAGGGCGAGCACCGCAAAGGCAAAGGCACCTAAGATAGATAATCCAAGAAGTATTAACCTATCCTTCCAACTCATTTAAGGTATTTGTTGAAGAAGGCGATAGTCTTTTCCCACACATCGCTTGCATACTCTTCATGATAAACTTCGGGTCTTGAGTCGTTAAAGAAGGCATGGTCTACGCCAGAGTATATTAGGAACTGTGCGGGAACACCGTGATTGTTGCACTCTTCAATAGCCTTTAACACATCAGAAAGAGGTATAAAGGCATCTTTTCCTGCGTGAATTGCAAGCACTGGAGCTTTTATCTTTGAGAAATCTATGGGAACTATGGAATAAAGACCATAATAAGGCACTAAAGCCTTAAAATCTTGTGCAAACTCCGCACCAAAATACCATGTGCATGTCCCACCACAGCAAAAACCAGTGGCACCAAGCATAAACTCACCGGTCCTTGGCACATAGCCCATATCTTGCTCTTTGAAGTATTCTATACAAGCTCTTACCATCTCCTTGGCTTCTGAAAACCTATTTTGGAATAGGTCTTGCATGAGCTTTCCTGCATTTTCTGGGTCGCTGGCAGTTTTACCCTTATACAGGTCAATACCAAAAGCATAAAAGCCTTCCTTTGCATACCTGTCGCACACATCCTTTATATGGTCCACAAGCCCCCACCATTCGTGAAACACAAAAACCATAGGACCCTTTCCAAACTCTGGCTCAGAAAGATAGCCTGAGACCTCCACTCCGTTTTTCTTAAAAGATATCATTCTTCCCATGATACACCTCCTTTGGATTTTTTTTATTTTAGAGCATGTTCTTTGTAAATGCAAGTTTCTAATAACAGATTTTTATATCTTAAAATCTCACTATCTTAAAATATTATTAATTGATAACACTTGACAAAAGAGCAAAAATGATTTATATCATTAGTAAAACCCACAAAGGAGGTAAAAAAATGGCGCACGAGGGAACCCATGCGGCGCACCACGAGACCAGTGTGTGGGCACTGCCCGTAGGTCTGTCAACCTTTTTTCTGGCTCTTGCCGCCATAGCCTATTTCACCTGGAAGCTTGCCCTTCTGGCGGTTTTGTCAGGTGGTATAGGTTTAGCCCTGTTGGCGATCGGTATCGCAGGCTGGGCTAACGAATACTTCTCGAAGGGTCATGACGAAGGGCTTGGCTTTCAAGGTATTGTGTGGTTTGTCTTTGCGGAAGTGGTTATATTCGGAACAGTTTTTGCAGGCTTTTGGATGGCAAGGGCAACACATGCGGATGTATGGGTCAGAGAATGGATACCAGAGGGTGGTATGAACTTGGCACTCGTGGCATTTCTCACTCTTATCCTCTGGACTTCTAGCTACACCATATGGAAGGCAGAGCATAGCATTGAGCATGGAGACCTTGGAGGCTACAGAATGTGGCTTTTGTTTACTATGGTTTTGGGAGTTGTCTTTCTTGTGCTTCACGCTTGGGAATGGCTACACCTTTGGCACAAGGGCTTTACCATAAGCTCCAATATGTATGGAACAGGCTTTTACATGCTCACAGGAGTTCACGCCTCTCACGTGCTTGTGGGTCTTGGTATGCAGCTGATACTTCTAATAAATAGTGGAAAGGCTCTTAACAAGAAGACACCTGCAAGAGCGGCGAGCTATTACTGGCACTTTGTAGACCTTGCTTGGCTACTTGTGGCAGGCACTGCTTACATTGTAGGTTCTTATGGTAAGTTCTAAGCCATGAGGGTTATAGTCCTTCTTTTCCTGTTTTGGGTCTTTGCCTTTGGCACACCTCAACCTAAGAATACTCCAAGTATGTTTGATGCAACTATAATGCAGATAGAGGAAGAGAAATATCTCGGAAACAAGGTTGCGGATGTGGAGTTTACAAGGGAAGATGGGAAAAGACAAAAGCTTTATGACCTCATAAAGGGTAAGCCCACAGCTCTAATACTCGCCTACTTTACCTGCGACTCCGCCTGCCCTCTCATAGTTAAATCCGCTCTTGAAGCTACCAAGGGACTTGGGAAAGATGCGAACCTTCTGGTGCTTTCCTTTGATAAGGAAGACACTCTTGAAGACATAAAAAAGTTCAAGGCTCAGCTTGGTGTAGAAAATCTAAAATGGACATTTGGTATAATGAAGGAGGACCAAATTCAAAAACTCACCCAATCCTTGGGCTATAGGTTCTTCTATTCTCGTCAGGATAGGGTCTTTGTTCATCCTAATGTGGTGATATTCATAGCTCCAGATGGGAAGATAGTTAGGTATCTTTATGGCATATCTCCAAGAGAAAGGGACTTTCGTATTGCCCTTGCAGAGGCTGAGACCTTTAGGATAACGAGAAACACCATAGTGGATGTTGCCTATATGGTGTGCTACAGGTATGACCCAAACACAGGAAAGTATGGACTTAACCCAGCTATAATCTTTGCCTTTGGTGGGGCAATGCTTGCAAGCCTCACCTTGCTCCATGCCATAGTAAGAAAGAAAAAGGAGGTTAAAACATGAGAAACCTCTTGAGCCTGCTTTTGTTGGTAGGGACAGCCATGGCAAAAGAGGACATACTTGCCTACCCAAGAGCCTACTGGGAAAACTCTGTAACCGTATGGTTCTGGGTGGCGGTAGCCATATACATCATAGTCGCTGTGCCTTCTATCTACTTCATGGTCAAATACCGCTACAGACCAAAGGAAAATGAAGAAGGTGCTCACATTGAGGGAAACACAGCAATAGAGATAGTCTGGACCGTCATACCTACCATAATAGTCCTCTTTCTTGGAACCTACTCCTTTGCTAACTTCGTAAAGCAGAGAAACGCTCCCGAGGGTGCATTAGAGATAAAGGTTACCGCCTTCATGTGGGGTTGGGAGTTTGAGTATCCAAACGGTAAGAAGGTATACACCTTCTTCAATCAGGTAGCTGACCCCGAGAAGAACATATACCTGATGCCAGAAAAGATTGACGACTCCGTAAAAGCATACATACCTGCAGGCAAGCCTATTAAGGTATATTGCACCTCAAGGGATGTAATACACTCCTTTTTTGTCCACGAGGCAAGGGTTACAGAGGACTGTGTTCCTGGAAGGATAACCAAGATGTGGTTCCAATTTAATAAGCCCGGTGAATACTGGGTTTTCTGCAGAGAATACTGCGGAACATGGCACTCAAGGATGGCAAGCGTCCTAAAGGTTGTGTCTGAGGATGAATTCAACAAGTGGCTGGGAGGACAAGAAGCCCAGCAAACAGCTCCTGCAAATGAGCCGGCTCAGCCGGTTCAACAATAAAAAGAAAGGAGGTATGTCATGGCAGTAGCACATGTGCCACCAGCTGGAACATGGTACGGTGCCACTCTCA
>JAXSNY010000010.1:0-21190 GCA_037925365.1 Aquificaceae bacterium
CTCCCTCTCTTTCCCTTTGTATGACATTGTAGTAAACCTTCCCTGCGGTTATGTTGTTTTTCCTGCTCATTTTTGTCTCCGTGAACCTCTCGTAATGTCCCAGGTCCAGGTCCGTTTCCGCACCGTCCTCTGTTACATAGACCTCTCCATGTTGGTATGGGCTCATAGTCCCAGGGTCTACATTTAGATATGGGTCAAGTTTTTGGATGTTTACCCTAAGACCTTGCTCTTCAAGAAGAGAGGCTATGGAAGCTGAGGCTACTCCTTTGCCTAAGGATGAAAGGACGCCACCCGTGACAAAGATGTAATATGCCATGTATGGATATTTTACAATAGAGGGATAAGATTTCTCACCCTTTGTGCATCCTCAAGGTCTACCTCTACCTGAAGAATGCTGTCTCCCCTTTCTGAAAAGGCAAGCACCTCACCCCATGGGTTATATATGGCGGAAGACCCACCATATTCTTCACCTCCCACCTCGCCCCATGCATTAGAAAGCATAAGGAAACATTGATTCTCTATAGCCCTTGCCCTTGAAAGGACTTTTAAATGCTCTTTCCTTTTGCTCCCCCACATGGCTGGCACAAGGAGCAACTTAGCATCCCTCAAGCTCCATGAAAGCTCTGGAAACCTAAGCTCAAAGCATATGAGAATACCCAGCTTTACACCAGAAACCTCAAAAAGTGGATTTTCATTACCGGGTAAAAAGTGCTTTTGCTCTTCATAAAGAGGGAAAAGCTTTATCTTGTGCCTTACTCCTGCTATATTTCCCTTGTCTACCAAGATGGCAGAGTTGTATATGCCCTCCTTAGCACTTAAGGGATAAGTTCCTACTACTGTCAGCTTTTTCTCTTCTGAGACCCTTATGACTTCCTGCAGGACATCTTGAGTTGCATCCGCATGCTTTTTTATGTTCTGGTAGTCAAAGCCACACTGCCACATCTCAGGCAAAAGCACAAAAGACCCATCTTTTACATAGCGGAGCATTTCCAAGACTTTTTTGAGGTTCTCTTCCACCCTTCCAAAAAAAGGTCTAAACTGCAGGACCGCAAGGTTAAGCATAGCATATAGAATTATAAGCATAACTTATAAGCAGGCTTCCATGATTTATGTTAGCATTTATTAATATGAATAGGTTCTTTCCCTTCCTCAGATGGCTAAAGGATTATGACAGAAAAACCTTTACTTCTGACTTAATGGCTGGTCTTACGGTGGCGGTTGTTCTTGTGCCCCAGTCCATGGCTTATGCCCTCATAGCTGGTCTTCCACCCGTTTATGGACTATACGCTGCGTCCATACCTGTAATAGTTGCTGCACTTTTTGGAAGCTCCGCCCAGCTTGCCACAGGTCCAGTTGCTATAGTGGCTTTCTTGACCTTTGTCTCTCTCACAAGCTACGCAAAGCCCGGCGAAGAGAAATTCATAGAGCTTGCCATTCTCATGGCTTTCCTCGTGGGTGTAATACAGCTACTTATAGGCGTCTTCAGGCTTGGATTTTTGGTGAACTTTGTATCACACTCGGTGATAATAGGCTTTACCAACGCAGCGGCGATAATAATAATCAGCACACAAATACCTGCAATCTTAGGTATAAAGGTAGAGCAAAAGGAGCTTATATTCCAAAATATATACGAGATAGCAAAGGCAATTCCACAAACGAACCCTTACACTCTTATAGTGGGCGTAGTCTCCATAGCTTTGATAGTAGGGTTAAGGAAGATAAACAAAAACTTTCCCTCCGCACTGCTTACTGTGGCTTTATTTACCACTCTCTCATACCTTCTTGCCTTTGAAAGCTATGGCATAAGGGTGGTGGGTGATATACCTAGGGGTCTTCCTCTACCCTCTTTGCCCTCTATAGACCTTAACCTTTTGGACAAGATATTAGGCAAGGCTTTTATCATAGCACTTGTAGGTTTTATGGAAGCCTACGCCATAGCCAAGTTTATAGCAAGCCAAACAAAGCAGAAGATAGACGTAAACCAAGAGCTTATAGGTCAGGGTCTTGCAAACCTTGTGGGTTCTTTCTTTAAGAGTTTTCCCGTAAGCGGTTCTTTTTCTCGCTCTGCGGTAAACTTCCAAGCAGGTGCAAAAACTGGTATGGCAAACATCATAAGTGCCAGCTTTGTGTTAGCTACCATATTCTTTGTTGCACCTCTTCTATACTATCTTCCGAGAGCTGTGCTTTCTGCAGTGGTTATAACTGCGGTAGTAAACCTTATAAAGCCAAAATACTTTGTGCATCTTTGGAAAACAAACAGATATGATGGTATATCCGCAGTTTCCACCTTTGCTCTATCCTTTATCATGAAGCCAGACTATGCCATCTTTATAGGCGTGTTTCTGTCTCTTTCCCTTTTCCTTTGGAGAAGCCTATACCCAAGAATCGTTAGAATGTCCAGAGACCCAGTTAGCAAAACCTTTGTGAACGCAGAAACCAACAGCCTACCCGTTTGTCCACAGATTGAGATGGTAAGACCCGAGGCATCCTTCTACTATGCCAATACAGAGAACATCCTTGAGGAAATAAAGGAGATAATAGAGCAAAAGCCCGCACTCAAACACTTGGTTATAGACTGTGAGTCAGTAAACTACATGGATGGAACAGCCCTTGACGCTCTAAGCGACTTTCTTGAAGAGATGAAAAAGAAGGGAGTGAACTTAGTTTTTGTGAATGCAAAGGCACCCGTTGAAGAGGTCATGAGGCGTTCAGGATTCCTTGAGAAACTTGGCAAGCAAAACCTCATGCCCTCCAAAGGATATGCGGTTGGTGAACTTTTCAAGAGTATAGACCATGGATACTGTGCAAAGGTATGTCCCCATGCGGTCTTTAACGAATGCTATACGGTTAAGGAATATGTGAAGTTTGAGCTTGCTAAAAACCCCATAAGAGACATATACGAGTCCTTCTCTAATTACGAAGATATAGAAGTTTATGCAGGAAGAGCATACAGGAACCTTCTCCTTAGGTCTGATGGAAAGGAGATAGAACTCAAAGCGGAAGATTTCTACACAGATGGAAAGGGTATATACGTGCCTTCTACAAAGTTTATGAAGCATAGCGGTGAGGTTATTTCCTTTGGTGGGTTGTGTAGCAAGAAGGGTTGTGAGATGAAAAACGGCTTTGTTTATCTTGGAAAGGATACAAAAGAGATAGTGGAAAAGCTCTTAGGCATTCTAAAATAAAAAAAGCCCCCTTGCGGGGGCGGTTCTTTAGTCAAGCTCTGGCATTTCAGGAGCTGGTGCCTTTTCCTTCTTCTCTTCGGGTATTTCTGCCACGAGAGCTTCTGCAGTAAGCATGGTTCCTGCAACAGAAGCTGCGTTCTGTATAGCAGTCCTTACCACCTTGGTGGGGTCTATAATTCCAGCCTCCACCATATCCTTGTAGTCGCCCACTGACGCATCAAAGCCCCAGCTCTTGCCTTTTTCGCTTCCAAGCTGTAGAACCTTTTCAAGCACTACATAACCCTCAAATCCTGCGTTGGAAGCTATTTGTCTAAGAGGTGTCCTACATGCCTTCTTTACTATGTCCACACCCACCTGCTGGTCAGGGTTTTCTACTTTGAGGGTTTCAAGAGCTTCAGAAGCCCTAACCAATGCCACACCACCACCTGGGACTATACCCTCTTCCACTGCAGCCTTTGTGGCGTGCACTGCGTCTTCTACCCTTGCCTTCTTTTCTTTGAGCTCAGCTTCTGTAGCCGCACCAACCCTTATGATAGCCACACCACCTGCCAACTTGGCAAGTCTTTCTTGGAGCTTTTCTCTGTCGTAGTCAGAGGTAGTCTCCACAATTTGCTTCTTTATCTGCTCTATCCTTGCGTTTATATTGTCCTTTGAGCCCTTACCGCCCACTATGGTGGTGTTATCCTTGTCCACTATGACCTTGTCTGCCCTTCCGAGCATGTCAAGGGTGACGCTTTCAAGCTTTATACCAAGCTCCTCAGTTATAGCAGTGCCACCAGTGAGTATGGCTATGTCTTGCAGGTAGTCCTTTCTCCTTTGACCAAAACCGGGTGCCTTTACCGCGCATGCTCTAATGACTCCCTTTATATGGTTAACCACAAGGGTTGCAAGTGCTTCCGCCTCCACATCCTCCGCTATTATGAGGATGGGTCTTCCTGCCCTAACAACTTGCTCAAGCACAGGTAAGAGGTCTTTTACGTTGGAAATCTTCTTTTCGTATATGAGTATGAATGGGTCTTCAAGAACCGCCTCCATCTTGTCGGGATTGGTCACAAAGTATGGAGAGAGGTATCCCCTGTCAAACTGCATACCTTGGACTGTCTCAAGGGTTGTCTGGGCGGACTTGGACTCTTCAACAGTTATAACCCCATCCTTGCCAACTGCCTCCATGGCGTCTGCGATTATCTTTCCTATCTCGGGGTCATTGTTGGCGGATATGGTGGCAACTTGCTCTATCTCCTTCCTTCCACTTACGGGTATGGAGAGAGCCTTAATTTCTTCTATGACCTTTTCTACTGCCTTATCTATACCCCTCTTGAGGTCCATGGGGTTTGCACCAGAAGCGATAGCCTTTAGACCCTCAGTGAATATAGCCTGTGCCAGCACTGTTGCCGTTGTAGTTCCATCACCGGCCACATCGGCGGTCTTGGAGGCTACTTCCTTGACAAGCTGGGCTCCCATGTTCTCATAGGGGTCTTTAAACTCTATCTCTTTGGCAACGGTCACACCGTCCTTTGTGACCAGGGGCGTTCCCCACTTTTTCTCAATGATGACCTCTCTACCCCTTGGTCCAAGTGTGACCTTAACTGCGTTAGCAAGCTTGTCAACACCTGCTTTGAGCCTTGCCCTTGCGTCTTCTCCGTAGATAACCTTCTTTGCTGCCATGCTACCACCTCCTTTAAAAGTTTTTTACTCAACTATTGCAAGCACCTCATCCTCAGACATGATAAGGAACTTTTCTCCATCAAGCTCCACCTCGGTGCCCGCATACTTGTTAAAGACTACCTTGTCTCCAGGCTTTACCTTAGGTGGAACTTGCTGACCGTTTTGTAAAAGTTTTCCTTCTCCCACCGCCACTACCTCTCCTATCTGTGGCTTTTCTTTGGCGGTGTCTGGTATGATTATGCCAGAGGCAGTTCTTTGTTCCTGCTCTTCAAACCTCTTAACTACTATCTTGTCATAAAGGGGTCTGAGCTTTGCCATGTTCCACCTCCTTCTAAGGGATTTTTACGGGTAGATATTATATTAACATCTTGGGCTTTTGTCAAGAGGTTATTGAGAAAATCTTTAGCCATGTAGACTAAAATTTGTTGAGCATACAAGCATAATGTATTAGACTTGCGGACAGCCCACAAAAGGCTTATGATTTATACCCATGCTTAGGCTTCTCTCGCCAGCAAAGCTGAACCTTGGGTTGTGGCTTCTTGGAAAAAGACCAGATGGATACCATGAGATTTTCACCGTCTATCAAGCTATAGACCTTTTTGATGAGGTCTTTATAGAGGAAGGTCCTCTGAAGGTTGAAACCAGCACGGGCATACCCATGGAGGAAAACCTTGTTTACAAGGCTCTAAGGCTCATGGAAGAACTTCTCGGAGAGGAGGTCCCCTTTAGGGTCTTCATACAGAAGAAAATACCCGAAGGCGGAGGCCTTGGTGGTGGGTCTTCCAACGTAGCGGTGGTGCTAAGGGCAGTGAATGAACTTATGGGCAAGCCATTGAGCGATGAAGACCTACACAGGATAGCATGTCAGGTGTCTTCTGATGCGCCCTTTTTCCTCATGGGCTGTTCTGCTATAGGTAGGGGCAGGGGTGAAATTCTTGAGAGGGTTGAACTGCCAAAGATGGTCTTTACGCTTATACATCCCGGCGTTAGATGTTCCACCTCACGAGTCTATAGTATGGTAAAAGAAGATATCTTGACAGAGAATATAGAGGGTGATAAAATAATAGATTGCCTAAAGGCTGGAGACTTTGGTGTTCTCCAGAACAGGCTGGGTGAGCTTGCTGGAGAGCTTTACCCAGAGGTGGGCGAAGTGCTCAGATTTTTGAGGAGTTTGGGCAAAGTGGCTCTTGTAAGCGGTAGTGGCTCCAGTGTCTTTAGCCCAGGTGAGCCCACGCAGGAGTTGGAGCTTGCCTGCAAGGCAAGGGGCTGGAGGCTATACAGGGTGGAAAGTTATGGGGTGTAGCTCAACTGGCAGAGCACCGGACTTTGGATCCGGGGGTTCCTGGTTCGAATCCAGGCACCCCAGCTTTCCACTACAATAAAAGAGGTGGCACATGTTTGGCTCTATGAAACTTCTAACTGGCACCAGTAATCCAAAACTGGCACAGGAAGTTTCTAAATATCTTGGTATACCCCTTTCTGATGTGGTAGTAGGACGCTTTAGCGATGGCGAAGTAAGAATAAAGATAAACGAGTCTATGAGGGGTGAAGATGTCTTTGTTATACAGTCCCTGGGTTATCCTGTAAACGAGAGCATAATGGAGCTTCTTCTTATGCTGGATGCTCTCAAGAGAGCTTCCGCAGGAAGAATAACTGCGGTTATCCCCTACTATGCCTATGCAAGGCAGGACAGAAAGGATAAACCTAGGGTGCCAATAAGTGCAAGGCTCTTGGCAGACCTAATAACAACCGCAGGGGCTCAAAGGCTCATAATAGTGGACTTACACTCTCCTCAGATTCAGGGCTTTTTCAACATACCGGTGGATAACCTATACGCTTTGAATGTGCTATACGAATACATAAAGGGTAGGGTAAAGGATGACCTTGTGGTAGTCTCGCCGGACGCAGGTGGAGTGGAGAGGGCAAGACTCCTTGCCAACAAGTTAGGCTGTGGTATCGCCATAATATACAAGAGGAGACCTGAGCCAAACGTGGCAGAGGTGCTGGACCTAATAGGTGATGTGAGAGACAAGAAAGCCATAATAGTGGACGATATTATAGATACTGCAGGCACAGTGGTCGTTGCCACAAATATGTTGATTTCAAAAGGTGCAAAAGGTGTTCTGGTGGCTGCGACCCATGGGGTCTTTTCAGGTCCTGCAATAGATAGGCTCAGAGAATCCCCAGTTGAAGAGGTTATAGTGACCAACACCCTTAACATGGAAGATAAGCCCCTTGAAAAGCTAAGGGTGGTCTCTGTGGCACCGCTTATAGGGGAAGCAATAAGGCGAGCCCATGAAGGCGAGTCCATAAGTTCACTTTTTGTATAAAGGAGGTAAAGGATGAAAAGGGTTCAGGTAAGGCTAATACCAAGATCCATAGGTAAAAAGAGCGAGATAAAGAAGTTCAGAAAGCAAGGCTACGTGCCAGTGGAAGTATATGGGAAAGCTGTGGAAAACAGGCATGCATATATAAGCATAAAGGACCTAAAAACCTTTCCGAAAGGTGAAACTTTCCTCATTGAGGCAGAAATTGACGGAGATAAAAGGCTCTGCCTCCTCAGGGAAATGCAGATGGGTTGGCTTGGGGACAATCCAATTCATGTGGACCTGCAGGATATCACCCATGTGAGCGAGATAGAAGTAGAAGTGCCTATAGAGTTTGTTGGCACGCCTGCAGGTGTGTCCCTTGGTGGTACCTTTGAGCCTCTTATGCACAGCCTTACAGTAAAGGCAAGGGTGGACAAGCTCCCTGATAAGATAACTGTTGATGTAGGGGGTTTAGGTCTTGGTGATGCCATCCATGTAAGGGATATTGTCCCACCAGAAGGATGCGTAATCATGGACTCTCCAGAGGAAACTGTGGCTGTGGTGCTTGAGCCTGAGGTGGAGGAGTCCACACAAGCTGAATGATAAGGCTTCTTGTTGGACTTGGCAACCCCGGTAAAAAATACGAAAAAACTCGTCATAATGTAGGTTTTATGGTGGTGGATGAGTTTCTTAGAAGGCTGAAGGTTCAGGACTATTCGGAGGAATGCCTCTCTCACCTCTACAGGGTAAGGCTTCAGGGCAAAGAGCTTCTCGTGGCAAAACCACAGACCTACATGAACAACTCCGGGCTTGCGGTTCTGAACCTTCTTGAGGATTATGACATAAGCCCAGAGGAGATGCTTGTGGTCTACGACGACCTGGACCTACCCCTTGGAAGGCTGAGGCTCAGGTCTGAGGGAAGTAGCGGAGGTCATCACGGCATAGAATCCATTATAAGGGAGATAAAAACAGAGAAGTTCCCAAGGCTCAGGGTGGGTATAGGCAGACCGAAGGATAGGAACAAGGTGGTGGACTATGTGCTTTCGCCCTTTAGCGGAGAGGAGGGACAAGTACTTGCAAGGGTGTTAAAGAAGGCAAGCGAATGCTTGCAAAGGTGCGTTGAATACGGCATAGAGGAGAGCATGAACTTCTGCAATGCCCCAGTGTAAAATAAAAAAAGGAGGTGGAAGATGGACACAAGGAACATACCCCCAGGCAAAAACCCACCAGAGGACATCTACGTGGTGGTGGAAATACCCCAAGACAGCCCTATAAAGTATGAGCTTGACAAGGAAAGCGGAGCGGTTTTCGTGGATAGGTTTCTCTTTACCGCCATGCACTATCCTTTTAACTATGGCTTTATCCCTCAAACCCTTGCAGATGATGGAGACCCTGTGGATGTTTTGGTGATATCTCGCTATCCTGTAGCACCCAGTAGCGTTATAAGGTGCAGACCCATAGGTGGGCTTGAGATGAGAGACGAAGAAGGCACAGATACAAAGCTACTCGCGGTCCCACACAGCAAGTTAGACCCCACTTACGAAAACGTAAAGTCTTATGAAGACCTGCCAAAGGCTCTCCTTGATAGGATAAAACACTTCTTTGAACATTATAAGGAGCTTGAGCCAGGCAAGTGGGTAAAGGTGGAAGGCTTTAAGGGGGTGGACTTTGCCTACGAGGAGATAAGGAAGGGTATTGAAAACTACAAGAAGTGATGGATGAGATACTCCAGAAGGCTAAAAGGGTCTTTGACATAGAGATTCAAGCCTTACAAAGGCTCAGAGATAACTTAGACCAGAGTTTTGTAAAGGCTATAGAGCTTATTCTAAACTGTCAAGGAAAGGTAATAACTACAGGAGTTGGCAAATCTGGTCATATAGCCCGTAAGGTTGCCTCTACCCTCTCAAGCACTGGCACGCCAGCCCACTTTCTCCACCCTGCGGAGGCTCTTCACGGAGACCTTGGAGTAATAGACTCTGGAGATGTGGTGCTTGCCTTTTCCAACAGCGGTGAGTCTCCAGAGGTAAACTCTCTCGTTCCCTACATAAAACTTCTTGGTGTGCCCCTTATATCCATAACCAACAATCCAAACTCCACTCTGGCAAAGCACTCGGAAGTGCATATATTCCTTTCTGTGGAAAAAGAGGCATGCCCCCTACAGCTTGCACCTACAAGTTCCTCCACCGCCTCTCTGGTGCTTGGAGATGCGTTAGCTATGGTTCTTTTGGAGCTCAAGGGTTTTACTCACAAAGACTTTGCCCTGAGGCATCCTGCTGGCTCTCTTGGAAGAAGGCTAAGACAGGTGGCAGACCTTTGCCACAAAGGAGAAGAAGTCCCCATAGTAAAAGAAGACACGCCCATGAAGGAGGCGATAATTGAAATGACCAGCAAGGGCTTTGGTGCTACCGCGGTGGTAGACCAAGATGGAAAGCTCACAGGCATAATAACCGACGGAGACCTAAGGCGTTTTGTAAACAGGGGTGGAAACTTTGACACGAGCATAGCCAGGGATGTAATGACAAAGAACCCAAAGACAGCTCGCATGGAAGAGCTTGCGGTGGAAGCACTAAAAAGGATGGAGGACTATAAAATAACGGTCCTTATTGTGGTTGACAAGGAAAACAAGCCTGTTGGCATCATACACATGCACGATATACTAAGGGCAGGCATAGTATGAAAAAGCTCGGAGTGCTTGGCTCTACTGGCTCTGTAGGAAGTCAAACCCTTGAGGTAGTAAAGGCATACAGAGAAGACTTTGAGCTTGTGGGTATTTTGGCAAAAAGGGCTTCAGAAAAACTCCTGCTTCAAGCAATAGAGCTAAAGCCGAGGTTCGTGTCCTGCTATGAAGAACCCTCAAAGGATTGGCTCTCTAAACTGCCAGAAGGCACAACCTTTCTAAAGGGTGAAGAGGGCTTGCAGGCTATAGTGGAAGGTTCAGAAATGCTAATGAACGCCATATCGGGTGTGGATGGGATTCTACCCACCTACCTTGTGCTTCAACAGGGTAAGAAACTATTGGCTTCTAACAAGGAATCCCTCATATGCCTGAGAGAACTCGTAAGGGAAAACAGGGAAAAAATCGTGCCAGTAGACAGCGAACACAATGCCCTCTTCCAGATAATGCTGGGACTAAAAGGAGAAGAGATAAAGAAGGTTTATCTGACCGCCTCTGGAGGACCCTTTAGAGATAAAAGCCTTGAAGACCTAAAGCACGTGAGCGTAGAGGATGCCCTTAAGCACCCCACATGGAAGATGGGTGCAAAGATCACCATAGACTCGGCCACCCTTATGAACAAAGGTATGGAGCTTATAGAGGCTATAAACCTCTTTGACCTTGAGGTGGAAAGCCTTGACGTGGTTATCCACCCTCAAAGCGTGGTTCATGGAATTGTGGAGCTTATTGACGGTAGCTTTATCTTTCATACCTCGCAGACAGACATGAGAATACCCATACTGCATAGCCTTTACTATCCAGAAAGGAAACCCTTTCCCTTTGAGAAAAAGGGTTTACTTGAACTCTCTCCCATAACCTTTGAAAGGGTAGATACGGAAAAGTTTAAGAGCATTCCTCTGTGTAAATGGGTTGCTCTCATGGGTGGCATATACCCTGCAGTGTTGGTGGGTGCGGACCAGATAGCGGTGGAGCTTTTCCTGCAGGGCAGGATAGGCTTCTTGGATATTGTGAACCTTGTGGAAGAAATCCTCAGCTCTGTGAGTCTAAAAGACCCACAAAGCCTTGAAGACGTGCTCTCCGCAATAGATTGGGCATACAAGAAGGGTGTGGAGCTTTTGGAGGTGGTAGGGTGAAGCCCTTTGTTTTCGCTTTGGGCTTTATAATTTTGTCCTTTTTGCCCTTTTATCTGACCTCTTCACCAAGGGGTGGGGAGGTTTCTTTCGTGAGGCTAAAGCCAGAGAACTTCCACATAAAGGAAGGTAAAGAAGGAGGAGAAATAAGGTTTGTGTTAAACTCTGACCCAAGAACCTTAAACCCAGCCTTGGCTCAGGAAACTTCTTCCACTGCAGTGCTTTCTGACCTCTTTACAGGTCTCACCAAAACAGATCTCAAAACAATGCGGGTAGTCCCAGACCTTGCGGAGGGGTGGGAAGAAAAAGAGGATGGAAGGCTGTATATCTTTCACCTTAGAAAAGGTGTAAGGTGGAGCGATGGTAAACCCTTTACTGCAGAGGATGTGGTCTTTACCTACAGGGATATATACCTCAATCCTCAAATACCCAACTCCACGGGAGATATGTTTAAAGGTATCCTAAAAAGCCAAGAGGACATAGGGAACTTCGTAAAGAGAATAGACGACTACACAGTGGAGTTTAGACTTCCAGAGTCTTTTGCACCCTTTCTTAGTGCCCTGTCCGCACCCATACTACCCAAGCACAAATTGGAAAAGTTCGTAAAAGAAGGAAACTTTATGACCGCATGGAACGTGAACACAGACCCAAAGGAGATAGTGGGAACAGGACCATACAGGCTCAAAAGGTATATAAAGGGTGTTATGGTGGAATACGAGGCAAACCCCTACTACTACGAACATGACAACTCTAACAGGCAACTACCCTACATAAGGAGAAAAATAGGATACATAGTGCAAGACCCAGACACTGCCCTTTTGAAGTATTCCCTGGGAGAGATTGACTACATGGGTGTAAGACCTCAGGATGTGCTTTTTATGAGCAGAGTAAAGAACACCACCCTCTACGACCTTGGACCAACACCGTCTACTACCTTTTTGGTCTTTAATCAAAACCCCAGCTCTGGCGTTCCAAAGTATAAGCTCAAGTGGTTTCAAAACAGAGACTTCAGAACAGCCATATCACACGCCATAGACAGAGAGGGTATATGCTACCTTGTTTACAACGGCTTGGCAGACCCACTATACGGACCCATAACCCCTGCCAACAGACCCTACTACACAGAAGGGCTTTTCCCAGTTTACGAATACAACTTAAAAAAGGCGAGGGCGATACTTGAAAGTCTTGGTTTCAAAGACAGAAACGGTGATGGATGGCTGGAAGACCCTGAGGGCAATACCCTTGAGATAGTTCTTCTTACCAATGCAGGCAACAAGGAAAGGGAAGCCATAGGAAACATGATAAAGGAAGACCTTGAGAAGATAGGAATAAAGGTCATATTCAGACCCATAGACTTCAACAGCCTTGTAAGCAGGCTCACATCTCCACCCTATGATTGGGAGGCGGTTATAATAGGACTTACAGGCTCAATGGACCCTCATTTTGGAAGAAATGTCTGGCACTCTTCGGGAACGCTTCATATGTGGAACCCAAGACAAGGCAAACCACAAACCCCTTGGGAAAAGGAAATTGACGAGCTTTTTGACTTGGGGGCAAGGGAAACAAACTTTGAAAAAAGAGTAGAGATATACAGAAGAGCCTATCGCATAATAGCAGAAGAGCAACCTATGATATTCCTCGCTACTCCCAAGAGCATGCTTGCGGTAAGGAACAAGTTTGAAAACCTATTTCCCACCGTTTGGGGATGGTATAAGGAAGAGGCTTTATTTCTTAGGTGATGAGCTCGTTGAGCCTTTCCCTTAAGACCTTATAAGCTTCTTCTCTCACTATCTGGCTCACATCAATTTTTGAAAAAGCCTCACTGACCTTTTCCTTTAGAACCTCCTCCAGTTTTCTTTCAAGAACAGAAGCCAACTGTCTGCCTATTTCTTCTGGACTTAGAATGTTGGATAGGGCGGAAAAGAGCTTTTCCTGGGATAGTTGTTCTCTGATCACGTCCCTTATAGCTGTGGCAAGGCTTTCCGCTATGTTTTCCATATGAGTTATGCCCTCAGAAACTACAGGTTTTTCTGGCACTTCAATCTTCGGAGCTTCTTCCTCTGTAGAAATTAGCGGTTTCTCTTCCTCAAGACCAGACCCTATTATCTCTTCAAGCAAGCTCATAATCCCCCCTTCTTCTTCCTGCAGGGTTGCTGGCTGAAGCTCTGTAGGCAGAGACTCCTCAAAAGATGGTGTTTCCAGCTTTGCTTCTTCAAATTGTTCTGTAGGAGATTCTTCCACAAGCTCTATAACTTTTTCTATCGCCTTACTCAATTCAGCCTCTCTTGCAAAGCTGTATTTCCTCTCAAGTGGGATACTTCCCACATCTATGTTAAAAAGCTCGTCTATAAGAAGAACATAGGACTTTTTTGCAAGGGATTTGTCCTTTGACATATCCATAAGAGTTCTATAGGCAAGCATCCCAGATATGGTGTCAAAGAGGATTATGTCCGACTCTTTCGCCTTCTCGATAGCCTCTTTCATTTTTCTGGCTTCTAATATATCCACCCTTCCTGATATAGCTTCTCTTATGTTATTTATAAGAGCAGTATCAAAAGAAACTAAGAGTAGTTTTTTAAGTAGCTTCTCCTTTTCACCTTCCTGGAATATCTCCTCTCCCTGGGACAATTCAGGTTCTGTAGGTAGTTCCAAATCAAACTCTCTGAAGCCCATAACGTCCTCTGCGTATATAGGTTGTGAAACGTCCATATCTTCCAGAAGTAGCTTTTCGCCCAAAAACATCTCCTGCGGCTGTTCCTCCGCCACCGCCTCTGACTCACTTAGTATGGCATCTTTAACTTTAGCTATTGCTTCATCCCTCATCAACTTTATTTTTCTTGGGGGCATTATGTTGTTCATATCTACAGGAAAGAGATCATCAACGAGGATTACATACTTTGAATCCTTAAATTTCTGCCTATATATGTTGTTTATATCTTCTTCCGATATAGAGCCAGAAACCGCATCGTAGATAATCACATCCATGTAAGAGGAGGCTGTGTTTATTGCTTCCTCGCCGTTTTTCACGTCAACTACGTTATGCTCACCTAAGACCTCTTTAATTTTGTTGACCAAGTTTTTATCAAAGGAGACTATGAGGATATTCATGTTTTATCCTCCATTCTTTTGATTATATCGTCCAGTATTTTTTTTGCCTCAGACAAACTCTCTTTAGGTATAACCTCACTCATGGCGAAGGCTGTTCTGAGAGCCTTTAACCTTCTTACTATGTCCTCCTGTGGTAGGATTTTTGAGCCTTCCTTCTGTTGAATTGGCCTGTCCATCTTAAATATCAATGCCAATCCAGCCAAGAACAATATGAGACCTGAAATGGAAACCCCTAAGGCAAAGGGTCTTTCAATAAATACATTCAAATACTCTGAGAAACTTACCCTCTTTATGTAGGCATAGGCATGGTCCCCGCCTTTGCTATAGCTTGTGCCTATAAAATCCTCTACCTTAAGAGGACCTATAGCGTTATTAGTGGTTATGACTTTACCTCCTGCTGTCCTGAGTATAAATATGCTTTCGTCCCACTTATTTAACTTTATCAGAGTATCTCCAGAGTAAAGACTCTGCACAAATTGAGATAGGTTTTCGCCTATCCTTGAAAGTTTTGTATTTGCATATATTTCAAAGGTTATCCACTGCCCTGCGAAGAAAATCAGAGCTCCAAGCACCATCAGTAATGGTGATAAGACTTTTCCCATTTTAACCTCCCACGGTTATGTTTTCAACAAGAATAGAGGGTGAGCCCACGTTTCCATAAAACCTCAAGTCATTACCCACCTCAATTACAGAACTCCAAATATCCCTTATGTTCCCTCCTATAACGACCCCCCTAACAGCTTTTTGTCTCCTTCCTCCTTTGTATATTATACCAGAGGCACCAAGGGAGAAGTCTCCAGATACTGGGTCTACTGTGTGCAAGCCCATGAGGTGTGTAATAAGGAAAACATCTCCCTTGAGTAGGTCTTCAAGGCTTTTCTCTCCAGGGTCTATGTAGAGGTTTGTTATGCCAGAGAAAGGTAAGCTTCTGAAATTTTCCCTTACCGAGTTGCCAGTGGGCTTTGTTCCTGACCTGAGGGCAGTGTAGGTGCTATGGAGGAAGCCCTTAAATACACCCTCATCCACCAAAACCTTTCTATTCATTGTGTAGCCTTCCGCGTCCACGGGAAGGCTCATAAAACCACCCTTTAAAGTGCCATCGTCTATTATGGTGAGTTTTTGTGAGAAAAATTCTGTCTCTTCTTTGCCCTTTAAGAAGGTTTTACCCTTCACTAGAGAGTCTCCAAGGAATACGGGACTAAAGGCTTCAAGTAGCATCGCAGATGCTTCTCTGAAGAAAACCGCAGGCATTTTAGTAGTTCTCATCTCCGAAGGATTAAGGCTTGCGGTGACTTTAAAGACCACATCCTCCACAATGCCTTCCAAAGGTAAATCAGAGAGAAACCTGCTACCAGAATACTCGTAGGATATGGAAGAATCTCCCCCTTCTTCTGCAAGCACTGCCATAATAAGTGTATACCATGTTCCTCTATACTCATAGAAGAGTCCACAGGAATTAAAACAAGCTACTTCAAGCTCTGTCTCTTTAAGGCTTACTTTTCTTACGCCCTTTACCCTCGGGTCAAGTTCCTTTGCTCTCCGTTCCAAGCCAATTATTAGGTCTATCTTTTCCTCAAGAGGTCTTTTGATACCCTCCTCATCGTAGTATGTTTCTAACTTTCCAAAGTCCTGACAAGCACCAAGAGAAAACCCATAATCTTCCGGTGTTATATCACATACCTGTGTGGCAACTTTTACACACTCCTTTATTGCTTCTTTGTCAAGGTCAGTGGTGTAAGAAAAGCCCATTTTTCTATCTTTGAAGACCCTTATGCCAATTCCTGCCTCCTCTGCCTTCAGAAGATTCTCTAAGCTCTCATCAGCACTTTCAAGGGTTGTCTTTTTCCTATGCTCCATATATACTTCATACTCATAACCCGGGGAAATAGCCTCTTCTATCCAAGCCCTAATCTTTTCCATAGTTCAAAATTTTAAAAGAAATAGGTAAACTGGTGCTGTAAGAAGTAAAGAATCAAACCTGTCTGTAAAACCTCCATGTTCTCCAAGCACATTGGAAAAGTCCTTTATACCTACCTGTCTCTTTATAAAGCTCTTGAAAAGGTCTCCCATGAGAGCTATGGCTATGAGAGGTAAAGACCAAAGAATACCCTTAAAGCCATGAAAGACCAACATGGTTATTGCACCAGCAAAGCCACCACCTACAAGACCTTCCCATGTTTTCTTTGGAGAGAGGCGAGGAGAAATAGGTCTTCTGCCAAAGTTTTTTCCCACATAGTAGGAAAACACATCCACAGACCATACAAAGATTAAAAGTTTTAATAGAGCGTAGTCCTCTTTCAAACCAAGTAAAAACACAGGAAGAACCCCAGCATACACGCATATCAAAAGAGCCTTGAAAAGCTCATCCATAGACCATACTCTCCATCCAGCGTAAAAGGACAAAAGCATAACAGATACAAGACCAAGTTCAAGGGAAAGGGAGCTAATCAGAAAGGTAATAGGTGGCATGTAGAAAAGTTCAAACTTTAGAGCCTTAGAAATCTCATAGCCTATAAGCATGGACAAGACGAGCACACCCGCATAGAAAATTGGATAAGGAGACAAAACCAAGGCTATGGCAAGCCCACCTACAAGTATTCCAATAGCCTCTCTACTCTTTAAGGACAGCTCCAAACCTTCTTTCCCTCCTTGAGAAGTCTTCAAGGGCTTTTATTAGCTCTTCTTTTCCAAAGTCTGGCCAGTAGGTATCTGTAAAGTAAAGCTCTGTGTAGGCTAAGTGCCAGAGTAGAAAGTTTGATATTCTTTTTTCTCCACCGGTTCTTATAAGAAGGTCTGGGTCTGGCACTTCTGGCAGGTCTGAAAGTAGCTTGAAGTTCTTCTCTGTGGGCTCAAGACCCGCTTCACTTATCTTCTTAAAGGTTCTGAGTATCTCGTCTCTACCGCCGTAATCAACTGCAAGTAAGACATGAAGTTTTTCTGACGCTGGTTTTAAACTCTCAACTTTGTGCATTTCCATTAAAAGACTTTCGGGCAATCTATCCCGCCTTCCTATAAAGGAAATCCTTGTACCTTTTTCCAGTAGCAAATGGCTTTTTTCCCTGAGATATCCCTCAAGAAGCCTCATCAGAGCATTTACTTCAAAGTCTGGTCTTTTCCAGTTTTCTGTAGAAAAGGTAAACAGGGTAAGCCACCTTATACCAAGCTCTATGCAAGTATCTACGAGCTCTTCTCCCCTCTTTACCCCTTCATAATGACCTGCTATCCTTGGCAGACCTCTTTCCCTCGCCCATCTTCCGTTTCCATCCATTATGACAGCCAAGTGTTTTGGTATTTTCATATCACCTTCCAAGCTTTGTCTTTGCAATGCCAGCCTCTTCAGAAAGTGGATAATCTCTTAGTATAGCCTCGTAATATTCCCTTGCCTTTTGATTGTCTCCCCCTTGTTCATAAAGCCTTGCCAATTGAAGCAAGGCAGAAGGTGCTTTATTGCAGTCTACCATCTCTTTCCTTTGACACCTTTCCACTAAGGTAAGCCAAACTGCTTCCGCCTTGTTCATTTCTCCAAGGTCTCTGTAAACTACACCAAGCCACAGATAGGCGTTGTCTGTGAGAGGCGTTCTCGGATACTTTTTTATAAAATCTATGAGCTTGTCTTTTGCTTGGTTTAGCTGTCTTAAGTTGTAGAGCTTTAGGGCTTCATCATACTCCCTTTGATATTCTTCAGTTGCCTGTTGTGGGTTGTCGCGTTGAGCCTGAGGAGTTTCTTGTAACCTTTCTGGAACACTTGGCGAGGGCTGTGGCACTTCCCTTACGGGCTCTGGCAGTTTGGTAGCTTGAGCAGTGCTATGTCTTTCAACTCTAAGTCTTTCCAGCTCAAGTCTTGTCCTTGCAAGGCTTTCAGAGATGTTGTCTACCCTGGCCTCTGTCCTTAGGTTTCTTTCTTCCAAAGACCTCTGTCTTTCTTCAAGCTGTGATATCCTGCCCTCGAGGCTTGCAATTCTTTTGTCAAACTCCTCTTTGGTTATACCACCACAGGAGGCTAACCATATTAAAGAACACAAAGACAAGGCTGTAAATGTCCTTCTCATAGTTCTTTAAATTATAACACCAAAAGGGGTTATGCTCCTATTGTTTGAAAAGAAGTATATACTCCCCTTCTCTCTGTAACTGCATGTATTCGCGAGCGAATTTTTCTTTGAAATGCTCAGGGTCTTCCCTTATGAGCTCAAGGACTTGTTCTGTCTTAGTATTTTCCGCCCTTTGGCTGGATATCTTGGCATTAAGTTCAACACTGGCTTTTTTTAGTTCAAAGACCCTAAATACATTATACTGGCTAAGGAAAAGATTATAAAAGGTGTAAAAGACCATAAGGAAAAAGAATAGTTTTGAAAACCCTTCAGGCTTTAAAAACCGAAAATTCTCCCTTCCCACCAAATTCCGCTTCATCTCCAAGCTCCTCCTCTATTCTTAAAAGCTCATTATACTTGGCAATCCTATCGGTTCGCGATGCAGAGCCTGTCTTTATCTGTCCTGCTCCAGTTCCTACCGCAAGATGTGAGATAAAGGTATCTTCCGTTTCTCCAGACCTATGGGAAATTATTGCCTTGTATCCTTCCCTTTGGGCTATTTCCACAGTCTGTAGTGTTTCTGTTAGAGTTCCTACTTGATTTAGCTTAACCAGTATGGCATTGGCAAGCCCTTCTCTTATGCCTTCTTGGAATATGCTTGGGTTTGTCACAAAGAGGTCATCTCCCACAAGCTGAACCTTGCGACCGAGCTCTCGTGTAATGAGCTTCCAACCTTCTATGTCTCCCTCCGCCATGGGGTCTTCTATGGATACTATCGGATATTTTTCCAAGAGTTTAGCGTAAAAACCGCAGAGTTCTTCTGAGCTAAGTTTTTTACCTTCAAAGTGATACAGTTCATCCTCGTAGTAAAACTCAGAAGACGCACAGTCAAGAGCCAAAAGCACATCTTCGCTCGGTTTGTATCCTGCCTTTTCTATGGCATACATTAGCATATCTAAGGCTTCCTCTGTGCTTTTTAAGTTGGGTGCAAACCCACCTTCGTCCCCCACATTGGTAGAGTATCCCTTTTCCTTTAAAATCGCCTTTAGGTGGTGAAAGACTTCCACTCCAGCCCTTAGTGTCTCTGAAAACCTTCCTCCACACACGGGGACTATCATAAATTCCTGTATGTCAAGGGGGTTGTCCGCATGGACTCCACCGTTTATTACATTCATCAAAGGCACTGGTAGCCTTTTGGCTCTTAGACCTCCTATGTATCTGTAAAGGCTTATCCCAAGCTCCTGTGCCATCGCTCTTGCTACCGCCATACTTACACCCAGTATGGCGTTTGCACCGAGTTTGCTTTTGTTGGGCGTTCCGTCAAGCTCAATAAGCACCTTGTCTATAAGGGATTGCTTGCTGGCATCAAGCCCTATTATCTCTTTTGCTATTATGGAGTTTACATTATCCACCGCTCTTAGGACGCCTTTTCCAAGATACCTTTTGGGGTCATGGTCTCTTAGCTCAAGAGCTTCCTTTTCTCCGGTGGATGCACCGCTGGGCACTATAGCCCTTCCCTTTGCACCGGAAGAAAGTTCTACTTCCACCTCAAGGGTAGGGTTTCCCCTTGAGTCCAAAACTTCCCTTGCCTTTACCTTTGCTATGGAAGACATGGCTATAGATTATAGCATAGCCTACTGCACTTCTCCATACTCTCTTTTGGCTATTAACCTTACCCAAACTAAGGGATTTATGGGCGTGTTAGTAGATATACCTATCAGTATGGTTAAAAGTCCTGTTATAAGCGGTGGAAGGAGCATAAGAAGTCCTGTTTCAAACTTTGTTTTTCTCTCTTCTTTGAACTCCTTCTCGCCAAACCATGCACTGAAGACTATAGGTAGTAGATAGAGAGCACTCAATAGAGAGCTTGCATACAGTAAGTAGACCCCCCATTCAGTCTCTGCAAGCTGTGCACCCTTTTGTAGATATTCCTTTGTTAGATAGCCTGCGGTGAAGGGAAGTCCTATAAGACCTAAGGATGCAAGAGTAAGGGCAAGAGTAGTTAGGGGCATCTTCCTACCTACACCCTTTATCTCTTCTACCCTGTGTATTCCGTAGGCTTCTGAGTAGTTCCCTACACACATAAAGAGGGTTATCTTCATTATGCCATGGTTTACCAAATGTAAGAGAGCTCCCATGGTGGCAGTGGGTCCGGGGATTAGGGTGCCGAGGATTATATAGGAGATATGACTTATGGTGGAATAGGCGAGCCTCTTTTTTAACTCCTTTTGAAAGACAGCCATAAGGGAGCCAAAAGCTATGGTAAAGCCCGCAAGGTAGGCAAGGGGTTGCCAAAGGCTTAAAGACTGAACCGTTTCCACACCATAAAGGTCGTAAACCAGCCTGACTACACCAAAAGCACCAGCTTTTACCACTGCTACCGCATGCAAGAGTGCACTTACTGGAGCTGGTGCCACCATTGCCCTTGTGAGCCAACCATGAAGTGGAAAAACTGCGGCCTTTACCGCCATTCCAAAGAAGAGACCATAGAAGAGCAAACCTGCAAGATGCGTGTTTTCAATAGCCCAAGCCTTGAATTGAGGGTTGCCACCCACACTAAAGTTTCCATCACCTACTAAGACATAGAGGATAACCACACATACAAGGAAAAGGCTTCCACCAAGAAGGGTATAAAGCAGATAAACACCACCTGCACTTAGAGCTTTTTTTGTCCCCCTGTGAACTACAAGAGGATAGGTGCTTAGAGTTAGAAGCTCATAAAAGAGGAAGAAGGTAAAGAGGTTACCTGCGAGAGCAATACCCATGGTAGAAGTAACCGCAAGGTTAAAGAAAGTGAAAAACCGCCTGCGGTTTGGTGAACCCTCAAGATAACCAACTGCGTAGAAGGTGGTGAGAAGCCACAAGAAGGAAGACAGGCTCACAAACAAAAGCCCAAGGGGGTCTATTTTAAGGTGAAAGTCCGCAAAGGATACCATAGGGTAGCTTATTTCAAAAACCCTACCCTGATACACAGCCAAAAGAAGGTAGGCTATTACGAAGAGCTTGTATACCGCAGCACCTATGTTTACAAGGGTTCTGAGAGTATACCACTCTTCCTTTAAGAACGCTATCACAAGGCTCGCCACAAAGG